>JBMOFU010000143.1:0-10258 GCA_049318725.1 Phototrophicaceae bacterium | reverse complement strand
AGCAGGCCGCTTCATCATTGGACGCCGATTCACGCGCGCCGTAGTCTAGCGGGGCGCAGGTTGCCAAGAGCGGCGTGGGCTTGCCCTTGCGCTTGACAATCACCTTGACCTTTTGCCGTGCATGGAGCGCCTCTAAAAAGGCGTCGAGATACTTAGACATGCCGCCCCTTAAAGCCAGCCGTTGCCGCGATACATGCTTACACCGCTGGCTAACAGCCCAATAATTTCTTGTTCCAGCTCTGGCGTGAGCGGCTTTTTGCAGTGAAAGCAGGTTTTGCCCTTGAGCATCTTCGCCAGCGGCGCAGACAGGCCATCGGCCATGCTTGGCTCAATATAGATTGGAAAGTAGTAGAAGCCCACATGCCCTTTTTGAACCACCACACTCACCAAATTGAGGTTCGGGTAGCGCTTCCCGTTCACTTCAGCAGGCTTGCGCGTGTTAATGTCTATCCGCCCCGACGCTTCAATCACCTCAAAGTCATCGGGCAGGTTGCCCTTCACCAGCGCTACCAACTGCTTGTAAACTGCCGTTTGCACGTCCGCTTGCATGGTATAATCGTCCCCATATAACGACTTTCAACAGCTTATAGCATAGCATAACCCGACCATCAAACGAGGTATTTTTGTGAAAATTCCAGTTCCCCACCCGCTGTTGAGCATCTTCCGCACGGTTGCTGGCTTTGCCTTCTTGCGTCAAGAACGCACTTACTGGCAAATCAACCGCCCGTACAGCGCCGTGTATGACGCCCTTCAGGATGAAGGCGTCTACCGTGAATTGGTCAAGGCGGGCCTGATGCTCGGCTTTAAGGAAAGCGGCCTCAAGCAAGCCCTCACCGAAGAAGCCTACCGCGTGCTGTTACAGCGCCCGTTGCCGTTTATCAGCTACCCCTACGAGTGGAGCTTTAGCCAATTTCAAGCGGCAGCCCGCACGATTTTGCATGTGGCGGCCTTTGCTGAAGAAAACGGATTGTCGCTGGTGGACGCAAGTCCGTTTGGTGTGCAGTTCATCAACGGTACGGCGCTGTGGACGAACCCGCTGGCGTTTGAGATCGCTGGCGCGCGCGGTTGGCGTGGCTATGAGCGCTTCATCGGCACAGTGTTAGCGCCGTTGGCGTTGTCCGCCACGTTGGATGTACGGATGGTGAACCTGTTGCAAATCTACCCAGATGGCGTCCCGCTAGAGGTCGTCAGTGGGATTTTGCCGACGCGCACCTTGACCCATATCGGTTTAACCACACATTTGCGCGTTTCTGCCCGCGCCACCTTCGATCCGGTCAATATCCCCCCGCTGACCTTGATCCATGACTTGCTAGACATCGTGAATAATCTCAAGACCAAAGTGACGCCCTTCCCGCGCAGCACACAAACGACGACCTACGACAATGCCAGCGCCCAATTACGCGAATCCATCGTGAAGCGCTGGTTGACCACGCTCACGCCGAATGTGGTGTGGGATGTCCATGCTGGCGATGGGTCGTATGCCCGTTTGGCGGCCTCTGGGGGGGCGCAGGTGTTGGCCTTGAGCGCCAACCCCGACAACGCTGAAGCGCTCTACCGTGATGTGCAACTCAATAATACGGTAGGGGTGTTGCCGCTGTGGGTGGATTTTTCCAGCCCGACACCCGGCACGGGATGGTTGAACCGTGAGCGGCTTTCGATTATTGGGCGGTCAAACGCCAACCTCATTTTGTTATTGGACGGTCTGCCACGCTTGGCGCTAGGGGCAAAAATCCCGTTGGCGATGATTGCAGAGTGGCTTGCCCGACTCAGTGAATGGGCAATAGTTGAATACATCCCGCCGACTGACCCGATGGCGCTGGCTGTCCTCACCGCAGGCGATGCCCTGCCAGACGACTACTCTGAGGCCGGACTACAGGCGGCATTGCTAGAGTACTTTACCGTAGAGGAAGCCACCAAACTGCCCTACAACGGACGGGTGATGTTCGTGATCCAGCGCAAGGCCGCCGAGTAGCAACTAGGCTATCATCAAACGCAGTGCAAGTAAGAGGTGTTCCCATGATTCGTTACAGCTTACAAGAAGCGCAACTTCAACTTGAGCAATTGATTGCGGAAGCACAGCATGGCAATGTGGTGCTGATCTACGATGGCAATACCCATCAGGCGGTTCAGCTTGTTCCTATACCAACCCCAAAGAAGCCCCGCAAAGCCGGGAGCGCAAAGGGGCAAATTGAAATGGCTGCCGATTTTGACTCTCCCCTCAGCGATTTTGACGAGTATACCTAATGGATTATCTGTTAGACACGCATACATTTCTGTGGTTTGTGAATGACAACGATCAATTAAGCGCTACGGCAAGGGAAGTTATTGAACATCCTGACCACACGATCTACATCAGCATTGCAAGCCTGTGGGAAATTGCCATCAAGGTCAGTTTAGGAAAACTCAAAGCGCCGCTACCCTTATCAGATTTTATCAGCCAACAACTGCATGAGAACGATATTACTTTGCTTGGTATCACGGTGATGCACCTTAATACAGTGGCAAATCTGCCATTTCACCATCGTGACCCGTTTGATCGTTTAATTGTTGCCCAAGCGAAAACCGAAGGACTCTCGATTCTTGGAGTAGATGCTATCTTTGATGCCTATGCGGTGAAACGCCTTTGGTGACTTTTCGCCAATCGGCCAGCACCGCGCTATAATGGCGCCAATATCCAACGCAACCACATAGTTTTATAGGTCGCTTATGTCACTTGACCTGATTAATCAGGGGGTTGCCGCCATCCAAGCGGGCAACCTCCCACAAGGCGAACAACTGATCCGTACTGGCCTCAACAGCCCAGAAGTGCTGGGTCATCCGCGTGCTGTGGCGCTGATGTGGCTGGCAGAAACCCATCCCGATTTGGGCTTTAAGGTGCAGTGCTACCAAGCTGCTACCCAAGCCGACCCGACCAACAGCGATATTGGCGCACGCTTGCAGGCGTTGATCGCCCAACAAAAGGCCGCTGCTGCCCCACCACCGCCTGCTGCTCCCGCCGCACCTGCTGCCCCCGCCGCGCCATCGTTGACGTTGCCCCCGGCGCCGAGCGCCACCAAACCGCCCGGCACACTGACGCCCTACGGCACGCCGCCCAACACCGCTGGCGTGGAAACGCCGCGCCTGTGGGAGTTCGGGGTAGAGGGTGGCCCCAACGGGCAAGGGACGGCCTTCTTGATGGTGCGTGACGGGTTGATGGCAACTACACGCTTCATTGTGGGGACGGCGACAGAAGTCAAGCTGATCTCACGCGATAAACAGCGCTTTATCGGTAAGGTCGTGCGTTCCTTCCCAGAGTATGACCTTGCACTCATCCGCACCCAGTTGACTGTGCCGTACATCCGCGATATGACGTTAGAGAACGCTATTGCGCCAGAAACCCCGCTGATTGCCGATGACTATACCGAAGCAGAAGCCTTAGGGATGGTGCGCCCGGTCAAGCGCCCATTGCCAGAAGGCTGGTTTGTCACCACCTTTAGCGAAGAAAATGTGACCCCCGCGTTTATCGGCGCGCCGATTATGGATCAGCGACCGGGGGAGTTCAAAGGCGATTTGGTCGGAATGCTCACGCGCAACGCGGGCAAGAACTCTGGCTATTGGTATGGCCTGCATGTGACGATGATCCGCCGCAAGGTAGAAGAATACTACGCCGAACTGCGCCGGATGCCCAACGCGCTCTATTGCGGCAGTTGTGGCAGCTTGAGCAAGGCCGGGTCAGATGGCCTGTATTACTGTGAAACATGCGGCGCGTTGTTCCCGCAATACGAAAAAATCCCGCGTCATCCGCACCCCCGTGGCGCGCTGTACTACGATGATGCTGACGATTAACTCACCTTACGCAGACCGTTTGCAAATGGCTGTTAAACACCGCTTCATGGGCGACACAGGTGTCGCCCCTACAATCCATTATCTGTAGGGACGAGGCCTGCCTCGTCCGTGCAACCCGTTCTAACAGACCTGTGCAAGATTTTTCGGTAAATGCTTGTTTCGTGCGTCAGGTGAATGATTAATGTGCAAGGGGTGATACATCGCCCCCTACGTTATATGTGATTAAACTACTGAGTTGAGGAGCTATCGCCCGTGCTATTTGGATTTGGCAACCGCCCGAAAAAAGAAGAAGAACCTGAAGTGCCGCAAGTCGAGGAAAAGCAGGAGTTGACGGTAGAGCAACACGCCGCCGTGATTGAGCATATCCTGATCGAAATTGGCCTGCCTGCGAAGGACATTCGCATGAACACGCAAGCCGGCTATGGCTGGAGCTTTCGGCGTGGCTCTGCCATGATCGAAATTTATTTGGCGCAGCAGGAAGAAATCGGCTATTTGCAGGTGCTTTCTCCGTTGCTGCATCTGCCCAAAACCGCCACCCTGCCGCTGTACCGCCGCCTGTTGGAACTCAACCTCCAGTTGACCAGCGCGTGTTTTGGTGTGCATGGCGATGTCATCTATATGTTTTCAGAGCGCCCGCTAGAGGGCTTAGACGCAGTAGAGGCCAACGACATTATCACCAAGATTGCGGGCTACGCCGACGACTACGATAACCTATTGGTCGAGGAGTTCGGCGGTAGGCTGTACATGCAGGCCTAACCCCGGTGAACCGTCGCGGATTCCTTCAGCATATAGGCGCGCTGGCGCTAGGTGGGATGTGGGGGCAATTCATGCCCCCACTCGATTACGCCGTCTATTTGCCGCCATTTGTCACACCACTGATTACGCCTGCGGATGTAGACTACCTCAATACAACCATCGTGGACGCCTTCAGCGCACACGCGGGGTCGTTCCCGCAATTGCCGTTTGTGCCGCAATTCATTGTGGTCAATACCTTGCCAGAGGTGTTAGCCGCCAACGGCAGCGCGTTGATCGCACGCAAGCTGATCCGTGCCGAAACGTTGACGTTGGCGCAGGTACAAACGCTCTTGGTGACGACACGCTTCGGCAGTGTCTCTACGCCGCATCGTGGGGCAGCCCTCAAACACTTTGGGCGCTTTATCTACATTAAGCAGCATCCGCAACGCGGCTACCGCCCACCTGCCTTTTTGCTATTAGAAGAAATGCTCCATTGCCAGCAAGACCGCACCATCATGCGCACCATCATCACCCGTGAGGGGTTGAACCCAGTCACCTGCCTGCACTCTGAACTCAAGGGGATTTCTGAGTTAGGCGCGCACATCCTGATTGAGCCGTTGCGCGGCGAGCCAGATTACGTGTTTGTGTTGGACGACGGCACGCACGCCGCCAGCGCCGCTGATGCGGTGAATCGCTTGGCCGCACGCTTTGGCGTAACAGATGATGATATGACGCAGGCGTTGCTCTACGATGAACGTACCTACAGCGCGCTGGACGCGATTGCGGTTGGCGAGTACGGCAAACCGCTCTGGCAGATGGTCACGACATGGCGCTTTGCCCGCGACGCCGCCGGCAACCCCACAGATTTAGCGCCCGCCTTCCAGCCGTTCACGCTCCCCTCATCGGTTATAAGGCGCGGCGGGAACGGCAAGTCAGTTTAGGGTATAATGGCAGTAAGTGAGGTAGTATGAAGTTACCAAACTATGCAGATGCTGTTGTCACGCAAGCAAAGATCGTATCTTACCTGCTGAATCTTGAGAGTGAGAATGGCAAAGCCAAAGCGCGTTTTTTCTTGGGATTTGGTTTTACGGTTGCCCAATGGGAAGTGATGGCCTCTGCTTTACGCCAACATGCTGTTGACCATGAAGTTAATAATATCGTGCCGCGACCTCCATTTGGTATCCACTATGTTGTGGAGGGTCGTCTGAATACACCGGATGGTCGAAATCCAGCGGTACGTGTAGTTTGGATTATTGATGAAGGCGGAAACACTCCCCGTCTTGTGAGTGCCTATCCTCTGTAGCAATGAAAGGAACATGTGGAATGTTCAATGAGCTAGAGCGCGTTGCACTGATTGACGATTTACCGGAATATGATCTGAAGGTAGGAGACTTAGGGATGATTGTTCATGTCTATGGCAACCATCAGGGATATGAGGTTGAGTTCGTCACCTTAACAGGCGAATTAGTGGCGTTGGCGTCTGTCTATCCACGGCAGATTCGCTCGCTTGAGGCGGGGGAGATTGCCAGCGCCCGTCGCGTAAAAACTGCTTAGACCGACAACGATGATCTTCGCCTACACATTGGCATAGGTACTCTAATTCGCAGGACGACGTATGGGTGCTGGAGTTTTCATCGCCTGCGCTTTGACGCTTCACAGAGAGCAGGTTAGAATGAAGCGACGTTTATGTGAGAAGGCGAACGCTTATGTTCTCTGCACTGCCCATTACCCCACGCTACAAAATGCTGTTGAGCTATGACATCAAGAACGGGATGCACTCGATTTATTACCGCTATGTCGTCAGCGAGTTTGTGCCGTCGCTCAACGAGATGGGTGTGTATGTTACCGAGGCGTGGCATACCGCCTATGGCAACTATCCGGTGCGGATGGTGGAATATGTGGCGGAAGACCTTGCAACGCTCCACAGCGTGTTAGCCAGTGACCGCTGGCTAGAGTTAGAGCGCCGCCTGAAAGCCTTCACGATTGGCTATGAGCGCAAAATCATCCGCTACCGTAACGGATTCCAGTTTTAGACGCCGTGCGACAATTTACCGTGTACCTACGCTACTATCCTTACCTGATTGCGGGCTTGTGGGCGCTGACATTGGTTGTGTTTGGCCTAGCGTTGTTTGCGCTACGCCGTCAACGCTTTGCTGAAGTGTGGCGCGCGCGTCATACGGCGGGCAAACACGCCAGCCGCTTATTGGGGGTGAGCCTTAGCGCCATTATCACGCTTGCGGTGGTGACGGGGGTAAGTTTTTCGCTGATTTTTGCCTTCGGCCTGCAAGATTGGTTCTTCCCGCCGAGCAACCCCTACAACCTAACGGGGATTGCCCTTGCCTACCTTTCTACCCCAACCGTTCCCGCTGCCCTAACGCCTGTTGCGCCCAACGGATTCCCTCGCTTGACGCTGGACGGCATCGCTGCTGATCCTAACCAGACGGTTGTTCACACCCCGCCGATCACGTTGCCCGCAGGCGGTGAAACGCTCTACTTTGCCTTGCACTATCACGACATGCCGTTAGGCGCGCTCTGGTCACGGATTTTGTACTACAACCAGCAACCGATCCAGACCGAGCGCGAATCTTGGGGATGGGGCGCTACTGGCGAACAACATTTGGCCGTGCGCCATCCTGACGGTGCCTATCCCGCCGGGGAGTATGCGCTGGTGCTGTTCATCGGGGAAGAAACCGTCGCCCGCATAGAATTCAATTTGCGTTAACGCGCCTTACGCCTTGAAAATACCAATTTCTTGCACGTCCACACGCACGCCCTCTAATTCGCTGGGGATGCGGTCTTTGGGTGGGATTTGGCTTTCGGGCAATTTGCGGCTGACCAGCACGACCAGCCCTCGTTCATCCAGCATGATCCCGCGCTCTTGGATGTAGCCCACTGCCACCCCGATGACATTAGGCTTCCGCATGAGCATGTCGGTATATTTGATCTGCACTATTGTGATGCTGTCCAGTTGTTCGTCCATGACTATACAATCTCCACATTGAACAGGCTCAATACACGGTCAATTGGGGTGAAAATGGTAGCAAATTCGCTGCCAGCAAACAGTAGCCCAACAGCTTTGCGGTCACTAGGGTCAAAGAGCAACGAGCCGGAATCGCCGCTCTTGCTCATGCCGGTCGTAATCACTTGG
This sequence comes from Phototrophicaceae bacterium, assembly GCA_049318725.1. GTDB lineage: Bacteria > Chloroflexota > Anaerolineae > Aggregatilineales > Phototrophicaceae > CAIRDJ01. The sequence continues at coordinate 2,550 of JBMOFU010000143.1, read as the reverse complement.
TTGACAAAGCGCGCCGTGCGTGTGCCGCGCACCGTTTCATACTGCACGTTGACGGTTGCGTTGAGTAGCGTGATCCGCCCTTCAGTGTAGCCGGTGGTGCGGCCACTCTTGCCGACGCTCATCCCCAACGTTGCGGGTTTGGTTCCGCTCACGCGCCCGACGTTTAACACATCCTCACTGAGCAGGTTAGGGTTGGTAGGGCGGGCAAGGGCGGCGTCCAACAAGTTATCGAGGGTTGCAAGCGCGATGTACGGCACTTCTGACGGGGAACCGCCTAGCCCCATTGCGCTGTTGGCGCCAACGCTGTAGGCCGCTAAAGATACCGCCTGCGCCCGTCGCTCAGACCCAGTGAGTTTTGCCAGCCAATTGATAAACTCCACCAGCGCGTCAAGCCATGTCTTGCTGGTGGTTGGGGTGCTAGGGGTAGTGGGTGTGGTCGGTGTGGTTGGCGTAGTGGGTGTGGTCGGTGTAGTAGGGATCGTCGTGGCGGCATCCTCGATGTAGGCCAGTGCGCGGAACTCGGCAAGGCGTGCGATGATGTCTGCTGGACGTAAGCCGCCATCCACTGAGCCGGGCTGTAGGATTTCATCGCCAATCACGGCGTCGTTGCTGTTGGCAAACACATGGTTGTTAGACAGCAAAAACCGTTCCCCTGTTTGACGGTGGCGTACTACTGCGCCAATGGTTCCGGCGCCAACGCGATAGTGGGCGGCGCTGATCCCCGGCTGGATGATGGGGCGGAATCGCTCACGGGCGTTGCGCTGCGCCCGCAGGAAACCGACTTCGACCACATCGGTGGGCATCCCGTCAATCTCTTTGGGGATCATATCTTCGGCTTGCAGCCCGGCCAGCGGTAGCTTCTGCTGGACGAGTACCACCACCGACGCCTGACCTGTGTTTTCACCGAGTTGATTCTTGAACCCGACGCCTAGCCCCACCACATTGCGCTTGGCAAGAAACTCGCCGTTTTTGGTTTCTTGGGCTTCGATGGCTTGGTTAATCATCGCGGAGGACATGATCTATAGTGCCTTTCAGGTGCAGGGAAGGGGAAAAGGGCTATTCTGGGTTCTTAGAACCGCTATCAGAATAATTTGATCTGCTAATTCACTTTATGCAGACTGTTAGCAAGTGGATGTTAAATACCGTTTCACGGGCGACACCTGTGTCGCCCCTACATAACATTGATTGTAGGGACGAGGCCTGCCTCGTCCGTGAGGCTTCATAACCGACATTGGGGATTCGATCCCCCGGACGCTGGTCGTCTTTAAGCGCATTAACAACCTGAGATACTTGAAATTCGACACTTGGGAATTTTCGATCAAGGCGCTCAAGATCACTAACAAAATCGTCAGAAAATATGACCCTAATCGCCATGTTCAGCGACCTCAGCTCGCCGTGACCGCAGCCGTTCTAGCACTTCATCGGCGTCTTGGGTACGGCCTGCAAACGCATCGAGCAAGCCTTGCCGCAGACCTTCTAAAACTTGGTCGTCGGGCGTGTCGTCGGGATGTTCGATGCCAATCCTGTCCACATAGATGTATAGGCCATCTTGGATGACCTCTGGCAACGTTTTGCCAATGGCCGCCATGTGTTCGTGGAGCTTGGCAAGGTATTCTTCATCTAGCAATTCGGCCACGTTGACGGTGATGACCCAGTTTTGCTCGCTCATATCGGTTCATCCTTTTGGCTCCGTGATCCCCCATTATTATACCCTTATTTTGGCTGAAACCTGCGCCAACATGAATAAGCAATGAGTCACCCTACGGCCAACGCACCAGACTTGGTAACATCAACCCCACGCGAAGGCGTTCATCGTAGATTACCTACAGGAGAGACATCACATGGCAGTACGCAAAGCAACCGCCCGTTGGCAAGGCGGCCTCAAGACTGGCAGCGGCGCTATCACCCTAGAGAGCGGCGTATTGAGCAACACCGCCTACTCATTCACTGGGCGCTTTGAAGGCGGTATGGGGACGAACCCAGAAGAATTGCTCGGTGCAGCCCACGCAGGCTGTTTCGCTATGGCGTTGAATGCCAGCTTAGAACGGAACAATACCCCTGCCGATTATGTGCAGGCCGAAGCCAATGTTCACCTCACGCCCAAGCCAGAAGGCGGCGGCTCTTACATCAGCAAGATTGTGCTGGTCTTGGATGCCACTGTGCCGGGGATTGATGAAGCCAAGTTCCATGAATTGGCCGAAGCCGCCCGCGCCAACTGCATCATCAGCGCTGCATTGGCGGGTGTGCCAGAAATCACCCTCGAAACCACATTCAAGAACTAATGGCGCGCAACACTGTAACGGGGAGGGGCGCACACTATGGCGCCCTTCGCCATGTAGGGGTGCTGCTGCTGTGTATGGTCTTGGTGGGGTGTCGGGGGGGCGCGAGCGTGGCCGCTGGCGTGCAGATGTCGCTAGAGATTGTTAACCTGCCAGCCACGGTAGGTGAAACGACCTTGCAGATTACGCTACGCGATGCAGACGGCGCACCGATAGACAACGCCCAACTGGACATTCGCGGCGACATGAACGAAGCTGGCATGTTGCCTGT
>JBMOFU010000142.1:0-10343 GCA_049318725.1 Phototrophicaceae bacterium | reverse complement strand
GCGGTTTATGTATAGGGGCGCAGCACGCTGCGCCCCTACAGAACCGTTGTCACCCGTAGGGGCATGATATATCATGCCCCTACAAATTCGTACATTATCCGATAATATCCCGTGTGTGAAACAATTGCCCTGTAATCAGGGTGTGCTTGTGGGCTGAAGCACCGCCGCTGCATCTACCAGTACCGCTTGTTGTACTTCGCACAACGGCGCAATGTTGAAGGTATCGCGTTCTTGGCAACTCAACTCACGGATGAAACGGTTCTGTTCCGTCCACTCAATCAAACGGTCTAGGGTGAACGTCCGCACCGTGAGTAGTGTTCCGTCACGGGTTCCCACTGCTGCCAATTGACCATCCGGCGCAAACGAGACGGTGGTGATAATCTGGCGGGCAGAAGCGGCATCTGGCACGGTAAAGGATGCCAAGATGCGCCCTTCTACTAAATCCCACACTTCAAAAGCCCCCGTTGTGCGCCCAATGAGCGCCCGTTGCGTGTCTGGATGAAAGGCCACGGCGTTGACGCTGCGCTCGCCACTGTCAATGGCAAGGTTATAGCTGGCAATCATTTGATGGTTGATGACATCCCACACGATCAAGGTGTCATCGTCAGACGCCGAATAGACTTTGGTGAAGTCGTCAGAATACGCCAGCGCGATCACCCGCCGCGTATGGCCGGTATATTCCGCCAGCAATGTGCCGTTGCTTAAATCCCACGCAAACACGCTGCGTGCGCCAGAAATCGCCACATTGCCGTTTGGACTAAAAGCAAGGCTACGCACTTCGCCGCGGTGAGTGGTTGTCTCGTCTTTGCTCAGGGCGTAAATCAGCGCGCCAGTGTTGGCATCCCACAGGTGAACCACGCCGTCTTGATCGCCAGATAAGACCTGTGTGCCATCGGGACTAAACATTGCCACCGATACCCCGCTGGTATGCCCTTCATAGCGCGCAAGGATTTGACCGCTGGCGGTATCCCACACCAGCAAACGGTTATCGTCGCCCCCTGTGACAAAGCGTGTGCCGTCCGGATTGAAGGCAATGGTGTTAATCGCGTCGGTATGGGCGCTGGCTCTGGGGCCTTCTTGGTAGATGCGTTGGGTGCGGCCTGTGTTGGTGTTATACAGTACCAAGTGGGTGTACAAGTCGGTTGCCAGCAAGAAATTGCCGGTCGGGTCATAGGCGGTGCTGAGGATATTGTCTTTCAGTTCATCACGCAGGCGGTTTTGGGCTAACACGCGGTCAACTTCTGACGGGACGGTGTTCCACCAATAGACAAAGTTATCATCCCCGCCAGAAAGGGCGGTGCGGCCATCTGGAGAGAACGCTACGCCATTGACCGCGCCTTGATGGGTTTCAAACAGTTGGATCGCCGCGCCTGTGGCAACGTCCCACACAATCACCCGTTGATCTTCCCCGCCAGAAATCACCCAAGACCCCGACGGATTATACGCCACACTGTTCACCGCCCCGCTGTGGGTGTATAAGCTCACCGTCCCAAAGGCCATCGTTTCGGTCGTGACGTAATTCCAGCGGATTAAGCCGCCTAAGCGCAACCCAACGATGATTTCTGTGGTGTTTGGGTTGACCGTGAGCGCCAGCAAATCGTCGCCCGGCACCCGTAAGGTTTGAATCAGCGTGCCGTCGGCCAAGTTCCACACCTGCACGGTATCGTCCACACTGGCAGAAAAAGCCAAGCGGCCATCATTGCTAAAGGCCACCGCTGTCACTGCATCAGAGTGCGCTTCAATCTGGCCGATTGTCCCGCCCGTTTCTAAGTCCCACAGCACCAAAGAGCCATCCCCCGCGCCGGAAAGCGCCTGCGTGCCATCTGGACTGACGGCCACCGCGTTGACAATCACCCCGCCCGGATGCCGCAATTGGCGCAGAATGGCGCCGCCTTCGGTGCTGAACAAATACAGCTCGTTAGAAGCCGCTGAAAGGATGGCGCTGCCATCTGGAAGATAGGCTAAGGCCGTCACGGGCAGGCGATGATCGCCAAAGAACAGCGTGATTTCGCCGCTTTCCAGCGCCCAAACAAATACATTGCTGTCTGAAAGCCCAGTGGCGACAAAGCGCCCATCGGGGCTAATGGCGACGGCGTTGACCGCCGCCGACCCATTTTCAATATCGGTGGCAATGCGGCGGATGGGCCCAGCAGCAAAGGCGACCTCTGCCAACGTGCGTTTGGCAAGGGGCGGCGGGTTCGGCACGCGCACGGCCTCTAGCGCCAGCGTAATCGCAAGCGGGGTGTCTCCGTTTTGTAACGCCAGCGCGTTGTTCGCCCACAACAAACTTTGGGCTTCATAGGCGTTGGATAGCGCAATTTCGCGCTGTTCGTCGGCAATCTGTGCGTTGTCGTTGGCTAAAGCGCGTTGCCCGTTGGCGTAAAAGGCCAAGAACCCGGCCAACACCGCCAGCAGCAAAGAGATCACCAAGGCCACCGTGACCATCGTCAACAAGGCGCGTGAGCGACGCTGGGCTTCATCGCGGCTGTCTGCAATATATTCGGCATGGAGTGGGGTCGGGCGCGGGTCTTTATCAATGCTGCTAGATAGCCAATTTTCGGCTTCATCTAGCGCTTGACCGGTTAACAGCAAGTCTTTGTTGCGTCCCCGTTGTTGCCACTCTACGGCACGGGTGAGCAAGCGCGTATGTTGGCGCAGATGCTCAAGGTCGGTCTGCATGGCGGTGAGCAAGCGCTCTAGGCTCTGGTCAAAGTCGCCATCGTCTACAAAGTAAATCCAATTATGGCGGGCGACGGCGTTCCAGTTTTCGCGCAACACTTGTTCCATCGTGCGGTCACCCAAGACCTTGCGCGTATTGTCGGCTAAGGGTTTGTCTTGAATGCTTGTGAGGGCGTCGTCAAGGTCAGTTTCGCGGTGCAAAATGGGGATGAGACGCTTACCATGATCGCGTGCATGGTCAATTTCAAGGTTACAAATCGGTGAACTCATTGAATCTGGGCTGATGACAAACACAAAGGTGTCTGCCTGTTCAACGGCGGTAGCAATCTCTTGCCACCAGTCCGCCGAAAGCGGAATATCTTGCCAATCCACCCAGACATCTTGCCCATGTTCCTGCAAGGCATCATGCAACCGACGCACAAAGGCCGCATCGCGTCGGGAGTAGGAAATCATTACGTCAGGCATGAGGGCTACAGCTCCAAAAGACGGGCAATCATGACAAAACAAAGTGAGCATTATTATAGTTGAAAATCGGCAGCATGAGAAATCAAATTCAACCTGCCCCGGAAAGATTGTATCAACCCCGTGCCATCATGCCCCTACTTATCCCTCATCCCCCGCCCCTTCTTCTATAAAGAAATAATTCACGTTACGCAGACCTTTAGCAAGAGAGTGTTAAACACCGTTTCACGGGCGACACAGATGTCGCTCCTACAGTCTTTCGCCCGTAGGGACGAGGCCTGCCTCGTCCGTGAGGCCTTTTCTAACAGACTCGTGCAAGATTTGTCGGCAAATTTTTGCTTTGTGTGTAAGGTGCGTCAATAAGAAGGGGGTAAATCAAATCCCTTGCCCTGTGGGAGCGGGATTTAGGGTAAGGGTGAACGGGTGCGTTGTGAGCCTGTTGGTTTGATTCGTCGTAATTGTAAGAAAACTGTGCGGTATCATAGACCAAGCCCTAAACCTGTTGCACAATTAGGGTGATTTATTGTCTGCCTCGTCTGATTGCTCGTTTCCTAAGTGGGTTGAGGGGTTCATCATAGTCTTATGAAAACACATGGCAAAACAGCCAATCGGCACAGTGTGGCCTTAGAACGCGGCCAAGGTATTACCGAGTACGCACTACTTTTGGTACTGGTAGCCATCATCGCTGCTGGCACCATTGTCTTGTTAGCCCCTCCCGACAACTGGACAGGCGGCGCGCTTGGCGGTGTCTTTAATAGCCTGCGTTGCTCGCTTGAAGCCAGTAACGTCCGCCCGATCAAGCTAGACGATGATGGTAATCCGGTTTATGTCACTTTACCCTATAACTTTAACGACGGTGAAGTCGGCGTTGAACCCATCTATGACCCCACCGCCACCGAACAGAAGTATGTCATCATCCTTGAAGTAGACGTTGCCCAGTGGTGCGAAGACCGCTATGGCATCACGGGGGTGACTGGCCTGTTGCCCAAAGATTCGCTCGGCTCTGGGAATACATCCAACACTGGCGGGAGTGGTACTAACAGCAACAGCGGCACCACCAGCAGCACTAACAGCAATAGCGGCACTAACAGCAACAGCGGCACCAACAGCAATACCAATGGCGGCACCAACGCCAACACCACCAGCAACAGCGGTACCAACAGCATATGTACGACGTGTAGCGTCGGGGACTTCTCAACGACCATTGTAGAGTATGACTTCACGGAAGGTAGCGGGACGACGATCACTGATCGCGCAGCGACTGGCGGAACTACCAACCTCACCCTACAAGGGACGGTTTACACTTGGGGGACTGGCGGCAGTTTAACCATGAACGGCAATAGTATTGCCAGCGGTGGGGCCAGTGAGATCCTCAGTGCCGTCACGGACAGCAACGCCTTCAGCCTTGAAATGTGGGTTTCCCCAACCAGTGTGAGTGGTAGCGGCGGGGTATTGTTGAGCTACGCTGCCAGTTCAAGCGCAGCAAACTTTGAAATGTTGCAGCGCTCTAACGGTTACTATATCCGCTTTAAGACAAGTGCTGGGCAAAGCACCTACGAAACAACCGACGCCTTCGTTATGCCTACTGGCGCGCATCATTTGGCCTTTACCTTAGATGCGGCAACCGGCAGCGGTAAATTCTACGTGAATGGCACTGAAACCAATGCCGTACAACGTATCGGGGCGGGCATCAACCAGCCCGGAACCCTATCTTGGAATAATGCCCACCTCCTGACTTTAGGCGACTACCCAAACACGGGGACATTTGGCTGGGAAGGGACGTTCTACCGCGTTAGCATTCACGATATGGCTTTAAGCGCCACTGAAGTGGCTGCCCTCTATAATAGACCGTATTCCGGCGGTACAGGCGACGGTACGGGGGGGGCATTCGCTGTGACCGCCCTCAAGGTGGTTGATGCCCAAACCAACACGGCTGCGACGACGGCCTTAACCGCTAACCAAGTGATTAACCTTACCCCAACCAGCCAACTGAGTTTCTTGGCAGAAGTCAATAATGCCAGCACCGTCAAGAGTGTGCGCTTTGTCTTAACTTACCCCAACGGCAACACCGCTACCCCCTCGATTGACGATATAGCGCCCTACCTCACCGCTGGCGCAATGAGCCGCCCAACCATGCTAGAGGGCAATTACACGCTCACCGCCACGCCGTATAATGCTGTTGGGGGCGGGGGAGCTGACGGCACGCCGCTGACCTTAGCCTTCACCGTGCGGCATGTGGCGGAAACCAATGCGGTGTCTGCCGTTAAGTTGGTGGACGTAGACGCTGGCACCGTTTCTGCAACGGCCTTCGTTGATGGCAGCGACCTTCAGCTTTTGCCAGCCGACCTTGTTAGCTTTGAAACTGTCGCAGACAATGCGCTGATTACTACAATCCAAAGCGTGAAGTTTGAGGTCAGCGGCCCGGCGGGTTATGCCTACACGTTCTTGGATACCACCGCGCCCTTCGCACTCAAGGGCAATAACGGGACGACCTATAGCAATACACATGGCTTTTCACGGACAAGCTGGTTAGCCGGGGAATACACACTGGTGGCGACCCCCTATACCAATCTACCCGAAACGAATTTATCCGGCACTGTCGGCGTCGGCACCCCCGCACCGACCCCTACGGCCAATCCATCTGCGACTGGCACTAGAGGCACACCGTTGACGCTTACCTTTAACGTGTCGTATGCTGTGCAACCGCGCAATGAGCCAATTGTGCTGTATAACTTTAACGATGCAGGTCACGTCGGCAACGCGATCACCGACCTCAATACCGCCACTGGCACGACCAATAACGACATTCAAGGCGGCATGACATGGGTCAACGGCGGTGGCCTGTTGCAAAACAATACTGGCTCTGCAACCGCTGGGAACGCGACTGAACTTTATGACCAACTGACAGGGACGAGGCAGTTCAGCATTGAGGCGTGGGTCATCCCGACCACCTTAACAGGCGATCACGTTTTGGTGACCTACTCGCAAAATGCGAGTAACCGTAACTTCCGCTTGATGCAAACGGGCGGCACCTATGCTGCCAGCGTGCGGACGGGGACGGGGACTGGCACGGTCATCACCGTGACAGGGGGGAGTGTTTCGTTAAATCAACTCCAGCATATCGTGTTTACCTACGATGGCAGCGGTACCACTGGCAGAGCCTCTTTGTATGTGAACAATATCCTGCCAATCGTGACCGTCATGAATCCGGTGGCTTCTAACACCAATGCCGGGGTGAACCTAATCAACTGGACGTTGGTGGGCTATACCTTTGGCATCGGCGCAGAAACGGGCGGCACATCCAGTTATAGCGGCACGTTCTTGCGGATGGCGGTTTACAACAAGGCGCTGGTCGCTGCAGACATACTGGGGCTGTATAACAATAGACCTGCTATCGGCGGCAACCTGAATGCGATCCAGTTGGAGGGTTCTTTAACGGCCACCGCCACCAGTGGGATGACCTTCACCACTACACAGTACGGCAGTACCCCCAAATTCACCGCCAGTACCATCCCCAACACAGACATCGGCAGTGTGAAGTTTGAACTGACGTTGAGCAACAGCGCTACGCCCATCACCACGCTGGATACCGCCCCGGCCAGCAGCGTCTATGAAAGCGCCGCCTTTACGCCCGTGGTCGGCAGTGGGCAGGTGGTCATCAGCCTGTATAACAATGAAACAGGTACGGGTACACCGCTGGAAAGCCGCACAATTACGTTCACGGTTAACTCGCCGCCGGTGATTACCGCCTTGCGGCTCCGCGAGATCAACCCGATGAACAATACTTATACCTATCTGACGCTTGCCAGCGGTAGCACGACGCTCGTTAACGGGGCGAATAGTGCTACCTTGGATTCTAGCAAAACCTACACGCTAGAGGCCATCACAACTGATACAGCCAGCGTACACTTTGCCCATACCAGTAGCGGTACCCCGCTCACGGTAACTAACCCAGACAATACGTCGCCTTTCTATATGGGAGACAGCACAAACCTTACGTTTGTGTCTGGTACGACCTATAACTTCACGGTGACACCCTACAGCCAAACGTCTGCGGGCGGTGGTGCAGGCACATCTTATACGGCCAACCTTACCGTGAGCATCCCCACGTTTAGCTCTATGACAGTGGGTGGCACGACGATCAATAACGGAGGTGCCATTACGGTAACGGCGCTTGGTAACCGTGATATTGTGGTGTTAACGAATATGGGTACTACAGACTTCGGCTCTATAGAAATCTCACGGACTGCGGGTTCCCCTGCATGGACAACCGCAGCAGCTACCAGCTCGCCATGGACGTGGGCCTACCCGCTGATTAGTGGCTCACAAACCTTGACCATTACGCTGAAGAATGCTGCTGGTACAACCATCGGTACGCCAACGACCCGTACCTTTACCGTCAATGTAGATGCTGATGGCGACGGCGACCTTGACGGTGCAGATAATTGCCCGACGGTGAGCAATGCAGATCAAGCGAACCAAGACGCCCCTACCGAAAGCGGTACGATTGGCGTTGGCATTTTAGGGGACAAGTGTGACTACAACTATCAAATCAATTTGACCACCAGTAGCGGTACGGCTCACACGGGTTGGTTGAATGTCAGCGCAATGACAGGAATTGTAACAACGTCGGTGAGTACCTTTACCAGTGAGTTGCTCGGCACGACGCCAACTGGGGTTCCCGCAGCCATTAACACCAACATTGCTCAGACGCGCTGGAAGACCGGTAACAGCAACGACGGTACGATTACGGTCAATAATCTGCCACAAGCCAACGGCTATAGCATTACGCTGTACTTCTCAGATAACCGCACAGTAGACAACCGTCCACAGTTTACCGTAATCGTTAATGGAGATAGCACCCCAGATGTAGGGGGAAATAACACCGTGTTGGCAGAAGTCCCTGTGACAAGCCGAACATTCAATGGCATAACCGTCGGTGCCGATGGCAGATTGAATATTGCGATGGCTCGCACTGGTGGCCGCAATCAAGGGGTTACGCTCTCTGCGATTGTGATTACCAAGCCGTAGCGGGTAGGGGTATGGCGTACCGTACCCCTATAGCGTCGGTGGACGAGGCAAGCCTCGTCCCTACAGGTCACAACAGTAAGGACGCCCCACTGGGGCGTCCGCGTTTTATAGGCAAAAACAATACCCCCAAATCCTTACGTGGGTGCTTATGGGGCGTAGCGCCCTGCGTCGCTACGAACAATTTGTGACACGTCACAGCGGATACCACCTGTGGCGCTTCTACAGATCACACCGTTGTGTAGGGACGAGGCCTGCCTCGTCCGCGTTGTAGGGGCAAAAACAATAGCCCATAGATAATAATCCTTATCATGAGTAATGATTTCACAGCACGCAGCCCGTTATCAAAGGGCTGTTAAACACCGATTCACGGACGCCACAGGTGGCGCCCCTACAATCCGTGACCTGTAGGGACGATGCTTGCCTCGTCCGTGAGGCTGGCGGCAAGCGGTCACGGGGCGGTTTCATCAATGCGTTGGCTGAGGAAGGCGCGTTCGCTGGCGTTGTCGCACAGGGCAAGCGCACGATGATAGGCGGCGTGCGCTTCAGCACGCCGATCTAGGCGGCGGAGCAAATCGGCGCGGGCGGCATGGAACAAGTAGTAGCCATTGAGGGTGTCTTGTTCGGCCATGTGATCGAACAAGCCTAGTCCTTTTTCGATGCCGTCGGCCATTGCCATTGCCACCGCCCAATTGAGTTCAATCACGGGGGAGGGCTTTAGTTCCAGCAGGGCGCGGTAGAGCAGTGCGATCTGCCGCCAGTCGGTGTTGGCGCTATCGCTGGCGTCGGCGTGGAGCGCGGCAATCGCCGCCTGCATCTGATATGCCCCGCGCTGTTGCAGCGTCAAGGCGTGATCTAGCAGCGCGACGCCTTCGGCAATCATGGCACTGTTCCAGCGGGTACGATCTTGCTGCTCTAACAAAATCATTTGTCCGTCGGGATCGGTACGGGCGTCGCGGCGGGCGTGATGCAACAACATCAACGCCAGCAAGCCTAAGGTTTCGGCGTGGTCGCCCAGTTGCGTTTTGGCACGCAACAGGTGCAGCAACACCCGTGCTAGGCGGATGGCTTCTTCGCACAGGTCATCCTGCATCAAGCGCTCACCGACTGGGGCGACATAGCCCGCGTTGAAAATCAAGTAGATCACCGTCAATACCGCATCCAACCGTTCCCCAAGCACGGTGGCAGGCGGCACTTGATAGGGGATGCCCGCGTCACGGATTTTGTGCTTGGCACGGACGAGCCGTTGCGCCATTGTCGTTGGCGCGACCAAGAACGCACGGGCGATGCTTTCGGTGGGTAGCCCCACAACGGTTTGCAGTGTCAGCGCCACTTGTGCGTCTTGCGCCAATGACGGATGGCAGCAGGTGAAGATCAAGCTCAGGCGTTCGTCGGGGATGTCGTTGCCGTCCAGCGTGTCTTCGGCTTGGCGTTCAAAGCTGTTGAGCGCGTGCAGCGCCGGCAGATATTTGGTCACGGTGTTGGCACGCCGTAGGCGGTCTATGACTTTGTGGCGGGCGGTGGTCATGATCCATGCGCCGGGGTTGTTGGGGACGCCGTGCTGCGGCCATACCCGCAACGCCTCTAGCAGCGCGTCTTGCAGGCAGTCTTCAGCCAGTTCAAAGTCGCACCATGTCGAAAGCAACGCGGCAATCACCACCCGCGATTCGCGCTGGAAGGTTTGCTCAATCACACTGTGGACATCTGGCATAGCGAGCGCCCCCTACGAGATCGGTATCTTAAATAAGGGGGCGCTGTGTGGCCTATATCGTTGGGGGGATGCAATTAGCCGAAGCTGCGGCGCAACGCCGCCCGATCTGGCACACGGAGGAGGTAAATCTCGGCGTCGTAGTCCAGCGGGAAGCCCATATGCACCACACCCTTGACCTCATACCAGTCCTCCTCACGGGACATGCTGATGAGTTCGCCCACGCACGGCACACGGTCAAAGTTCATCGTGTCGTTTTCCCACGTTTCGGCGCCGGGGTCTTTGTAGAAGACCAGCACAATCGTTTCAGAGTTATCGTTGATGCTGCGGATGTTTTCTAATGAGAGTTGCATATCGCTCATGGCTGGGACACTCCAGATCAATCATTTGCAGTTGGGCGGAAGCGGCGCAACGCGCCATTGCCCCTACTATAGCATGTTCTGGCAGTTTGCGCCGTGAGTAGGGG
>JBMOFU010000141.1:0-10351 GCA_049318725.1 Phototrophicaceae bacterium | reverse complement strand
CGCACGCGCTGACGCAAAAGCGCGTGATCGTCACGCGCCAAATCAATATCCTCTTGGTAGAGCGTGCGCGCCTCTGAAAGCGTCAATTCCACCAGTTCGGGCTGATACATCGCCGCCAATTGCAGCTTGTTCGTGCCGCTTTGGTTGATGCTCAACAGGTCACCCGCGCCGCGCATTTCCCAGTCTTTTTGCGCCAAGACAAAGCCGTCGGTCGTTTCGACCATAATCTCTAACCGTGCCTCAGATTCGGCGGTCACGGTGTCTGGAATTAAGAGGCAGTAGCCCGGGTGTTGCCCGCGCCCCACCCGCCCACGAAACTGATGCAACTGCGCCAGCCCGAAGCGGTTTGCCCCTTCAATCATCATCACGCTGGCGTTGGGGATGTTGACCCCGACTTCTGCCACTGAGGTGGTCACAAGGATGTCAAATTCGTGGGCGGCAAAGGCGGCCATCACTTGATCTTTTTCTGCCGATTTCATCTTGCCGTGCAACAGCCCAACGCGGTGCTGATGAAAGATCACCTGTAGCGCGTCGTAGGCTTCTACCGCAGAGGCGGCTTCGACCTTTTCGGACGCTTCGACCAGCGGATGCACGATAAACGCCTGACGCCCAACGCTCAGTTGCCCCTTGATAAAGCTATAGCAGGCTTCGCGTTCCAGCGGCGGATGAATCGACGTGCGGATGGGCGTTCTGCCGGGCGGCATTTCGTCAATCACGCTCAGGTCAAGGTCGGCGTACATCGTCAGCGCCAACGTGCGCGGGATCGGCGTCGCGGTCATCACCAGCAGATGCGGGTTATGCCCCTTGCCGCGCAGCGCGCCGCGCTGTTCCACGCCAAAGCGATGCTGCTCATCAATCACTGCCACAGCCAAATGCTTAAACGCCACATTCGATTGAATCAGCGCGTGTGTGCCGATGATGACATCAATGCTACCGTCGGCCAAGCCTGCATAGGTCGCTTCACGCGCAGATTTGGTCATCGCGCCTGTAAGCAAGCCCACACGCGGCTTTGGTTCACCGGGCATCTTGGCAAGCGCAGCGCTCACGCCCTGAAAGTGCTGTTCAGCCAGAATACTGGTCGGTGCCATCAATGCCGCCTGTTGGCCGTTGGCAAAGGCAAACGCCAGCGCCACAATCGCCACAGCGGTTTTACCAGAGCCGACATCCCCTTGTACAAGGCGGTTCATCGGCACGGATAAGCCCACATCGGTGCGGATTTCGTCAATTGAGCGGCGTTGGGCGCGTGTCAACGGGTAGGGGAACACGGCGGGCAAGAACTCCGCCAGCCATTCATTCCATACGCTCAACGGCACAGCACGGACAGATTGCCAGTCGCGGCGGTTAGACATAATCGCCAGTTGCATCAGCAGCAGTTCGTCAAACGCCAAGCGCCGTTGGGCGTGGAGCAGGTGGTCGTTCCCTTCGGGAAAGTGGATATTTTTCAGCGCCCAGCCTAAATCTGCCAGTTCGTTGCGGTCAAGCACCGACGTCGGGATGTAATCTGGGATGCGCTCTGCCCAGTACCCAACCGTTTCTTGCATCAACTTGCGTAGGCGGCGCGAGTTCAAGCCTTTGGTCAACGGATAGACCGGCACAATCCCGCGCCCTTGTAAGTTCTCGTTGTCGAGCGGCTCCCACTCTGGGTTAGACATGCCCATCGCATTGCGGAAGATGTTCACCTTGCCGCTGACCACCCACTGGTCGCCTTCACGGACACGGGTTTGCATCCACTGTTGACCGAAGAACAACAACTGTAGGCGGGCGGTGCCGTCGTCTAAGGTGCAGGCAAAGTCTTTGCGTCCACCCGCCGCCGCACGTAAGTGCGGTGTCCTGACCGTGCCGATAATCGTCACAGGCAGGTCTTCGTTTGGCTCTAGGCGGGCAATCGGCAACAGGCGGGTATAGTCGTCATAGCGGCGCGGCAGGTTGTAGAGCAAGTCCTCTAGTGTATTGATGCCCAACTTTGCCAGCAATTCGGCCAGTTTATCGCCCACACCGCGAATTTTAGACACAGGCTGACGCAGGCCGTGCATCAGGTCGGCGGCGGCCTGCGGATCATGATAGGTGCGGCGGCGCGGCGGGCGCGTCAGGCGCAGTTCTGGCGGCATATCTGGGCGTACGGCACCGCGAAATGCAATTTCTAGCTCGGTGTCATGCACTTCACGGAAGATGTTTTCTTCCCCGCCGCTGCTTTCTTCCCCCTTCTTGCCGCGTGGGGCGGCGGTGGGCTTGGCCTTGCGCGGGGTCGCCGCCGTCTTTGGCGTGGCCGCTGGCGATTCCGCACGGGCGGCCTTCGGCTTACGTTTGGGGGCTTCTGGCGCTTCTAACGGGAGCTTCGGCTGGACGGGCGGCTCGACGGGGGCGGGGGCAGGCGGCGGCGCAGCGGGAACTTCTGGCGGTGCGGCGGTTTGCCAGTCATAGCTAGGGGTGTAGTTTGGGCGCGGGTCTGCGCGGCGGAACATCGCCCGATCCAGCGCATAGGTAATGACCTCGTGGCGGTCAGTGCGGTTTTCCATGTGGTCATACTGGGTCAGCAATTGGGCAAGGTCATCTACCATAAAGTGTTGGGCGTCTTGGCGCACCTGCTGATGGGCGTTGACCTTCCAGTTTTCGGCAAAGGCACCTAGCCCGCCGATGACCGCATCATTTTTATAGCCTCGGTCACGCTCTAGCTTGAGTATCTTGACGAGGGTTTCGAGTGCAGAAGGCATATGGCGTTAACCGTTCTTGTTTAAGCGTTGGGTTCTTGAATCTATATGCTCTATTTTCGGTCAGAATGGTGATTTCGCAAGGGGGGGGTGGGCGAATGCAGTCGGCCTTACCCCTAATCTTGAGGGGTTCACAGATATTCTGTGAAAACGCCCTTGCTGTTCACAATGACTCTGTGATACCCTGTAGAGGTGAAAAGAACCTGCGGCATACCCCAATCGGACAGTATGTTCCGCGTATGGGTTCCCCTGCTTCGCAGGGGTACAGTGGCTGCGCCACCGTACCCCTTCCCTTGCCACAATGGAGCCGAGGGCATCTCCCCGCAAGGGGACGCCAGAAAGCCGCCTGTGGGCTGGGGGATACCGTCAGCAGTGCGCTGGAACAGGCACACTGGCTCAACCCTGCCCCCCGATGAGTACGGCGCGGTGTTCTCGGCTCGTTGCGGCAATGTACCATCACTGGGTAGGCAATTTAAGCGGGGCAGCACATAGGCTACCCCCTACAACATGAATGTCATCGTAGGCACGGGGGTTTGATCCCCACCCACAACAAGAAAGTCGTAGGTTGCTATGCCAGACAGCTTGAAGTTCAGCGGCATTTTCCGCCTCCAAAAAGAAATCACCATCTACGAGTATGAGCGCGGCTTGTTCTACCGCGAAGGCAAGTTTGAATCGCTGTTGAATCCGGGGCGTTACGTGTACTGGCGCTGGGAACGAGTAGACATCACCCCCGTGAGTACCCGTCAAATGAGCGATGTCGTCAGCGGTCAAGCGATGCTCACCAGTGACCGCATCGAAGTGCGGATCAGCTTGGTCGCTCAATACCGCATTGCAGACCCCGTGCTGGCGATCAACAGTGTAGACAACTACAGCGAGCAACTCTATCAAGATTTGCAGTTGGTGCTGCGCGATGAAGTCACCACCCGCGACCTTGATACGTTACTAGGCGAACGCGGGACGCTTTCGGTGGCGTTGCTCAACGCCGTCAAAGAAAGCGCCGCCGCCTACGGCATCGAACTCAAGCAGGTGGGTGTGCGCGATATTGTCTTGCCCGGCAGCGTGCGCGATGTCTTCCTCAAAGAGGTTACCGCAGACCGTGAAGGCCGTGCGGAACTGGTCAAGGCACGCCATGAAGTGGCCGCAGCCCGCGCCCGCGCCAACACTGCCAAAATTCTGGCGGATAACCCGAACATCCAACGCATGAACGAGCTTGAAGCACTGGTCAAGATCGCCGGGCGCAACGGCAGCATGATCTTGTTGCCGGCCTTTGCCGAATTGCTCTCTGGCATGGCGAACCCAGTGCGGCAAGCGCCGACCCGCTCCGCTGGCGCGGAGACGGAAGTAACGAGTAAGGACAGTGACGAGTAAGGACAGTAAAAGCAGGGATGAGTCACGAGTAGGGACGCCCCCTGTTGCGTCCGTTGCTCACGAGTGACTTGTAGGGGCAGGATTGCCCCTACTTGTGCTTTTACAGTTCTGTAGTAGCACATTTTCAACATATGCCTTGATGGTCTGCGATTTTTCCCCGAAAAGTGAATGCCCCCGATTGTATAGTCGTCCCCTGACTAGCGGTAGCCTATGCGTAGAAAGCCCATAACCGTGCTGTTATAATGGCCGACGTAATTTGAAAACATCCCAAAGATCAAAGGATATTTGTTGACCCATGCGCCAAGAATGGCTGTTTAACTATGACTGGCTCTACACCCCGCAACAAGTGCCGTTGGACGCCCCCGACAGCGCGTTTTCTTCGGTGATTCTGCCACATACCAATATTGAACTGCCGTACCACAACTTTGATAACAGCGAATATCAATTTATCAGCACCTATCGCAAACGCTTTACGCTCCCCAAGCCGTTAGAAGGCCGCCGCGTACAGCTTCAGTTTGACGGGGCAATGTTGGTCAGCAATGTCTACCTCAACGGCAGGCAGATCGGCGTCAACGCGGGCGGCTATACGCCGTTCACCTTCGACATCACCGACTACGTTTACCCAGAGAGCGAAAACATCCTGCAAATTCACTTAGACAGCACCGAGCGCCAAGATGTGCCGCCGTTCGGGTTCGTGGTGGATTACCTGACGTTTGGCGGCATCTACCGCGATGTCTTTTTGCGCTATGTGGAGCCAGTGTATGTGAGCATGACGCACGTCCAGACGCCCGGCAGTGCCGAACACATGCAAACCGCCCCGACCCTGCGCGTTGACCTGTGGCTAGAGAACTTCACGAACAAGCCGGTCACATACGCCGCCCGCGTGATTGTGCGCCCGGTACAGTTCCCGCAAACCGACTTTATGACGCTCACCGCCCCCTTAACCATCCCCGCTGGACGCAGCCAACACACGCTTGAACTCAGCGCCACAGAGGGTGCGCGTTTATGGTCGCTGGATAGCCCGGCGCTGTATACGGCAGAGATTACCCTGCTCCACGACGAGACCGCGCTAGACCTTTTGACGACGCGCTTTGGCTTCCGCGAGATTGCGTTTAAGGCCAATGACGGCTTTTACCTCAACGGCCAGCGCCTTAAGCTGATGGGGCTAAACCGCCATCAGACCTTTGCCTACATGGGGGCTGCCGCGCCCAAAAGACTCCAACGTCGTGACGCCGATATTGTCAAGTTTGAACTGGGCTGTAACATCGTCCGCACCAGCCACTACCCGCAATCGCCGTACTTCTTGGAGCGTTGCGACGAGATCGGCCTGTTGGTGCTGGAAGAAATCCCCGGCTGGCAACACATTGGCGATGATGACTGGAAGGCGATCAGCTTGCGCGATGTGCGTGCGATGATCGAGCGTGACCGCAACCATCCGAGCATCATCCTGTGGGGCGTGCGGATCAATGAAAGTTGGGACGACGACGTTTTCTACACGCGCACCAACGCCTTAGCCCATGAACTCGACGCGACCCGCCCCACCACTGGAATCCGCTTTTTCCCTTCCAGCAACATGCTTGAAGATGTGTTCGGCTACAACGACTTCTCGAATACGGTCATCGAGCCAGAACATCAGCCGCACCTTGTCACCGAGTTTAACGGCCATATGTTCCCGACCAAGACCTTCGACGGCGAAGAACGCAAGATCGAACATGCCCGCCGTCACGCTTTCATCCAAGACCGCCAAATGGGGATGCGTAACGTGTTGGGAGCAATTGGCTGGTGCGCCTTTGACTACAATACCCACCGCGAATTTGGCAGCGGTGACCGCATTTGCTATCACGGCGTAATGGATATGTTCCGTTTGCCCAAGTGGGCGGCATACGTCTATGCCAGCCAACAGTCCCCCCGTCAACGGATTGTGTTAGAAGCGGCAACCCACTGGACGATGGGCGACCGTAGCGGCGGCGGCAATGACCCGTTGATGGTCTTGGGCAACGTAGACGAAATCGAAGTGTTCTACGGCCCAGAAAAATTAGGCCGCTTCTTGCCAGACCGCGAAACCTACCCGAACCTACCCCATCCGCCGTTTAACGTAGTCGGCATGAGCATGACCATGATCTGGGGGCAGTCCTTTGGCGACTTGCGGATTGTGGGGTACTTCAACGGGGAAGCCGTGATCGAAAAGCGCCTGAGCAAAGACGGCGTTCCAGCGCGGCTAGAACTGGTGGCCGACTTTGACGAGCTTCAAGCCGACGGCATGGACATGACCGCCGTCACCGTGCGCTTTGTGGATTCCTTTGGCAACACATTGCCCTATGCCATGTCTCCGGTGACCTTTGCGCTACAGGGCGATGCCCGCTTTATTGGGGAAAATCCGTTAACGCCCCCCGGCGGGCAGGCGGCAGTGTATGTGCGGGCGGGGGTCACTGCGGGGGTGGTCACGCTGACGGCACACGCTGGCCGTTTGACGGCGCAGGCAACGATTACGCTCGTGTGATGGGGTGAAATACAAAGGGGCGCAGCACGCCGCGCCCCTACACATCTGTGTTTATAGGGGCATGATACATCATGCCCCTAACTTATGATTTATTCTGGCAACAACACGCTGTCAATGACGTGAATCACGCCGTTAGAAGCATAGATGTTGGCGGTCACAACTGCGGCGTCGTTCACGTAAACCACACCGTCTTGAACCGAGATTGCCAATTCGCCACCTTGTACGGTGGGAACGGTTTCGTAACCGACCAAGATGTGCGCTTCAAAGGACAGCGGCACAACATGGTAGGTCAAGATGGCGGTTAGGGTTTCGGTGTCTGCCAAAAGCTCTTCAGCGGTCAAGCCGAGGGCTTCTAAGGCGGCGGTAAAGGCTTCATCAGTTGGGGCAAACACGGTGAATGGGCCACCGTTGGCAAGCGTATCTACCAAGCCAGCGGCTTCAGCAGCAGCCAACAAGGTCGTGAAGCTGCCAGCAGCGGCGGCGGTGTCTACAATGTTCGGGAGCAACGCGCCGGTCGCGGGGTCAACGCCGGTCACGATGGTGCCGTCAATCATCCCTTGCAGGGCAGCAGCGCCTGCTTCATAGATGGCTTCTGGAACTGCTTCTTCGCTGGCGTCGTTACGGGGGGCAATGCCAACGCCGCCGTTGGTCACATCGCCAACGAAAATGCTGCCGCCGGTGAAGCCTTCGCCGCCATTAACGAGGGTTTCAATGGCGTTATACACGGCGTTGTCAATGCGCTTCACCGCAGAGGTGAAGATGTACTCAGCGCCGGGGGTTTCGCCCGCGCCAAAGGTGGTGAAGTATTCGTCTTGGTCAACGCCAATGACATAAATGCCTTGTTGGGCGCCAAAGACGATGCCGCCGGAACCGGTAGCACCACCGCCGCCGAACAGCACATCTGCGCCTTCACCGAGGAATTGCTCGGCTGCGGCTGCGCCGCGCTCTGGGGCGATGAAGCTGTCAATGTAGACGCCCAAAATTTCGGCGTCGGGGTTGGTGGCACGGATGCCCTGTTCGTAGCCGTTACGGAACTTGACCACGGGCGGGATTTCGATGCCGTAAACGCCACCGATCACGTTGGATTCCGTCAAGAGGGCAGCCATCACACCCACTGCGTAGCCCATTTGGTCTTCGCGGGATTGTGTGCCGATCATGTTTGCTGGGCCATCAATAATGAATTGGTCAACGCCAATGAAGTACACATCGGGGTTGGCGGTGGCGGCGGCTAAGGTGGCGTCGGTCATCAAGAAGCCGACTGTCACAACGGCGTCAAAGCCTTCGTTGACGCAGGTTTCAATGTTCGGCGCATAGTCCGTTTGGGCTGCGGTTTCGATATAGGTGGAGTCGAGGTTGAAATCATCAACCGCACGCACTAACCCCTCATAGGCAAACTGGTTAAACGTGCCGTCATTGACACGCCCTTGGTCGGTTACCAAGCATACCGAGTCAATTAAAGATTCCTGTGCTAATGCTGGAACAAGCCCAAGCGCCAACAGCGCAACAACCAAAGATACTGCCATTACAAAACGCTTCATTGTATTCGTGGCTCCTTAGAAACACTGTGGAAAAATCACGCAACGTGCAGGGCTTCTTTTAACTGTTGCTTAAAGAGAATTCCCTACAACGTTTAATTATAGCGTGTAGGCAAATCAATTGCCAAAATTCGTGATTTCTGTCAACACTTTCACATCTTACGCTTATTCGCCGCACCGCCCGCGATGTTGCATCAGTTCAAAGATCAACTGCTGGAACATCTTCCCCGGCGATTCGCTGTCATAGGCAATCCGCGAGACTTTTGCCAACTGCAACGGAATCTTTGGCACGGGCTTGTAATCTACAATGATGATCGGCTTGTCGCGGTTGTAAAAGTAGCGGTACTGCTCATGCACTGTGCTGGATTCTAACGCTTTCGGAGAGATCACCATCACCAGCACGCAACACTCAATCAAAGCCTGTTCAACAGATTTCTTCCACGCCTCACTGCCGAGCCGCAGATATTGGTCAACCCAAACCTTTTGTTTGGCGTCGCCCAAGTTCAACACCAGCGGCGCAACGATGGATTGCCAGTCTTCGCGGGCATAGGCCACCAAGATATGATCGTTCAGTTCACCCTTATGGAGGGCGTTGCCTTCTGCCAGTGTGGTTGCCCTTTGGTCAGTGGGGAGCGTTAAGCCCATATCAGCGCCTTGGATGTAGTCATTGCTGCCCGTCTTGGCTGGATCCCACTGCGGCGGCAGGTCGCTGCGGTAGACGTAGTGCAACTGTGTAGAAGCGCCAAGCCGAATCACATCATTGCGGTGCATCGTCCGCACAGTTTTGACGGGTTCACCGTTGAGGAACGTCCCATTGCGCGATTCTAAATCTTCTAGCAAGAAGCGCCCCTCCTGCCAGATAAAGCGCGTATGATGACGGCTAATATCATTGGCGGTAATGACAATATCATTCCCTAGCGCACGCCCTATCGAAATTTCTTCGCTCCGCAGCAAATAGGCGGCATGGATTGTGCCTTCTTCCATCAGCACAAGGCACGGTTGAGAGCCGCGATTGCCTGCCTCTAAGATATAATTATTGGCCGAGTGGGTTACCAGTTCGTGCGTCCCTGTCAGGCGGTACTCTACGGCAACCTGCCCGCCAAGTTCAATAATAGAGGGATTCTTAAGCACCCAACCGCGATGAATTTGCTGGCCGCTCACGAATGTGCCGTATTTTGACCCCATATCCTCAATGTCATAGTCCTCTTGGACGCGCATCAGGCGGCAGTGAATGGGGCTTACGTCGTTATCTTGAACGACCACATGGTTATTGCGCCCACTGCCAATGGTAATTTCATCACTGGTGAACTCAAAAACTTCGCCCCGCCTTGGCCCACGCAATATCGTTAAACGCACGGTCATGAAGAAAATCTTTCTCTAACGCGAATATGATGGCGTGCTGTCGCTTACCCCTCTATGGTAACAGAGTTTAGGGGTAGAAAAATGCAAAGATTTTTAGACAAACTATAAGTATAGCTGTTTCAACCTTAAATGCTATCTATGATTACATTCTTCATTTTATGCAGACCCTTAGCAAATGGCTGTTAAACACCGTTTCATGGGCAGCACCGGTGCCGCCCCCTACAAAACCGTTAAAATGTAACCCCATCCTGTAGGGACAATGCCTGCCTTGTACGCAAAACAGGCCATAGCAATCACCGTAGATTTAGAATGCAATTGCCCCGACCAACATCCTCTTTTTGATTTTCGCCAGCATATCGGATATTATCGTAGAAAATAGAGTTTTATCGCCCGAAGCACTACTGAAAGACTGGATAACACCATGACGGCTGGGGAAAATCGCCCAACAACGACCTTTTTGGCGATAGGGGCTTACCTTGTCGCAACGTTTCTCTTGATGAATTGGATTGCTGGTAGTTTGAACTTTGACCAAGTATGGGGGTGGTTTGTGATTGCATTAGCGTTTGCCATTGGATTCACCGTTGCAGCCATTGGGGTGGGCGTAGATATTATCGCGCCGCGCCGCCGATACAATGAGGCCGAAGTAGTGCCTGATGAAGCTGTATCGAACAGTATAGCTGTGACGCCTGTCGCCGAATCGCCTGTCGCCGAAGAACCTGTTGCCGAAGTGCCTGTCGCCGAAGCGCCTGTCGCCGAAGTGCCTGTCGCCGAAGAACCTGTTGCCGAAGTGCCTGTCGCCGAAGCGCCTGTCGCCGAAGTGCCTGTCGCCGAAGTGCCTGTCGCCGAAGCGCCTGTCGCCGAAGCGCCTGTCGCCGAAG
>JBMOFU010000140.1:0-10354 GCA_049318725.1 Phototrophicaceae bacterium | reverse complement strand
GACCCTCCGGGGCGTCCGTGTTTTACAGGCAAAAAACAATGTCAGCAAATCCTTAAGCCTATGGGGCATGATGCATCATGCCCCTACGATCCGCCCCAAACCGATATGGGTTTGTTACCCATTAACCACTGTCGGTAGGCTCTCTAGGTAGAGGTAGAGCGCTTCTAGTTCAACATCACTGAACTGGGCAAAGGCCGCCCACGGCATAATCGGGTTGATGGCGGTGCCGTCTGGCTGTACTCCGGTCTGCATGGCCGTCTTGAACTCGTCGAATGTCCAGCCGCCGATGCCCGTTGTGGCGTCAAAGGTGATGTTTTGCGACGGAATGGGGAAGCCGGGGATTGCTTGACCGGCTAGATTTTCGCCATGACAGCCCTTGCAGGTGTTGATGAGGTATTCGCCATATTCCACGCTGGCGGCTACCGCTACGGTAGAGTATTCGGCGGCGCTGTGGTCAATTTCTGCCGCAGAGAGGATGCCACTGGTGGCGTCTAGCGTCAGCACACGCCCAATGGGGCCTAAGCTGCTGGCAGGGATCACGTTATCCACGGGCGTTAAGCCCTGTAGGTAGGCAATCAAGTTGCCCATGTCGGTTTCGCTCATGGTAGTATAGTCCACTGACGGCATAATCCAGAAGCTCGTGCCGTCTGCATGTACCCCGTGACGGATTGCCAATTGCCACTCGACGGAAGTCGGGTAGCGTTCCCCGACGCCGCCTTCGCCGGGCGTGAGGTTTGCCGCGTGAATCTGACCGAGTGCTGGGTCATCCACCACCACCCCGCCAGAGCCATCTGCACCGTGACAGTCCACACAGCCGCGCACGACATATTGCCGTGCGCCTTCGGTGATGGCCGCCTCATCACTAGGGATGTTTACGGCAACAACGGGCGGGATGTCATAGACAGTGTTGATTTCCTGATTAGAAAGCGCAAAAACGACACCCACTGCCACCCCTGCCAAAACCACAACCACGCCTAAAATCACGCCTAGAATAGTCCATATACGCCGCATTGTGCAAATTCCCCCTTAAGGATATGCATTATTGAACCAAACGTTGCATATTGCATTATAGGCAAATGGCCGCTTTTGCGCGAACAAAAGCAGGCGGATGTGCGGTGAAATTCGTGTAAAAAATCCCTTGACCCTGACGCCACGTTAGGCTTTATGATGGGGAAGGTTCGATAGACGGAATGCGGCGGAAGGAATGCGGCGATGGTCACTGTCAAGGAACTGGCGGAACTGGCGTCGGTCAGCGTGCGTACCTTGCACTACTACGACGAAATTGACCTGCTCAAGCCCGCTAAGGTGGGGGCAAACGGTTACCGCTACTACGATGATGCGGCGCTGCTGCGCTTGCAACAGATTTTGTTTTACCGTGAGCTTGGGCTAGAGCTTGCCCAAATCAAGGCCGCGCTGGACGACCCGACCTTTAACGTTGTGACTGTGCTAGGGGAGCATCGGGCTGCCCTTGTGCGCCAAATCAGCCGCCATCGGGCGTTGATCCACACCGTAGACGAGACGATTGCACATCTTACACAGGGGAAGCCGATGAGCAAGAAAAAGCTGTTTCAGGGGTTTGACGCCGCGCAACAAAAGCAGTATGAGCGTGAAATCCGTTTGGAGTATGGGCCAGACAAGGTGAAAGAGTCGGTTCAGAACTGGGGGAGCTATACTGCCGAGCAGAAGGCACACATCATGGATGAAGGCAACTTGCTCTACAGCGAGATCGTAGACGCCATCCAGCGCGGCCTAGCCCCAGAAGACCCCGACGTACAAACGCTGATGGGGCGCTGGCATTTGCACATCCGTTATTTTTATGAACCCACGCTAGAGATTTTGCGCGGGCTTGGAGACTTGTACACCAGCCACCCAGACTTTATCGCCAACTTTGCCCAAATGCACCCGCAATTAGGCGATTACATGAAGGATGCCATCCTCCAGTATGTAGACGCGCTTGAAACGGCAGAGATCATGCGCCTGTTGGCCGAAGATGACGCCAACCGCCTAGAGGGATAATCGCAGGGGGCAATTAACCGATAGCCTTCCTGCCAATAAACAAGAAGCGCTCATAGCTGTCTCTCACGAAGTCGGCCTCAAAGCCGGCTTCGCGCAAGAGCGTTAGCCATTCTTCGCGGTCGAATAAGCCGTGCGTGTGCTGGTCATGTTCAACACCAACCACTTGATTGCCTTCGCGCAACATGATGGCATAATCCGTCACGTAGATATTGCCTGTGGCTTCCCCCGTCCACTCTAGGTAACGGATGCCGCGCCCGCTGCCATCTGTGCTATCGGTTCCAGCATGATCGCTGGATGGCTCGAACGTTTCGGTCACATGGTCGGGGACAAACAGCGCCATTCCGCCGCTTTTGCAATGCAGGAAGGCGCTTTCGATGGCCTGCCGCAAGTCGTCTAGCGTCAACATATAGTCAATCGCGTCGTGGATGAACACCGCATCAAAGGTGCGCCCTAGCCGAACAGTACGCATATCCCCCAATTGATGCTCACACTCTGGGTTTAGCTGGTGGCTGACGGCTAACATCTGGGGCGAAAGCTCTACCAGTGTGACCGCCGCAAATGCAGACTTCATCAATGAGGCGTTGTTCCCGCCGCCGCTGCCCAGTTCTAGCAAGGTGGCCGTGCCGCTTGCGGTCACTTCGCTAAACACGTTCAAGAAGTCGGCGGCTTCCTCAACATATTCTTCTGGCGGTGAAAGTAAGTGCCACCACTTCGCAAGTTCATCATACATTTTTGGCATGTTTCTTCCCCCTCAATGATAAAAGGGCCAACCCAAATGGGTTCGCCCTTGAATGTCCTTTTGAGAACCCGCCATGCCGTGTGAGCGTATGGTTTTGAACCTGCTTGTGGCAGGTGGGTGTCGGGCTTGCACTTCTGTCTTGGCTCAGGCCTATCACATACGCACAAAACCTTTGACCCCGGTTTGATACTTGTTGGCCCAAAACGTTAGGCGCCCATCACAAACACAGCAGGTATCCCTTTTTATAGCAGAGCATTGCCCTAACGGGAAGGGAAAATCCCCCATGCGTTAGGGTTGATCTTTTTCGGATTCCTGTGCAATGGCCTCTAGCGCAGTTTTGCCTAGCTCGATGTGCAGCTCTTGCAATTGCTTCGGCTCGGTGTAAGAGGGGGCTTTTGCCATCAAATCTGACCCAGATTGCGCCTTCGGGAAGGCGATCACTTCACGGATGTTCGGCTGCATCGCCAAAAGCATGGCTAGGCGGTCAATCCCCCACGCCATCCCGCCGTGCGGTGGCGCGCCGTACTCAAACGCTTCGAGCATATGGCCGAACTGCTCGCGGGCGTTTTCCATCGTTTGACCGATCAACGGGAAGATTTGCTCTTGAATGGCGCGGTCATGAATGCGGATGGAGCCGCCACCGACTTCATAGCCGTTGCACACCAAGTCGTATTGGCTGCCGCGTGCTGCGCCCGGGTCGGTTTGCAGTAAGGGTAAATCTTCTGGCATAGGCATGGTGAACATATGCTGAGACGGATCCCAGCGCTTGTTTTCTTCGTCCCACAGGAACATCGGGAAGTCAATCACCCACGTAAAGGCCAACATCTCACGGTTTTCGCCCACAAGGTCTAGCCGTTCGGCCAATTCGCGGCGCAACACGTCAATGATGGCACAGGTGGTTTCCCACTTATCCGACGCAAAGAAGATCAAATCGCCGGCTTGCGCCCCTGTGCGTGCCATCAATTCGGCAATTTGTGCCTCATTGAACCACTTCGCCAACGCGCCCCATACGCCTTCATCACCTTCTGGCAACAGGATGTACCCTAGTCCGCCACCGCCGACCCGCTTGACCTGTTCTTCAAGCTCGGTCGCCAGTTGCTTGATTTGAGTGCGGCTCAGTTTTTCGGTCAGGCGGGTGATTTCCCCACGAATGGCCTTGACGGGCTTGCCAGATTCGGCGTTGGCCTTAAACACCTTAAAATCGGTTTGCAGCGCAATGTCAGCGATGTCTACCGCCGCCAGCGTATAGCGCATGTCTGGGCGGTCTGTACCGTACTTTTCCATCGCTTCCTTCCACACGATGCGCGGGAAGGGTTTACCAAGCGTTTGACGGTCTGGCACCAGTTTGTCTACCGCCGCCTGCATTAGCCCTTCCATCAATTGCAGGATGTCTTCGCGCTCGACAAAGCTCATCTCAAGGTCAAGCTGGGTGAACTCTAGTTGACGGTCGCCGCGCAAGTCTTCATCACGGAAGCAACGCGCCAACTGGAAGTAACGCTCATAGCCCGCCACCATCAACAATTGCTTCAGTTGTTGCGGGCTTTGCGGCAAGGCATAGAATTTGCCCGGCTGGAGGCGGCTTGGTACAAGGAAGTCCCGTGCGCCTTCTGGCGTCGTCTTGAACAATATCGGCGTTTCAATTTCCACAAAGCCGGCTTCATCAAGGTAGTCGCGGATGAACTTTACCAGCTTGTGGCGCAAGATCAGGTTGTACTGCATGGCTGGACGGCGCAAATCTAGGTAACGGTAGCGCATCCGCTCGGTTTCTTTAATCGGGTCTTCGTCAGAATGAATATAAAAGGGGGGTGTTTTAGAGGCGTTCAAAATCGTGATGGTTTCGGCCACCACTTCAATGTCGCCGGTGGGCAATTCGCTATTTTGCGTCCCTTCTGGGCGGACGCGCACCGTTCCCTTCACTTGCACCACATATTCGCGGCGCAATTGGCCGACAACCGTGTGAGCGTCGGTTTGGGCTTCTTGGTTGGTCACTACTTGTACAATGCCCCAACGGTCACGTAGGTCAAAAAATGCCACGCCCCCTTGATCGCGTTGGCGGTTGACCCACCCCGCTAAGGTGACTTGTTGCCCGGCATGTTCGGGGCGGAGTTCCCCGGCGCGATGTGTTTTCATCATAGGTCATGTTTTCCTTGCGATTGGGGTAATGGGTTCCAGACAAGACATCCCTTGTCCATGCACAGTGCCAGCAAGGATAGCACGCGCCGCCGCAGAAATAAACTGTAGGGCGTTTAAGGCTCAGGGGATAGCAGTTCGCCAACAGGGATGCTCTGCCCGCCCAACACAGGGGACGTGAAGGTATCGGCAGGGTCATACGTGCCAAGTTTGTGAAACGCTTGGCTTTGCCCCTGCCACACCTCTAGCGTGTTGTGGAGTGGGTCTACCACCCAGTATTCGCGCACGCCTGCCGCTGCATAGGCGTTGAATTTGGTCTGGCGGTCATATTTGGCGGTTGTGGGGGAAAGCACTTCAACCACAAGGTCAGGCGCGCCGATCACGTTCTTTTCGGTGATGATGGCGGCGCTGTCTGGCGCAAGGTAGAACACATCCGGCTCATAGACGTTGTGCGTGTTGAGGTAGACTTCTGCGGGGGCAATATACACGCGCCCGCCAATCTGCTTAATCAGTTGCTTGAGGAAGACAAAGATATTGCCAACTATATCCTGATGTTTCAGCAATGGCGCCATATTGACAACCACTTCCCCTTCAATCAGTTGGATCATCGTCGCGGAGTCGTATTCGGGCAGTTGATAGTAGTCATCAGCGGTCAGGCGGGTTTTGAGTATGGCTTCCATGTGTCTACCGTAATCCTCTCAAACCGACTCAATCAACAGCAATGCGCTAACGGGGATGCTTTGCCCGCCCAACACAGGGGACGTGAAGGTATCGGCAGGGTCATACGTGCCAAGTTTGTGAAACGCTTGGCTTTGCCCCTGCCACACCTCTAGCGTGTTGTGGAGTGGGTCTACCACCCAGTATTCGCGCACGCCTGCCGCTGCATAGGCGTTGAATTTGGTCTGGCGGTCATATTTGGCGGTTGTGGGGGAAAGCACTTCAACCACAAGGTCAGGCGCGCCGATCACGTTCTTTTCGGTGATGATGGCGGCGCTGTCTGGCGCAAGGTAGAACACATCCGGCTCATAGACGTTGTGCGTGTTGAGGTAGACTTCTGCGGGGGCAATATACACGCGCCCGCCAATCTGCTTAATCAGTTGCTTGAGGAAGACAAAGATATTGCCAACTATATCCTGATGTTTCAGCAATGGCGCCATATTGACAACCACTTCCCCTTCAATCAGTTGGATCATCGTCGCGGAGTCGTATTCGGGCAGTTGATAGTAGTCATCAGCGGTCAGGCGGGTTTTGAGTATGGCTTCCATAGCGTGATCTTCCTCTACTAGGGGCTACCTACCAGTATAACATGGCTAGGCATTCAACAGGCCGCCCGCCATTTGACGGTCTACCCAATCGGCAACGTAGGGGTAGCGGTAATCGCTGCCGTTATAGACCCGCACAGCGGCAATCGTGGCAAGGATCAAGCCTGCCAACGGCGCCAGCGCCAGCGCCACCGACAAGACGATGCCGACAAGAATCCAGACAAGGAATAGCAAGAAGCCGACAATCGGCACAATCATCAACACGGCGGTGAGCGCCAAGCCAATCAGCCACACGACACCCGTGAGCAGGAACGCCGCTAACGCGCCAACTGTACAGATCAACTGGAGTGAGAAGGCTTGCAGGGCATGGAACGCGACAAAATCCGAGCGGTTGCGGAACAACAGATAGATCGCCAGCGGGATAAAAACGGCAAACGGCACGCTGATCCCGCCAGTGGGGAAGGCCATCAGGAATGTAATCCACACCGAAGCGTGGACGATAGCCCCCCACAGGCGTTCATCTTCGCTCAAGCGCAGCGTGCTGTAACTGCGCGGCGTGGGGGCAACTTTGCGCTTGGATTCTAGTTGATAGCGCTGCGTGTATTCAATCACGACATCTTCGGGTGCGGAAGCACTCCCGGTCAGGCGGGAAAGGCGTTCTTCGTCGGCGCGTTTGGGCGTTTCTTGGGGATCAAAGTTAGTCATGGAGCAATTTCACCCTAAATAGCGTTTTGTTGGGGAGTCACAGGTTCACTAGACATTATTACGCGATGCCCCCGTAAAAGTTGCACTTTCGCACATGCGGGTTCTTCGCTAGACTCACACGGCGCGATCAAATTGGCTGTGATGAGTGGTGAATTATGCTATCGGAAAGCTACACGATAACCAAGCGTCAACTGGGTGTGTTGATGATCCTTGCCAGCGTTGGCGGCCTAGCGGCGCTGTTCGGGCTAGATGTGTTGCGCTTGGCGCAGGCACAAGGGGTCAGTGCGGTCTTTCAACCAGCCGCGCTAGATTACCTCACCAGCCCGGCGATATTAGGCCCGCTACAACGGGCAACGGCCATGAGCTTTGTCGTGATCGCCCTTGTGGGGACGACCTTAATCCCGTTAGGGGGGCGCCCAGCATGAGCGCACAAAATCAGCGAACCACGCAAGCTCCATTTCTGCGCTGGATATTCTGGGGGCTAATGGGGTTAGCGCTTGGCCTGTTGCTATTTCATCTGTCGGTTTATATCGCCTATACAGTGAATTTGGTCAACTTCCCGTTTGACTACGATCAAGGCGAAGGCTTCGAGTTGGTAGACGTGCAACTGTTCAGTCAGGGCAAGTTCCCCTATCAAGATACCGAAGTCTACCCGTTTTATTCCAGCAACTACCCGCCGCTGTTCCACTTGATCCCCGTGCCGCTGATGTGGCTGTTCGGCGTGGACTATGGGTATGCCCGCGTGTTGGCCTCGCTCATTACCGCGCTGACGGCTGGCTTGATCGGCTATGCCGTCTATCGAGATGGTGGGCGCAACCGCTGGTTAGCCGTCTTGAGCGGGCTGGCGTATCTTGGCTCCAACACCATCTATCACATTGCGCCGCTGTTCCGCCAGCACTTCAGCATGATTTTGTTTGAGGTGGCCGCTGCGGTGATCCTTGCGGGGGCAGTAACACAAACGCGACCAGCGGCACGTTGGCGCGGGATTGCACTCGGCCTATTGATGCTGCTCTGCGCGGGCTACACCAAGCAGTTAGCGGTCTGGACGGCAGTCGGGCTGTTGATCTTCCTGTTGGTACGCAATCCACGACGGGCAATCCTCGCTGGGGCGATCTTTGCGCTGGTTGGCGGGGCGATCTTCGCGTGGCTGTATTTTGGCAGCAACGGCGAATGGTGGAAGCAGGCGATTGCCGCCAACATCAACGAGTACATCCCCACCCAGATGACAGGGCTGTTGCGCGTATGGTGGCAACTGCACTGGGCGCTGATTGTGCCAGCGGTGATCTACATTGCCTATGAGGTCTACTTCGAGCGGATCTCTGCCTACAGCGTGTTGTTCCTGTTCTCGTTGCCGAACGTGTTCGCGGCGGGCAAATGGGGCGCAGGGGATAGCTACTATGCCACGACGATTGCCGCCACTTGCATCCTTGCCGGACTGTGTTTAGCGCGGCTCTGGCGCGGGGATTTTCAATTGGGGCGCTGGTTGGCAGGTCAGCGGGTATGGCATCCCGCATTGATGTTGCTCATCCCGGCGCTATTTTTGGCCTATGGCGTGAGTACCGTCAAGTTGCCGACAAACATCCCAGTTTACCGCGAGATTGCCCAACTGCTGAACCTTACTCCGAATGCGCCGCGCCACCTTGCCCCCAAGACGTTTTATGATTCCGCCGGGCGTGAGGTCGGCGGCTACGCCGATATTGGGCATTTCACCACGCCCGAAGATGCTACCGCAGGTTGGCAACTGGTGGAGCTACTCCGCACAACTGAGTTACCCGTGATTACCGAAGATGCCTCATTCAGCCTCTTGGCGGGCAAGCAAGTCGTGACCAATCCGACGCAGTTACGCAACCTGTGGCTAAACGGCATGTTCGAGGGCGACGCACTGTATGCGATGGTGCTAAACCAAGAGTTCGGCTTTATCGTCTATCGGGCGGCGTTCTACCCGCAAGACTTCTTAAACGCCGTCGCCACCGCTTATATCGTGGACGACAGCGCCAGCATCCGCATGAACGGCTTTAACTATGTGGTATTCCGTCCGAACCCAGACTATCCCCCAGAGGATGTGCCATGACCCTAGACCCGTTTGAGATGCGCTTGCCCGGCACATGGCGCTTACAGTTCCAGAACGCCCCAGAAGATTTCACGGGGGAAGGCGTGTACACCTTCAAGCTGGCAGGGAGTTTTAACGCCGAAGTGCAAAACCGCTACAGTGGTGCGGTGATCTGGCACGGCTACTGGCAGATTGAGGATGCCCGCTTGGAACTCCGCGCCGAAGAAGTGACATCATGGTGCAGCAGTTGCATAGGCGGCGGCACCACCTATGAGTGGTCAATTGAGCTAGAGCAGGTGGGGCAAGACGCCTTCAACGGGGTCTTGCTCGCGGCGGATGAACCCGCGCCGCGTGGGGTTGTGTTTCAGCGGGTAATGATCTCGTAGGGGCGTATATGTGGCCGTGACAAAACGGAGGAACATATACCCTGATTGCTAGTGACCGATTTTAAGGCCACAAAGACGGACGACACAGGTGGCGTCCCTACACAACCGTTGACATGCAATTCCATCCTGTAGAGACAAGGCCTGCTTTGTCCGCAAAACAGGCCAAAAACATGAACTCGCAATCACCGTAATTGTATGAAGCAATCACCGCACTTGTGATGTGATGAATTTCGATTGTGTGCTGTTGAAATAGGGTTGTCCATTCAATGCCCCTCCATAACGTAACGATCACCAGCATGACACACGGCGGCGAAGGCGTTGGTCGCTTGCCCAACGGCAAGGCGGTCTTCGTCCCCTATACGCTCCCCGACGAAGTGATTGCCATTGAGGTCACCCAAGAGCGCAAGACGTTTGCCCGCGCTCGCCTGTTGGAGGTCGAAACGCCATCCCCCGCACGGATTGCGGCGCGCTGCGCGCACTTTGGCATCTGCGGTGGATGCCATTGGCAGCACATCGCCTATGACACGCAATTGACGCTCAAACGCCAAATCGTGCAAGATCAACTCACACGCATTGGCAAATTGACCGATCCGTTGGTGCATCCGACGATCCCTAGCCCGCAACAATGGAACTACCGCGCCCATGTGACCTTTCACGGCATAGCCGATGGCGTGGCGTTCGTCGGCGCGGATAAATCCAGTAAGGTTGAACTGCACGAGTGCCACATCATCGCGCCTGAACTGTGGGACGTGCGCTATGTGTCAAACGGCAAGCGCGTGCGCTTATTGCTTGGTGACGGCGGCGCGATTTTGGGTAGCGAAGGTCAACGCGAAGGCGATACCGAACTGGATTCTGTAGGTGTGGGTGATTCATTCGTCACGCTGACGGTGTTGGGCAAACCGTTCAAGGTCAGTGCGGGGAGCTTCTTTCAGGTCAACCTGCCGCAGGCGGCCAAGCTCGTAGAGTTGATTTTATCGGCGTTGGCGCTGAACGGAACCGAGCGCGTGCTAGACCTGTATAGCGGGGTGGGGCTGTTCAGCGCGTTTTTGGCAGAACGTGCCGCCCA
>JBMOFU010000139.1:0-10358 GCA_049318725.1 Phototrophicaceae bacterium | reverse complement strand
CGAAGCGCCTGTCATCGAAGCGCCACAACCGACAACGCCCGCCAGCACTCCCGACGATCTGACCAAGATTGAAGGGGTCGGGCCGAAGATGTCCGCCGCGTTGAAGGCCGTCGGCGTAGATACGTTTGCAAAGTTGGCCGCTCAAGATACCGAAACGCTGAAAACGGCGTTGGCAGGTCAAGGGGTGCGCTTCACCCCAACGATTGAATCTTGGGTAGAGCAGGCCACCTACGCCGCCAAAGGCGACTGGGACACGCTTTCTAAGTTACAGGGCTGGCTAGAGAGCGGGCGCTACCCCACGGACAAACCACGCCCCTTCTAACTCACCTTACGCACGAAGCCAGAATTTACCGAGAAATTTTGCACAGGTCTGTTATAAAGGGTCTCGCGGACGAGGCAGGCCTCGTCCCTACAGGCCATAGATTGTAGGGGCGACACCTGTGTCGCCCCTGAAACCGTGTTTAACAGCCATCTGCTAAGGGTGTATATAAACTGCCCTCACAAAATACCCAACTTATATGCCTAAGCAGATTACAAGAGCGTTAATTGTTGCGGCGGTGTACCGTCATCGGGGGGCGGTGGCGGCGCGTCGAAGTCGCTGGAAGCGCGCCGACGGCGGACTTCGGCAATGACCTCTGGCAGGCGCTTGATGTCGGTTTCCATATCAATCCGTAGGCCGGGGTTCCGCAGTGCAGCCGCTGGATGAAAGATGGGGAAGAAGGCGCGCTTGTCCTTATAGAGCGGTTGGCCGTGAATGGCGGTGATTTTGGCGCCGGGGAAGTAGCGCGCCATGCTGTAACGCCCAACGGTGACAATCACGGCGGGGTCAATCAGTTCAATTTGGCGGTCAAGGTAGGCGCGGCACGCGGCGATTTCGTCGGCTTCCGGGTCGCGGTTTTCTGGCGGGCGGCACTTAACGACGTTGGTGATAAATACGTCTGGGCGGTTAAGTTGAATCAAGTTGAGCAGGTAATTGAGGTATTGCCCGCTGCGCCCAACAAACGGCACCCCCTGCTCGTCCTCTGTGGCGCCGGGGCCTTCACCGATAAACAATATCTCTGCGGTCGCGCTACCGCTGCCGGGAACGGCGTTGGTACGGCCATTAGCGAGCTTGCACAGTTGGCAGGTCTTGACCTGCGCGCTAATTTCATCAAGGGTATTCCATGTAGACATCACGCAAAATCCTGTTGAGCATCCGAGTGTAGATTTAACATAGGATAGCACATCATTAGAACGATTGCCTACTTTTTGCACCTATGTGTTCAGCACAGCGCCTAGAGGCCGCACGATAAATCCCCTATAGCATGAAGTCGGCAACCTGATATAATCGCCACGCTAACGTGCGGGGTGTTTCTTCACACCCCTCTCATCGGCATATGCGAAGAATCAAGAGAGTAGCCAACTGATGCTCAATAGCAGTGTGAACGCCCACCCCAATACCCAACAGGCCAGCACTCAACACCCTGAACTGACGCTGAGTGTAATTATCCCCTGTTATAACGAGGTCAAGACGATCCGCGTGATTCTTGACAAAGTGAAGCAGCAAAGCGTCGTGGAAGAAATCGTCATTGTGGATGACGGCTCTACCGACGGCACGCGCGCGGTACTGGCCGAAATTGAGGCCGAAGCTGACCCGATGGTGCGGGTGATTTACCATGCCGTGAATCAGGGCAAGGGGGCGGCGCTGGTCACCGGCTTTAAGCACGCCACTAGCGACATCTTTATCATCCAAGACGCCGATGACGAATATGACCCCCGCGAGTACGCCAAGCTGGTTCAGCCCATCCAAGAAGGGGTGTCGCCAGTGGTCTACGGCTCGCGCTTTTTAGGCGGCCCGCGCAAGACCATGTACTTCTGGAACATGGTGGCAAATATGTCTTTGACGCTGGCAACCAACTTGCTCTACAACTCCATTTTGAGCGACATGGAAACCTGCTATAAGGTCTTTCGTCGTGAAGTGGTGGAGGGGATGAAAATTCACGCACGCGGCTTTGAGTTCGAGCCAGAATTTACCGCCAAAGTCCTCAAGCAGGGCATCTTCATCTACGAAGTGCCGATTAGTTACAATGGGCGGGAGTGGCACGAAGGCAAGAAAATCCGTTGGACGGACGCGCCGATTGCCCTGTGGACGTTGTTTAAGTACCGCTTTGTGGACTAAACCCACATGAGCCGCCCACGCATTGGCATCACCACCAGCTACAACGACAGCGCCCAACAGCTTGACCATGCCTACATCAAGGCGGTTGAAGCGGCGGGCGGCCTGCCGTTGATCGTCCCCATGTTGACCGACCCTCAAGCGATGGCAGAATTTGCCACGCTACTTGACGGGCTGTTGATGGTCGGCGGGCCCGGCATCACACGCGGCTTAATCGGCAGTTTGCCCGATGACCTAGCCCCTGTAGACCCCATCCGTGACCGCACCGACCAATTGATCTACAGCGCCTTTCAGCACGATGTACGCCCCGTGTTGGGCATCTGCTATGGGATGCAGTTCATCAACGCGCAGGCAGGCGGTACAATCTACGGGGATGTCATGGCACAGGCTGAGGGGGAAATCCAGCCGCACAGCCCCAAGCGCGGCGGAACCAGTCACCCCGTCCAGATTGCGCCGAATAGCGCGCTAGGGCGCGTGTTGCAAACCGACTCGCTCACGGTGAATACCTATCACCTACAAGCGCTTGCCAGCGTTGGGGATGGGTTGCAGGTCAATGCCACCAGTCCCGACGGCGTGATTGAGGGCATCGAAACCCCCGACGGACGCATGATCGGCGTGCAGTTCCACCCTGAACGGATGACCGAGCAGACTGCCGCACTGTTTGCGGACTTCATCGCCCGCGCCCGCCGTTAAACGATTAGGCCGTAAGTCAGGGTATGATGGATCATGCCCCGACACATACCCCCCCATATTCGATCTTATTTTGTCAATCCCGCCTGTGATGCAAGCGCGCTGTTATTTATACAATCTTCCCTTTACACCCCCAAACTTAAGGGGTTATAATGCAAATATCAGTGGGGTACACCCCCTCTGTTTTCGTTTACTGAGCATTGAGGCAATCATGTCTGCTCGATTATCTGAACAGCCGCAAATACGTTGCGGCGGCAGCCTTCCCTAATCGAGCCTCACCGACCCCCTTTTGGCGATGAGGCACCCTTGTGCTGTCGCCAGCCCCTGTATTAAAGCGTCTTGTTCAACACACAACCCAATCTTTCTATCAGCGCAGCGCGCCCAGCTTTGATTTGGGTGCTGCCCATGTGTTTTGAATGGAGACCCCCCATGTACAACGATCTTTTGTTGAAGCAATTGGCCGCGCTTCGTGAAGACGCCGACGAAGAAACCGTACAACACCTGATTACCGAAATTGAAGAGCTAGACACTTTGCTTGACCCAGAGGCGCAATCGCTCGTAGAAGACCTGCGCCAATACTCGGTCAGCGATAACGTCTATGAAGACATTGAAGAAAACGCCAGCTTCGGTGACCGCATGGCCGACCATATTGCAGAGTTAGCGGGCAGTTGGGGTTTCATCATCAGCTTTTTGGGGTTGATGGCGCTATGGATTGTGGGGAACCTGCTGTTAGGGGAGCGTGCCTTTGACACCTTCCCGTTTATTTTGCTCAACTTGGGCTTAAGCACCCTCGCCGCGCTGCAAGCGCCTGTGATTTTGATGTCTCAGAACCGCCAAGCGGAAAAAGACCGTGCGGTGGCGCGCAATGATTATGAAGTCAACCTGAAAAGCGAGCTTGAAATTGTTGACCTGCACCGCAAGTTAGATGTACTGGTACAGCAGATTGAAGTGCAAAACAAGCTGGTGAATGCGTTGGTGGCCGCCCGCCGCAGTGAGGTTAGCGCCACGGTCCAAGCAATTGAACAATCCCGCCAGACGATTTCGATGCAATAAAAATCGTAGGGGCGCGATCGTCTCACGGACGAGGCAAGCCTCATCCCTACAGATCATGGATTGTAGGGGGCGCAGCGCGCAGCGCCCTCTACGAGACGCTATTCTACCGTCACGCTCTTGGCAAGGTTGCGCGGCTGGTCTACATCCGCCCCGCGCCACACGGCAATGTGATAGGCCAACAACTGTAACGGAATCACCGCCACAATCGGGATCAAGAGCGGCGGCATCACGGGCAGTTCAATTACATGGTCGGCTTTCGTGCCGATATACGCATCCCCCGCCGTTGCCAGCGCGATCACCACGCCGCCCCGCGCTTTGGCCTGCTCAATCTGGCTAATCATCTTTTCATAGAGGGCATCTTGCGGCGCCAGCGCAATCACGGGCAGATGCTCGTCAATCAGCGCGATAGGCCCGTGCTTCATCTCGCCTGCCGGGTAGCCTTCGGCATGAATGTAGCTGATTTCCTTCAGCTTGAGCGCGCCCTCTAGCGCTACAGGATAATTGATTCCGCGCCCTAAGAACAGGCAATCGCTTACATGGTGGAATTGCGCCGCCAGCGCTTCGATCTGCGAATCGAGCGCCAACGCCTGCCCCACAAGTCCGGGCAGTAGCGCAAGGTCATGGACGTGTTGCTGTACCTGTTCGGCGCTGAGGGTGCCGCGCTGTTCGGCCAAATAGAGCGCAATCAGGTATTGATCTACAAGGCTGGTGGTGAAGGCCTTGGTAGACGCCACGCCGATTTCTGGCCCGGCGTTCATCGTGATATAGCCGTCAGACATGCGTAGTGCCGCGCTACCGATGGCGTTGGTGATGCTCCACAGCGTAGCGCCACGCGCTTTGGCTTCGGCCATCGCCGCGAGCGTGTCGGCAGTTTCGCCGCTTTGGGTGATGGCAAGCGCCACCGTCCCCGCGCTGATGATTGGGTCACGGTAGCGGTACTCGCTGGCATAGTCTACTTCGGTGGGGAGTCTTGCCAGTTGTTCAAGGTAGAATTTGCCCACCAGCCCGCTGTAGTAGCTCGTGCCGCAGGCCGTGATAACCATCCGTTGCAGGGCTTGCGCCTGTTCGGGGGTCAGGTTGAGCGTGGGCAAGTTGACCGTGCCGTGTTCAAAGTCTGTGCGCCCGCGCAACGTGTCGGTGATCGCCCGCCCTTGCTCGAAGATTTCCTTTTGCATGAAGTGGCGATACTCGCCTTTGGCCGCGCTGACGGGATCCCACGCAATCTTATGGAGTTCGGGCGTCACGGCTTCCCCCGTGAGCCGTTGCACGCGGTAGCTATTCTGCTCGATCACGGCCATTTCACCACTATCAAGGAAGATCAAGTCGCGGGTGTACTCCAAAATGGCGGGGATGTCTGAGGCAATGAAGTTTTCATCCTGCCCAATCCCCACCGTGACGCCGCCTGCATTGCCAATCCGCACCGCCACCAGTTGATTGGGGTTGGCGCGCTGCATAGCGACAATCGCATGAGCGCCGCGCAAGCGTAGCGCCGTCAGGCGGGTGGCTTCGGGCAGGTCGCCGTGCGTCATGTGGCGGGCAGTGTGGGCGATCCACTGTGCGATCACTTCCGTGTCGGTTTCCGACTGGAACGGCACGCCCGCCGCCATCAGTTCTGCCTTGAGTTCAAGGTAGTTCTCGACGATGCCGTTATGCACCACGACAAATTCTCCATCACTGCTGACGTGCGGATGGGCGTTACGCTCGCTGGGGACGCCGTGCGTTGCCCAACGGGTATGCCCAATCCCAATTTGACCGTGCAGCGGGGACTGTTCCACGCGCACGCGCAAGTTGATGAGCTTGCCGACATCGCGCCGCAGACCAATCTGCCCATCGCAGATCACCGCCACGCCCGCAGAATCGTACCCGCGATACTCTAGCCGCCCAAGCCCGTCTAAAATCAAGGGGACAGCTTCTCGTTTGCCTACATAGCCGACGATACCACACATAGCGTTATGCTCCTGTTAGTGGGGGAGTTTTTGCACAGGAACGCAAACAACACAAGACCGCGCCATGCGTGGGCGGTGATGTTATGCC
The DNA here is from genome assembly GCA_049318725.1 of Phototrophicaceae bacterium. Lineage (GTDB taxonomy): Bacteria > Chloroflexota > Anaerolineae > Aggregatilineales > Phototrophicaceae > CAIRDJ01. The sequence continues at coordinate 4,426 of JBMOFU010000139.1, read as the reverse complement.
ATCCGTTGGGTGGGGTTGTGCAGCAAGTCACCTTGCCGATTTGCCCACACGGTTATTTTAGGGGGAATGTTAGGGGTGGCTTGCCCCTAGACGGCATCCGCTGATCTTTCGATTTTCCTCGGCGGAACCGAGTTAGCCCTGCCCTGCGGCAAGGAACCGTCTTCCTCGTCAGCTTTGCAACCGTGCAAAGCCCATGCGCTATTGTGTTCCCCGTGTGTTGTTGTGTGGCGTGCAAGTTCCCTATAAATAGATACTCCGCAGTGTACAGCCCTTGCAGAGGGGCGTCAAGTTTGTGGCGGTTGCCCATGCCCAAACGGTGCGATTTTAGCGCGGATTTTTCATTACCTCTGATAAGATGTCTTATCACAAAGCTATCCTGCGGATGAGCCGCTACGCGCCCTACGGGTTGAAATAAGTAGGCATTATCCGAAATTAAACCGATGATCGTCAATTGGGGTATTTCGCGGGCGAGGCGGAACCCGCCCCGACACAATGGGTTTATAGGATAAACTGCTCTATAGGCACACAAAATGCAAATTATCCGTTGAACGTTTACAATACACGATGATTGCTAGTTCATGTTTTTAGCCTGTTTTGCGGACAAGGCAGGCCTTGTTCCTACAGGATGCGATCGCATGTCAACGGTTGTGTAGGGATGACACCTGTGTCGTCCGTCTGTGTAGCGTTAATATCCGTCGCTCGCAATCGTGTTAATAGAGTAGATTCAGAATACTTTTACCCTCCCCTTTATAGTCAGCCACCCATTGAAAGTCGCCGTTCGTTCATGATCGAATCTTCTGCACCGCCACACAGCTCACCATCAGCGGAACCGACGTACCGCCGTAACTTCCCGTTCTTCCTCATTGACGGGATTTTGTTCACCTTGGCGTTAAACATCATCGGCCCGTCTACGGTAGTGCCAGACTTCATCCGTAGTTTGACAAGTTCTGAAATCTTGATCGGGCTGGCGGCCAGCTTGTTCGACATCGGCTCTGGCTTGCCGCAGCTGTTCATTGCACGCTATATGGTCAGGTTTGAACGCAAGCGCTGGTGGTTTATCGGGCCGAACATCCCCGTGCGGTTTGCGATGGTTGTGTTTGCCGCTGTGGTGATTGCGCTTGGCAAAGATCAACCGCAGGCGATTTTGTTGGCGTTCTTCATTTGTTATGGCGTTGCCGCGTTTGGTGACGGCGTGGTCAGTGTGGCGTGGTCAGATTTGGTCGCTTCTAGTTTGAGCGACCGCTGGCGCGCACGGCTGTTCGGGTTGATTCCGGCGGCAACGGCGGTCATCATGCTCGGCGTCACCCCGCTGATTGGCGTCATCCTCAGCGACGCGGGGCCGGCATATCCCAATAACTACGCGCTGATCTTCGGCACAGCAGGCACATTGTTCGCCCTTTCGACCTTGCCCGGCTTGCTCATCCGTGAACTGCCCAGTGGCAAAGCGGTGGAGCGCATCGCGTCGCTTGGCGATTACCTGCCGAGCTTGGGGCGCGTGCTGCGCGCCGATGTGCCATTCCGTAACATGATTATCATCCGCATCTTGACGACGCTGTTCACAATGGCGATCCCGTTCTACATCGGTTTTGCCACCGTGGATTTAGGGGTTTCTAGCACGGTGGCTGTGCCGCGCCTGTTGATGATGCAAGTCATCGGCGGCGTGACCGGATCGCTGTTTTACACATGGCTTGGCTCACGGGATAACCTGCTCTATATTCGGTTGGCCTTAGCATTGTCTATGCTGTTGCCGATCAGCGCGCTCATAGCGGCGGTGGTCGGGGCGTGGCCGCTCTATGTGGGCTTTTTTATATCTGGATTTACGCTTGGCAACTTGTTCTTCGCCTTCTTCAATTGGCTGTTGGTCTACGCTCACCCCGACCAACGACCGATCTATGTGGGGCTGTACAGTACCATTATGTCGGTGATTTCGTTGATTACGCCGCTCATTGGCGGGACAATCGCCCAGCAGTTCGGCTATCTGCCGTTGTTCGTGATCGCGTTGGCGGTGGGCTTGGCGGCGCTTTACGGCACCTTGCGCCACCTCGACCATCCGCGCCCGACGACAGCGTAGCATTGTTACCCACCGTAGGGGCGCAATGCATTGCGCCCCTACAGAACCGTCATAGGGATTTAGGGAGGGGTTGTTGTGCGCCCCTACGAACATCCCTGTATGTGCGCTATGATAACTTTACGCCCAAGGACAGAACCCCGCCCCCATGTACGCGCACATTGCCCTGCCTTACGTCCATGTGACGACGATGTTCCATTACAGCGCCCCCGAAGCGCTACTGGCGCGGGTACAGCCCGGCCAGATGGTGCAGGTCGCCTTCCGCACCTCCATCGAGATTGGCATCATCACCGCCCTAAGCGCAGACTGGCCGCCCGAACTGCCCGAACAGACCACGCTAAAGCCGATTCAGGCGATTTTGCACCCCACCCCCGTCGTGAGCGCCGCCCAATTAGCGCTGGCCGTGTGGATAGATGAACACTACTTGAGCGGCGTCGGCGCGGCGTTGGGGGCAATGCTCCCGCCCGGACTAACGAATGGGCGCGACCTGCGCGTGACGTTGCTTGACCTGCGCTACATCCCGCGCGATATGTTCCAGCACCGCGTCGTCAACTTATTACGGCGGCGCGGCACGCTGACAGGCGCACAGATCAGCTATGCACTGGACGATGAGGACAAAGCCAGTTGGGAACGTACCGTCCAGCAATTGCGTGATTTAGGCGTGGTGGATGTCGAACCGTTCATGCGTCCGCCCAGAATCCGCCCACGCCAAGTGGATATGGCACAGATCGCGCTGCCCGTTGACCAGATCGCCCAAGTTGCGCCCACGCTTGGCCGTAAAAATCGCCGCGCGGATTTACTCGAAGCGTTTGCCGCGCTACAGGGTGCGCCGATCCCGATCAAGGCCGCTGCGGAACAGTTCGGCACCACCGCCGCCACGCTGAAGAAATTGGTCACCGAAGGGCTACTGACACAAGGCGACGACGGCCTACAGATGGCAATACGTGCCGACGCGCTGGACACCGCGTTAATCGCGCTGCGGCACGGCGAAGCGCAAATCCGTGCGTTGCAGGTGCTGGCGCGAGAAACAGAACCGATTGAACTCAGTTGGATTTACGCGCAATCCGACGCCGATTTAGCAGATTTGCGCCACCTAGAGGAACTGGGCTTTATCACGCTCGGTCAGCGCGACGACTGGCGCGACCCGTTGTCAAATCGCGCCTTCCCGCCCACGCCTGCCCACCCGCTCACACCGCCACAACAGGCCGCGCTTGCGCCCATCCTTGCCGCGCTGGACGCTCGCCGCACAGAAACCTTTCTGTTGCATGGCGTCACAGGCAGCGGCAAAACCGAAATCTACTTGGCGGCGGTCGAAGCCGCGCTGAAGGCTGGCCGTAGCGCGCTGGTACTCGTGCCAGAGATCGCCCTCACGCCGCAGATGGTTGCGCGGGTGGTGGGGCGCTTCCCCGGCCAAGTGGCGCTATTCCACAGCGGCCTAGAAGATGCTGAACGCTACGACGCATGGCGGCGGGTGCGCGAGGGCTTGGCGCAGATCGTCGTTGGCGCACGTAGCGGGCTATTTGCCCCGCTGGACAACATCGGCGTGATTGTGCTGGACGAAGAACACGACGGCAGCTATAAGCAGTCGCCCAATGTAGACGTTCCGCCGCAGGTGAGCGCCCCCCACTATCACGCACGGGCAGCGGCGGCACAATTGGCCGCATGGCACAGCGCCCCATTGATTTTGGGCAGCGCCACCCCCGACCTAGAAACGACCTATCAGGCCGAACGCGGGATCATCACTAAACTCGAACTGCCGCAACGGATTTTAGCCCACCGTGAGGCGGTGGCACAGCAGGCCGCCGAACTGGGGATCAGCATCCCTGCCGACGGCGACGCGCCGCACGCCAACCCACTCCCGGCAGTGCAAGTGGTAGACATGCGCGAAGAACTCAAAAACGGCAACAAGAGCCTGTTTAGCGAAGCGCTCCAGCGCGCACTGGCAGAAACGCTCCAGCGTGACCAACAGGCGATTCTGTTCTTGAATCGGCGCGGCAAGAATACCCACGTCTTTTGCCGTGACTGCGGCAGCGTGGTCGAATGCCCCAACTGCGATACCACCCTCATCTATCACCATGACGGCGTGTTGCGCTGTCACCGCTGCGGCCATCAGCAACCGCATCCCGCCGGATGCAGTGTATGCGGTTCGGCACGCATCCGTTACTTTGGCGCAGGGACGCAAGAGGTGGAGCAGGCGCTCAAGGTGATTTTCCCCGATGTGCGCTGCATCCGTTGGGACGCAGACACCGCCAGCGAATCCGACTCGCACGAGATTTATCTGCGGCACTTCAAAGAGCGCAACGCCGATGTGATGATCGGCACACAGATGATCGCCAAAGGGCTAGATTTGCCGCTGGT
>JBMOFU010000138.1:0-10428 GCA_049318725.1 Phototrophicaceae bacterium | reverse complement strand
AGCGCCTCACTTTCTGCAATATCTCGCCAATATTTTTCTACAAGCTCACGCAGCAGTTCTAGCGGGATTTTGCCGACATATTGATTCAAAAGTGCTAACAGAATTTTGCCGCTCAGTTCACGCCTAAAAATGGGTTGGCTGATAAATCCTTTTAAAAAGTTGTGTAAGCTTGTGGGCGCAGCCTCATCTTCCCATGTTTGACGGATTCGCATCTCTACCTCTGAACGACATTTGAGCAAATCACCAGAACGGTTAAATCCTACCATCGGCAAATGAGTAAGCTCTATCAGCAGTTGACTGATCGGTAACCCTTCTGGAAGCAAAGCGCAAGCGGTGAGCAAATGCAACGTGTTTCCATACATTGCAGGAAGGTCACCCGAAGAACCCTCACTATTCAATGGCTGTAACGCGGCAAGACAAATCTTGCTGGGGATTCCTGCCGTTTCGTGCATCAATACAACCTGTGACAGCAGCGCTTCATCTGGAGGCGCGATAAGGGTGTAAAGCTGATAGGCATGGTGTGCAACAAGCGGTTTGAGCGTTACGTGCAGATCAAACGTGACGAGGGCATCAACGGGTGGGGCAAGCGTTGTCGTAAAAATAAGATGAAACGCTTTGACCGTTGCCAGCAATTGAGGATAGCCTGCCATAAGCGCATCCCCATCATCAATAACCAACAAGATATTCTGCATGGCCGCGTAAGTCATCCAATCCTGTGGGGGGTATTCTCCGTACAGGCTTTCGAGAATGATGTTTAGGGTTTGGGCAAGGTACTGTGGGCGTTGAATCCAGATAATTTGATCTGGGGGGGTGGGGTGTTCGATCAATGCCTCACTGATTTTTGCCGCCACATGGCTTTTGCCCATTCCGCTGTCACCACTCAAGAGCAACCGAAACGGTTTATGCTGGCTGTACAGGTTCCAAGCCGCTTGGAGTAAATCATCCTGCCCCAACATCACCGAGCGCGTAGCAGGGATTTGCGACTTCAGCCGAAATTTGTGCGTGCTGTGATGATGGCGCAATTCTAAATCCGTAATGAGGCGGATCACCTGCTCTATTCCTTGATGCATCATGCGCCTGAGTTGCCGATCAGAAACGCCAAAGCAGTTTTCAAGTTCCGACAAGGTGATTTCTAGCGATGTCAGCACATAGCGCGCAACCAATACGCTCCATACTTTGAGTGTCATATTGGGCTGTGCGGCATCTTTTGCGATGATTTGCAGTAGTGCTTGCCGAGAAATTTGGTCAAGTGCCGGTAGCAACAGCCCTAACCGCTCACGTTGGCCTAAATATTGCTGCAAAATCAAATTCGTCAGAATTGTCTGTAAGGCATAGAGTCTTTTATTGGATAAGGTTGGCAGCGCCTCTTGTGCGATAAATGCATCTACGATCCCTAACCATTCAAGCGCGCTGGTGGTTTTCTCGCTGTTTTGAAAGATAAGGCCATCTAGCGCGGCTTTTACGGATGCCTCGCTAATTTCTGGCGCAGGGAGGGGTTCAAAAGGGGATATTCGGAGCGGTAACGACGTTTGCATGATGATTTATGCGCTTATACATCTGAAAGCCGGTAAACGGATGCCCAAGGATGCCGTCGTGAATTGCCCACGAGCGCCCTCGGATCGTTTCAGCGGCTTGTGGGGTACGGAAGGGGTTTTCTTGGTGAAGCCGTTGATAATATTCACCACCGGGTTGAAATGCTTTATGGATGGTGTGCATTTCTTGAAGGCCGCGCACATAGCTAAATCCATAACGCTCGAAAATAATAGCGTTATGATAGGCTAATGGCTCGATAAAGAAAATGTCGTGTTCCATGCGCGCTACAAAACGCTCAAAGTTCGGCACTAGCGTGCGGAATACCCGCAGCCCACGCCGCACTTGGCCGGGCGCTAACCCATCAAGCATGGCTGCTGTTTCTGCGGGCAGATTGCGGCTTTCTGTACCAAAACGGGTTCGATTGCCGTCTTGGTCAACATCCGTATGAAAACGGGGCTGATCTAAATCATTGGCAACCACCAACAAGACCAATAACTGGTAATTAAAGGTGTCTGCCATATGAAAGTAAAGCAATGGGTCAACATCTTTAGGGTGGCGCTTGAGCGTTATTTCCAGTGAGCGGCTACCACTCGGCGCCCGAAATTGTAGCCGCCCATCCGCGATGAGGTCAGACTCCCCTACTCCGCTCATGCCAAGCTGTTCCAGCAAATCTGTGGGGGTTAACGTGCTGTAAATTCCCCGCCGCTCAGGTTCTGGTAGGGAATTAATCTCGCGTAGCGTTGGTGGGAAGCGATCTGTCAGGTTCATAGGGTGTTAGTAATTCTCTTTGAGCGCACGTTGAATCTGGCGGTTGGAATCTCGCTCGGCAATAGTGTTGCGCTTATCATAGAGTTTCTTGCCACGCGCCAGCCCAATCTCTACCTTAGCACGCCCATTCTTCAGGTATAGCGAGATCGGCACAGCTGTATAGGTATTTTCTCGAATCCACGTCCGCACTTTGCTGATTTCACGGCGATGCAGCAACAATTTGCGGGGTCGCATCGGGTCGCTGTGGCCGTAGGCTTCTGCAAAGGCATACGGCGCAATATGCACATGCATCAACCATAATTCGTTGCCACGCTCGACGACGAAGCCTTCCCCTAAATTGACACGGTTCCCTCGAATGGATTTAATCTCTGAACCCATCAAGACTAGCCCTGCCTCAAACCGTTCACTGATTTCATATTCGTGGAATGCCTTGCGGTTCCGACTGATAACTTTTACGGCGTCAGTCATAATTTTGCAGTCTCCAGTATCGGTAATTGTGCCTCTAAATTGCGAATGGCTTCACCCAGTTCAACATCACGCCCGTTAACATCTGGAATCATTTCGATGTCAGGCGTTAGCCCTTGTCCATCTAACGGTGTTCGGTTGGGGGTAAACCACTCTGCTGAAGTGATGTGGATGGAAGATTCATCAGAAAGGCGGAAAATTTGTTGTACCGTCCCCTTGCCAAAAGTCCGCTGCCCGATGAGCAACGCACGTTGACGATCTTGCAATGCCCCTGCCACTAACTCTGCTGCGCTGGCCGTACCGCCGTTGACCAAGACCACCATCGGTAGGTTGCCCACTAAACTCCCCGCTTCTGCCTCGAAAGTACGTTCCCCGTCGCCATCTTGTTCGTAAACGATCACACCGCCGTCAAGGAATATATCACCCACTGCGACAGATTCTTGTAACAACCCGCCGTTATTCCCGCGCATATCTACCACCAGCGCTTCAATTTGACTGTCGTTTAACTCTGTAAGCGCTGTGGTCAATTCATCTGGGGTACGGCTGGTAAAGCGCATAATCTGGACGTACCCAATCCGCTGATTATCTGAAAGCACACGCCAAACCACCGATGGGACGTTAATCACGCCAAACGGGACAAAGGCGGTTATTTCTTCATCATCAGGCGGACGGCGGTAAGTAATCGTTGCGCCACTCCCGCGACGAACTTCACCGCGCAACATTTGGTCAACAACATCTTGCCTTATTTCAAAGGTGATTAGCGTCTCATTGATGGCAAGCAGGATGTCGCCGTCTGCGATGCCAGCTTCAATAGCGGGGCTTTCTGCAAATGGGAACATGACCAATTCGCCAGTTTCAGCGCGTTGTATTTGCACACCAATCCCGCCGTAGGTTCCCGCTAATACATCGGATTCGCTTTGCGCTACTGGTGGATCAATGAAGAAGGTGTAGCGGTCTCCGAGTGCATTTAACAGGCCGCGAACGGCCTCATGTTGGCGTTGGGCATAGCTGGGTTGTTCGCGCAGATAGTGTTGATCGAGCAGGGTCTGGACTTCATCCAATAGCGGATAGCCTTCCCCCGCTGGATTCTGAAGGAATGCGCTGGGCGCTATTAAATCTCTTGTAAAGTACCCCAGTACAAACGAAAGCGCCAGACTCACCCCAACGACTGCACCAAACAGGATGGCATTGCGTAATTCCGAGCGCTGAAAGATGCGTTTAGCAGACATAATTCTCCAAATTGGGTTGAAACTGCCTGTACAACCAAGCACAATCCGCTATCGTAAACGGAAAGCATGGTTTTTGCGTTTATCGGGAATCTTAAGCGAGATTCCCCTTGTGTTTCATACGAGTTAGCATCGTATTTTATCACCGTCCGCCATAGAACATGAGTGTGAGACGCAACTATGGGATTATTCGATCAGAATCGAACGCAACCGCTGGTGTTGGTTGTTGATGATGAACAGATCACAGTGACGATGTTGACACACTTGTTAGAACGCGAACAGTTACAGGTGGCTTCCGCAAATGATGGGTTTAGTGCGTTAGAAAAAGCGGCGAGATTGCTCCCAGACTTGATTTTACTGGACGTTCAAATGCCGGGCATTGATGGGTTTGAGGTGTTGGTGCGTCTACGCCAAAACCCAATGACGATGGACATCCCAACGATCATTCTGTCCGCCCGCGCACGTCAACCTGCTGATATTGCAAAGGGGTTGAATATCGGCGCTGATGATTATATGTCTAAGCCGTTTGCCCCTCAGGAACTGATTGCTAGGGTTCACAGTAAACTGCGCGCAAGGCAACTTGAAGTTGCGTTACAACAACGTACCCAAGAGCTAGAGGCGTTATTGCGTGTCGGTGAACTGTTAAATCAACAGGTAGAGGTTTCTGAGATATTTTCCTTGTTGTTGTTGTTCACGCAAGATTTGCTACGCAGCGGCTTCACTATGATCTGCAAGATGACCGATCAACAACAGATCGCCTTACTGGCGTCAAGCTATCCTAAAGCCCCTGAACAATCTGAGTCATTGGCCTATCAACTGATTGTTGCCCTGCCACCATTAGATCATATCTGGCGCAATTCTATTGAAACCACATTGCCGAACTTCCCGGCGGTGATCATATTCCCTTTGCAACATGGGGCGAACGAATTAGGCTTTATTGTGGTGGCCTTTGATGAGCAGGTGCCTAGCGTCAGTGAATTACGTTTGTTTCGCGGGATTTTACGGCAAGCGGCATTGTCCCTCTACAACGCAGAACTGTATCAGGTACAGGCCAATTATGCCCTTCACCTTGAAGATATGGTCGCAGAGCGCACCATTGACCTACAGAAAACCCAAGAAATGCTGTTCCGCTCGGAGAAGTTGGCCTCGATTGGGCATTTGGCCGCCAGCATCGCGCATGAAATCAATAATCCGTTACAACCCATCCAACTGAATTTAGAATTTATCAGCGATGAAATCATGCAGGGCAACCCCATTGATTTGACGATGGTGAAGATGACCCAAGACAGTGTTGAACGCATCAGCAGAATTGTGCGCCAATTGCTCGAATTTACCCACCATCAAAAGTCCTCTACAACCTTTGCGCCGCAGAACCTATGCAACATCCTGAATGCCATGATTCGGTTAAATCAAAAATCGCTTGAACGCCAAAAAGTTGAGGTGGCTGCCAAATTCCCCATTCAAGTCGTCATTTCTGGCAACCGAGATCAGCTTGAGCAAGTCTTTATGAATATGCTTTTGAATGCCCAAGACGCCATGCCGCAAGGCGGTGAACTGAGGGTGACCATCTGGGAAGATAGCGATCATGCCTATGTGCGCTTTAACGATAATGGGATTGGCATCCCTGCACAGGTGTTGCCGAAGATTTTCGACCCGTTTGTTTCAACCAAGCCAGATGGAACCGGATTAGGGTTATTTGTGAGCTATGGCATTGTTGAGAATCATCACGGCAGGATTGATGTGGAAAGTCAGGAAGGCTTTGGAACGACCTTTACCCTGACCTTCCCTAGATACAACTAACTAGCCGTTTACTGTCACTGAGCGCCACTGCCGCTGGAATTCGGTTGGGGCAAGGTTACCAGCAACCAGTGCATCTAGTGTTGCCCGCTCAACTGCCACTAAGCGTAGAGCGGCTTCAGCTTCACAGTCCAGCAACGCAATACCGATGGCTTGTGCATTCTGTGGGATGGCGCCGATATTTTCCGCAAGTGCGCTAAAGCCATCGTCCAGTAACAGGGTACGGTCTGTTTCGGCAGTGATGCAAACTTCAACAAGCCATGTATCCCCTAATTCTGTGGCTACCCGAGTCACCCCTTGATCGCTCAAGTCAAAGCCTGCAAGGGCTGCAATCAATTGTTCAGCAAGGTCTGGCGTCGGTGTGTTTGTAGGGTGTGGTGTGGCGGTGGGTACTGTTGTTGGCGTGGGCGTATTTGTGGATGTCGGCGCTACGGTTGGTGTGGGAGGTATTGTTGGGACGACGGTGGCTTGCAGGGTCGCGGTAACCGTTGGGGTATTGCTTGCCTGTTGCGTGGGTGAAACTGCCACCGTCGGCGTATTCCCTGTTGTATTTGAAGCCATTGTCGTTGGGGTGCTTATTGCTGCCACGGGTGTGGTTTGCACAACCGAAGGCACTACAGTTGCAGTTATCACAGAAGTAGATAAGGCAATTTGTGTCGGTGTCAATGGGGTTACTGAAGCTAGATTGAGCGTTAACGGCGTCGCACTGGCAAATGCCCCAACCGTTGAGGACGCGGTAGAGAATAGGCTTTGTGACTGCCCTCCGGCAACAGTGGCATTCAGCGCAACCTGCGATGGCGTAACAGTGGCATTGCCGGTGTTATTACGCAACAGGGTAAAGCCTAATATAATAAGCGCAATTACAAATATTCCTGTGACCGCAGCAATTGCAACCCAGTTGATACCGCCGCGTGCCGTGGTATCCGTCGGCTCTGGGTCGCCGTCATCATCGGCATCCTCCCCATTACTTTCAGGGGATGTTGCGGGCATAACGCTAAGTGGCTTTATGGGACGGATCGGTTTAATTCCAGAAGACTGTGCTATTGGAGTAACTTCAGCAGTGGCTTGATCTAAAAGCGCCTTCGCTTCGTTATTGGTCGGGTCTAGTGCAACCACCCGTTGAAGGGCAGAAACGGCCTTTTCTGGGTCATCTACGGCATAGGCGTACATCCACCACAGTTCGGATTCATTGGGGTAGCCTTCTAACAGAGGCTCTAAAAGATCGTGCGCCTCATCAATGCGGTTTGCCTCAATGAGTTCATATGCCTTACTGAGTGTTGTTTCAAGTAATTCAGACATTTTTTGCATTTCTCCCGCCGCGTGTGGGGTCAAATAATCGCCGCAGATACGTTGGCAGTTTACAACGTGTGAGGATTCGCCGCAAGCAGAGGGAGTAGATTCAACAAAAAAGACCCCTATTTGGGGTCTTTTGACGGAAGCGACGGGATTTGAACCCGCGATCTCAGCCTTGACAGGGCTGCATGTTAACCGCTACACCACGCCTCCAAGCGAGACTCCGTTAGTATAGGTATGGCAGCGGGGTTTGTCAAGAGCTTTTTGGGTGGGGTGATTGCGACTACCCCACCCAAAATATTCAAGTCGCTAGGGCTTCCAAGCAGGGTGTTGATCGTTGGAACCGCTATCGGTCAACCGGGTGAGATTTCCGCCGTCACTATTGATACGGTAGATTTCTCGGTTGCCGTCACGCTCACTGACAAACACAATCTGGCTACCATCGCTTGACCATGCGGGTTGTTCATCGGTTGCGCCGCTGTCGGTCAGGCGAACAAGGTTACTGCCATCACTTGCCATGACGTAAATTTCTCGGTTGCCGTCCCGTTCGCTGACAAAGGCAATTCGGCTGCCGTCTGGCGACCATGCAGGTTGCCCGTCGAAGGGATCGCTGGTTGTAAGGCGAACAGGATTCGATCCATCGCCGCCCATGCTGTAAATTTCAGCGTTGCCGTCACGGTCTGAGCCGAACACAATTCCGCTATTGCCCCAGTGGGGTTCATTATCGGTCGTTCCCAAATCAGTCAGGCGTTGCAACCCAGAGCCATCGGCATTGACAGTGTAAATTTCTGGGTTGCCGTCGCGGTCTGAGCTGAACACAAGCCGACCACCGTCTGGCGACCAACTTAGGGATGTCGCAAGAATGGCGCTTCCGTTTTCGGTAATGGCTTGCACGCTAGAGCCATCAGCATTCATGACATAAAGCTCGCCATTGAGTAAAAAGGCAATCCGACTCTGGGTTGACCATGACGGCTGGTCAAGCGTTCCGCCACTATCGGTTAGGCGTTGTGGATTAGCTCCATCTGCGTCCATGGCAAAGATTTGTGGGTTGCCATCGCGGTCTGAACTAAACGTGATAACCGGATTTGCAACAACGGCTGGCGCACTGACGGCAATTATCTGCTGTGCGCTACTGATATTGCCCCCTATATCACTCAGGGTCAGGGTGGCGGTATAACTGCTGGCCGTCAGGTACTCATGCGTTGGATTTGGCTCACTGCTGGTGCTACCATCGCCAAAATCCCATAAGAAGCTCGAAACATTGCCTGTGCTGGCGCTGCTGTCAAAGATAACCGTCAACGGCGCGGTGCCGCTGGTCGGATTAGTGGTGAACGCTGCGCTTAAGGCTGGCGGTGGCGGTTCTGGGGCTTCTACAGTGATGCTTTGTTGTGTCGTCGTTGCCCCACCGTCATTGGAAACCGTCAATTTAACTTGATACGTCCCCGCAGCGCTATAGGTATGTTGTGGCGATTGTTCGCTGCTGGTATTGCCGTCGCCAAATTCCCATGCGTGGTTAAGCTCTTCACCTTCAGATTGACTGGTGAATTGCAGGGTTAGCCCAGTGTCATCGTCTACAACGCTGTAGGTGAAGGCAGCAATGGGTTCTGCAATCGGCTCGACAGCATTTACCGTTAGCGTATCACTATCAGTGCCGCCGGGGCCTTGCACATTGAGGGTTACTGTAAAACTCCCCTGTGTGGCGTAGCTGTGTGTCGGGTTCGCGCTGGTGCTGGTCGCTCCGTCGCCAAAATCCCATACATACTGGCTGATCTGGCCGCCGCTAGAATTGACGGTAAAGTTCACACTCAGCGGAACTTCCCCACTGGTTTGGCTGGCGCTGATGTCTATAATCGGCGCATCAGGCGGCTGGGTTACGGTAATCGTTACGGTGTGGCTATCTTGCCCACCCGCTCCCACAGCGATTAACTCAACAACATAGGTTCCAGCGTCGCTAAAGGTGAATTGGGGGTTGGCTTGATTGCTTGTGCCTGCACCGCCAAAGTTCCATGTATAGGTATTGATATTGGCCGTGTTGGTGACTGTAAACGTCACCGCTAAAGGCCCTTCGCCACTGCTGATGCTTGCGGTAAAGTCTGCGTTGGGCTTAGGGATTACTGGATTTTCAACCGTGATTTGCCGTTGCACAATCGAAGAACCGCCCGGCCCTGTCACCGTAAGGATGACATTGTAGGTGCCGACTGCGGTAAATACGTGCGAAGGGCTAGTGGCGGTTGAAGTTGCGCCGTCGCCAAAGCGCCATTCACGCCCTGTGATATTCCCAGTAGATTGGTCGGTGAATTGCACGGTCAACGGGGAAGCCCCACTGACTTTATCCTGTGTGAAGCCTGCAACTGGCGCAGATGGGCTTTGTGCAGAGATTTGCCGAGAAACATTGGACGCGCCACCCGGCCCGTTGGCAGTCAGTGTTACAGTGTAAATGCCGGGGTTGCGGAAGGTATGGCTGGGGTTAATCTCTGTACTTGTGCCACCATCCCCGAAGTTCCAGCTATAGCCTGTGATTTCCCCCTGAGATTGGTTGATGAAATTCACCACCAACGGGACAAGCCCACTTGTGGTGCTTTGTGTGAACGCTGCAATCGGGCGTAACACGGTGGTCGCCGTTGGGATTGGCGTGGGTTGGCGGTTTTGTACCCGCACATTATTGACCACTGTGGCGAGGCTTGTGCCATCTCTTAGGGTGACACGAAGCCGAATCTGGTATAGTCCATCATTGGTCGTGGTGGTGTTCCAAATACCTAACAGCCCGTTGACGATAGGGGACTGAATCACCCCCGTGATGGGAAACCACAGGTTGCCAAAATTGGGGTCGGGGCCATATTCCACTTGATACTGTAAAAATTGCGGGTGAGAAGCTGCCCCAAGCACTTGCACATTCCCGGCGACAATGCTCCCCGGCACGGGTGATAGAATCAGGATACTGATTGGAAACGGTGTATTTGTCGGGAATGGACGTGCCGTTGCAGGCAACTGAGCAACAGATGTCGGTGGAAATATGGAGGTTGCAAAGGCGCGTGCGGTCAAGGTTGGGAGCGTCGTTGGCAAATTCGAGCCGTTACCGCCCAATGGAGTGCGTGTCGGTGGAATGGTACTCGTGGGGACTTCAGTGATTTCTAGGTTTTGTTCTGGTCGGTTGGTGAGCGTACAGGCCGATGCCAGAACAGCCAATAGAAGGATCACTCCAGCCCTGAGCCAAAGCGTTCGTCGCTGCATTTGAGTAGCCTTTCAAGTAGATTTGGCAAAGCAAGGTGAAATAACACAATTTTGACTATTATAGTACATGTCAACAGGCGCTAACCTGACGGACAACAACCGATTTGGCGACAGC
>JBMOFU010000137.1:0-10438 GCA_049318725.1 Phototrophicaceae bacterium | reverse complement strand
CATGGCGACGAGTTAACGAAATCAGATGTGTATACCTTGCGGCGGATTGTGCCGAAGGATCGCGGGTTTACTTGGGGGGATGTGTAGTCATGCGCGTTGGAATTATTGGCTGTGGGTTGATCGGGCAAAAGCGGGCGGCACTGTTGGGCAAGGGGCAGTTGGTCGCCACTGCGGATATAGACCCTGCGCGGGCGTTGATGTTGGCAGATCGTTACGGCGCAATCGCGGCAACATCTTGGCAGGCGTTGACCGAACGTGACGACCTTGACGCGGTGATTATCGCCACGTCGCACGATTCGCTGGCAGAGATCACCCGTGTGGCGGCGATCAACGGCAAGCATGTGCTGGTAGAAAAGCCTGCCGCCCGCAACGCCGCAGAACTGGAACCCGTTATCAAGGCGGTGGAGGATGCGGGTGTACAGGTGCGTGTGGGCTTTAACCATCGCTATCACCCTGCCTTTCAAAAGGCGCGTGAATTGGTCGCCCAACCGCAATTTGGCGACCTGATGTTCATTCGGGCGCGTTACGGTCACGGCGGCAGAATCGGCTATGACAAGGAATGGCGCGCCGATCCGGTGGTCAGCGGCGGCGGCGAACTCTTGGATCAAGGGATGCACCTCATTGATTTGTCGCGCTGGTTCTTAGGCGACCTGCCGCATGTGCAGGGCTACGCCGGGACGCTTTACTGGGATATGCCCGTAGACGACAACGCCTTTATGACGCTCCGTACCCAAAAGAACCAAGTGGCGCATTTGCACGTCACCTGGACGGAGTGGAAGAATACGTTTTCGTTTGAGATTTACGGGCGCACGGGCAAGCTGCACATTGAGGGCTTAGGCGGCAGCTACGGCGTAGAGCGGCTGTATCACTATCAGATGTTGCCAGAAATGGGGCCGCCAGACACCACGATCACCGAGTATCCGCGTGGGGATCGGTCATGGGCGCTGGAATTTGAGGACTTCATGCAAGATGTAGCGCAAAATCGGCGGCCATCGGCCAGCTTGTACGACGCCTACGCCGCGCTCAAGGTGGTCGGTGAGGTCTATCGCCAAAGCGGATACAATTTCTAGCAGGGGTGCAGCACGCTGCGCCCCCACAACATCGTTATCGTCCCTAGATTCTGCTGTAATTTTAGAGGATGCATAAACATGGTAAATCGTTTCGGGTGGAGCCTAGCAGTAAGCGTTCTCGTGATGATTCTTATGGCGTTCATCCCTTTTGCCGTTTCCATGCAGGCACAGCAATTCTTCTTAGAGGATGAAACCATTTCGTTATCGACCACAACCATCATCCGCTGGAGTCCAGAAGGGGATCAGGTAGTGACTGGGCATAGCGGAGGGGTAATTGTTTGGGATTATGATCCCTTGAACTTGCCTTGCTTTGTTTTTTGAGGGTGATCAGGAAATCTAGTTTTTCTGGTCACCCTAGTTATAGGTAGGTCACAATATGATACAACTAAAGCGGCAGTGGAGATTAATAATAATGATCCTGATTTCAATTCTTGGGCTAGTATACATTACTACAATGAGGAAGTTAAACTATGCAGAATTTCTCGATTCGGAAGAACTTAGAATCTACACAATTGAAAGATTACCCTTAGGAGAAACCAATATAGAACAAATACGAACATTCTCATATATTAATGGGCTACGGTGTGAGTCTGGAGAGAATACAGTTAACGGAAAGGTAAACGAACTAGATAGAATTCATATAATTCAGTGTCATACACCTACTTTTGGTGTATGGAGAAATACTGGAAATCTATTACGAGATTTAAGTAATTATATGAGTCAAAGCAAATGGTACAACATAAACTTCTATATAAACAATGAAACACTTGTAGACATAACCACCTCTCATAGTATATATTAAATTTTATTTTTGTGGTAACTAATCAGGGGGTATCTAAGCCAAAACGGGGATGAACGGCTAACCCAGTAGGGCATTAGTAAGAGTGTGGAGCGGATTGTGACCCTGTTTGCGGACGCTGGAGGTATAACTTCGTAGGTCAGCGAAGACTTGTGCGCCGTCCAATGTACGAAAACAGCCGGACACCTTGAGTTTGACCTTTATCATTCGCAGATCGCGCTCGGCCAGATTATTATCGAACGGCAGGGCCAAATACGCAATGAAGGCCAGCACCTGCGCTTGACCGAGATCAAGCCGTTTGAGCAACTTGCGCGGCAGACTTTCGGCAATCCGACGGCTATTCAGGATTCCCAAGCTGCAAGCATACCCAGAAGAGGCATGATAGTATACCATCACACTACTACCCATCTCACAAAGAGGGAATATTGATGAACCCACGTTACTGTAAAACCATCCTTATCACGTTCCTGTTGTGCCTTTCTACGGTTCACATCGCCTTTGCCCAACAACTGCCGCAGCCGTATACCCCGCCAACCGCCTCACGTCTGCGGATTGAGCGGCTGGCGATTGACACGCCGATTGTGATTTCCCCCTATTCCGCCGCATTGGGGACGTGGAACGTTGCCCGCCTGCGTGACCGTGCCGGACTGTTGGCCTATACCCCGTGGGTGAGTCAGCCGGGCAATACGGTCATTGTGGGGCATGTCGAAACGCCCAACCGCAACCCGTCGCTGTTCTTTGACCTGCACCTGCTTGAAGTTGGGGATGTCATCAGCGTATTCGACGGTCAAGCAGATTGGTTCTACGCCGTGACGGAAAAGTTCGTCGTCCCCTACACCGACCTCACCCCCGTCACCCGCACGGAAGATAAGCGGCTCACGCTCATCACCTGCGTTTATGACTCGTTCCAGCCAGACACACGCGAACACCTAGACCGCACGGTGATTGTCGCGCTGCCGATTGCCGCCCCAGAGCCGACGCCCATCCCCGCAACCGAAGCAACGCCCGCCGCCTAAAGCGCGGGCAATAGCTCTACGCTAACGCCCATCCTGCGGAAGTGATCCACTTCTTTGCGTGGGGCGCGTTGGGTGGTAATCAGGGTGGTGCGCTCATAGTGCGTCGTGATCGTGAACGGTGCAACGCGCCCCCACTTGCTCTCATCCAGCAGGTAGTACACCTGTAGGCAACGATCCATCAGCGCTTGCTTGATCTCACTTTCCGGGCGGTTGGATTCAGTGATCCCTGCAACCGGGGCGATCCCCTGCGCGCCGAAGAAACCGTAATTCAAGTGGATGTCTGGCAGCGCCTCCGCTTTGCCCACCACTGAAATCGAATCGCGGCGTAAGCTGCCGCCGGGCAAGATGACCTCAATGTGTGGGCTGTCTAGGCAGCTTTGGGCAACCATCAAGCTGTTGGTGACGATAATCAGGCGGTCAAGCTGTTTGAGGTAGGGCATCATGCGGTAGCAAGTGGTGCTGGCATCAAGGGCGATGCTTTGCCCGCTACGCACAAGGTTGGCGGCAAAGCGTGCCAGCTGGTCTTTTTCTGCGCGGTTGGTGCGGCTGCGGATTTCATAAGACAATTCTTGAGAGCTATTGGCGGTGGCCTTAGGCAATACCGCCCCGCCGTGTGTGCGCTCTAACAGTTCTTCTTCTTCAAGGGTACGCAAGTCTTGACGAATGGTGACTTCACTCACCTCAAGGTGGTTGCTGAGGTCTTTAACCGAAACCCGCCCGTGTTCGTGCAGATATTCCAAAATCATGCGGCGGCGTTCTTCCATAAAGTATTGTTTTGGCATACTTGCACAGCTTTCTGGTTCGGCAGAATACAAAAGCAAATGAAGCGAAACACAATATTTTGTGCATATGATACCACAGGCGGGATAACTTGCCGAAGAATTCAATGGGGGATTTGGAGATTTTTTACAAATTGTAATGTGGGGGGTTACACGTATTGGCTATGCAGGTGCAATTATCTTATCAATTTACCTTACGCGAACCATTTCACGGGCGACACAGGTGTCGCCCCTACATGCCGTAACCTGTACGGACGAGGCCTGCCTCGTCCGTGAGACGATTTTCAACTTATTCTAATGTCCACAACGCCAGACCATCAGCGGAACCGGTCACAATCTCGTTGAAGTTCGGCACAAACTTGACCACCTGCGCGTCAAACGCCAGCGTATCAAGAATTGCCCCGTCGCTGAGTTGCCAAATGCGTACCACACCATCGCTACCCGCAGTTGCCAGCCGTGCGCCGTCTGTGTCAACATCTACGCTCGTGATTGCGCCTGCGTGCGCGGGAATCTGTAAGAGCAGTTCGCCTGTGATTGCACTGTAAACTTCCGCCACCCCGATGCGGCAATCCACAAGCACGCCCACACAGCCGCCCACTGTAACCGAATCATCGGGGGCAAAATCAATATCGCTGATGCTGTTAAGGCTGGTCTGGATTTCATAGGCCAAGTCGCCCGCGACAATATCCCAGATGTACAGCGAGCCATCCGCTGCGGCGGTGGCGACAATCGAGCCGTCTGCGCTGTAGGCAATGGCGGTGATGGCTGCTGGATGCCCGCCCAGTTCATAGAGTAGCGCTTGCGTGGCGATTTCAAACACTTGCGCCCCACCGAGCGAACATTCGCCCGCGCTGGCTTCTTCAAAGCACCCGCCAACGGCAATTTCGGTGAAGTCGGGGTCGGTGGCAAAGGTCGGCAGGTAGCCGTCAAGCGTTTCAGAGGCAAGGTTGCCCAACGGCGAAAGGGAGGCGTCCCACACGAATACCCGCCCGGCTTTATCCCCAGTGGCGATGACGCTCTCGTCGGCGCTTTCGCTGTAGTAAATCACATCGGAATCTGGCGAAACAGGGGCTGCATCGTGGTCAAAGACCATATCAAAGCGCGTTTGGGTGTCAATATCCCACAGGTCTACCAAGTTGGGCGCGCCGTTGGGGGCAACAATCAAGACGCCACCCCCTGAAAAGTGTAGGTAGCTGGCGGCGCCGCCCGCTAAGACCACATCAGCTTCGGTGCGGGGGAGGGGGAACAGGTTAAAATCTGGCAATGGGATTTGTGGAAGCGTGCGCGAAATGAAGGTTTCGCCGCCAGCAGATTCCGCCGTCCAACCCGTTTGGCCGTCGTACTCGATTTGCCACCACACGATGCCCTCGGTACAGGTTGGGCATTCTAGCACGGTAAGGCTTTCGCCAGCGGCCACTTGGAACAGCAAGTTCCCGTCACGGCTAGGGAGGTCGCGCACATTGTTGGCTGGGCCGGGGTTGACGGTGGCATCTGCCCCTATCAGCAGGCGCGGGATGAGGTAGTCTGGCGGGAGGCAACGGTCTTGTGATTGTTGCGCTAAAGCCGCAAACGGAAGAAGAAACAGGATGAACCCGATAAAGCCGAAACGCCGCATTGCTATCACCTCATTTTGTTAGATTTGGTAAGATAGCCCCCATTGTAGCGCGGTTAACGGGTGGATACAAATCGAAATGAGGGGTGTTCAAACAGAAAAGGGAGCAAAATTAATGGGGAAACTCTCGTATACGACCGCCACTAGAGGATAAACCGCCTAACGAGACAAATCTACCCTACTAAAGTGTGATAAAGAACATTTTTGATACCGTCGTGCTTGAGTTGACTGATGGGACGTGACCTGCCACGTCCGTGAGACATTTTATAACAAGATATTGCCAGTCTCAAACATCCTCTAAAGTATTAAGGAATTGCGAGAACGGAAATATCATTAATTGTCTCATTCACTGGTAATGTGAATTCTGTCACTCCATCTGTTAAAATATTATATATTATCACTGTGTTATTATTTTGAGATAAATTATGATCTTGATATACTACTAATACCTCTTCATTCGACACCCACTCCACTGATGTAGCCCTCCTATTCCGACTTGAACCCTGTTTATCAATAGTATGTAGGACTAAACCATCTAACGAGATTATTTTAATATCGTTGGTACCGAGAATACTGATCCATTGACCATTGGGTGACCAGTTTACATCGTTTATATAGATATCATTGATTGGAACAGACACAGAGTCAACGGGATCATTGATAGGGACTAGAGAAAGTACTCTGTCACACCAATTTGTAATCAAGAGAGTATTATTGCTAGGATTCCAGTCAAGGAATACAGGATTGTAATTATTCACCATATCTAAACTAAATTCAACATGCCCTTGTTTATCTATAACAATGATATTGTTATGAGGGTCTTCAGCAATCCGTTGAACTATAAAATAGTCAAAATTAGGGGATATTTCCATTGCCCAAAACCCTGAAGAATAAGGTGGTTGCTCTAAAGGTATCTCTCGAGTTTGTCGTGTGATTACATCAAATACTTGCACACGACCGGAACGCCCGCCATAAATAATTTCTAACCCATCGGCACGCCATTCAACATGATAGTCATCTTTTAGATCTAACGTTAAAAAACAGGATTGCTGCCCATCTAATGTGCTTAACATAACATCTGACACAAAAGGAGAAGAACCCCTTTGTCTATAATTTGTCATATAGTTTGTGCTATAGGCTAAACGCATATGACTTAAGTCGTCTAGTTCTTCGCATAGCGGGGCAATACCAGACGCATACTCAAAATATTCCTCAGTAACGATATTTATCCATTGCAACTTCCTCATTAGTCGAAATACACCTGAGAAAG
This sequence comes from Phototrophicaceae bacterium, assembly GCA_049318725.1. Taxonomy (GTDB): domain Bacteria; phylum Chloroflexota; class Anaerolineae; order Aggregatilineales; family Phototrophicaceae; genus CAIRDJ01. Next base: position 3,892 of record JBMOFU010000137.1, on the reverse strand, counting down.
CGTCAATTGTTCCATACTGGTTCAAAATTGCCCACGAAAACCCTACGACTCCCGCTAACATAATCAAGCGGGAAAGTCGCCTACCCATTCTTAAGTTGCGGAAAGGCTCATGCTTAGCTTTTTCTGTGTTTTTGCTAGACATTAAATGATCCTTGAAACGCTCTGTACGCGCTTAACGGGGGGATACAAATTATTGTTGTGGGCGAACAACAGGAATGGGAGTAATGAGGTTCACTGGAAAGTCTAGTTCTACCAGTGCATCTAGCTTGAGCCGTCTAGAAAGGTCATAGAAGAATATGCTGGATATGTGTAACTGGTTATCATAGTGATACAAGAGTAAGTGATCTTCGGTTACCTGCTGTACATCAAATTGCCTGTCATAGTCTATGAGTTTTTCATAGCTCCCATCTAAATTGACAATCCAAATACTGGTTGAACGATTTGAAGGGTAGGAAACCAATATAAATTGTTCCCCATTAGGCAACCATATCATATGGTCTAGTCCATCTAAAGTAATGGGTATTTCGATAAAGCGTAGGGTATTTGTTTGTAAGTTAAATAAAACGGGAATCCTATTGAATAGACCTTCTGACGAACGATACCCCTCAAATAACAGGTTATCCCCCGAAGGTTGCCATTTAGGTGACCCAACTAATGATAGTTCTAGCTCACTGTCAATATAACGGATCGTATGACCCTCCATATCAGCAATATAGCTGCCATTTCCTTCTATCAACTGGATAGCAAATTCACCGCTTCTGGAATTCCAATCCATGCCCCGAATTCTATGGGTATCTTGAACTGTTATCTTACGTGTTTCGCGGGACACAAGATCAAAAACGGCAATTTGATCATTTCCCACATTCCCTTCAATGGTGTAAGCCAATTGTGAGCCGTCATGAGACCACACCACGTTGTCTTCTTGTGCGTAATCAAGGGTAAGGTGGCAAGATGTCTTTCCGTCTAGTGTACTGAGCATAATATCTCGTGGGAGGTACGTAGTAGAAGAACGGTTGTAGCGATGCACAAATACATAGGCCAAGCGCATTTGGCTAAGGTCGGCAAGGGTGCTACACAATGGAGCGATCTCAAGCGACTCATTCAACTCTCTTTGACGCCTGAACTGGTTGTCTATGTAAGAAAGAAAGGGAAGCAAAACACAAAAAACACCGAATGCTGCGGCAACGCCCCTCCCTAAAATACGACTCCACTTCCAGATATGAGATGATGACTTGCTTTTGATCTTCGTGGCGTGCATAGATTAGTCCTTGACCTATCCCTAGCGCTGTGACCGCAGATACGCCTCTGTTTCGGCCAGTCCGCTTGGGGAACCAATCTCGTAGAAGCGCTTGTCGGTTTCATACCCCGCCATCTCTTTGATTTCTACCAGTGTGCTATAGACGCTGGCAAGGTCAAAGGCTTCTTCGTCTGCATAGGCTTCAAACACCGCTGCACGCAGCATCCCTACCCCGTAGTCAATGTAGTGCATCTCTGGCGTGGGGTTGAGTTTGTCGTAACGGATGATCTGCCCGTCTTTGTAGATCACATTGCTAGAATCCCATTGGCCGTCGTTTTTGTAGACGACCATCAGGCCGTCTTGCTTAGTGCTGGCGAACTGTTGCGCGATGGCGCGGTAGTCGGTTTCAAGGTATGCATCGCCGTAGGTGATAAAGAAGGAATCCCCCAACATCGGCAGCGCACGCTTCAGCGCGCCCCCTGTGCCGAGCAACTTTGCCCCATCATGCGAATAACGGATGTTGACGCCGAAGGCGCTGCCATCCCCTAGCACCGCCTCAATCATTTCCCCCTTATAGCCAATGCACAGCACAATCTCGGTCAAGCCATAGCCGCGCAACAGTTCCACTTGATGCACCAAGAACGGTTTGCCCGCGACCTCAATCAAGCCTTTGGGGATGCTTTCGGTCATCGGGCGCATACGGGTGGCAAGGCCACCCGCTAAAATCGCAACGGGCGGCATCATGAGACGATGACCTTTGTGCCTTCAAAGTCAAAGCGAAAGCGCACTTCCGTCATGCCCGCTTGGATCATGGCGTGGCGCAGGCGCACCTTGTCCTCGGTGTAGAACATCAAGAAGCCGCCGCCGCCTGCGCCGATCAGCTTGCCGCCGAGCGCGCCATTGTTCATCGCCAGCGTGTACCATTCGTCAATCTTCGGGTTAGACATCCCGCCAGAGCGCTTCTTCTTGTTTTCCCAATGGGTATTCATCATCTCGGCAAAGCCGCGCAGGTCGCCGTTGAGCAACATATCACGGATTTGCAGCCCCATCTCTTTGACGTTGTGCAAGTTCTGGATCATCTCGCGGTCTTTGGTTTCGCTCTTGGTCTTTTGATCCTTGAGGATTTCTGACGCCGAGCGCGTATAGCCGGTGAAGAACAGCACCAGATTTTCTTCAAGGTTATAGAGCGTTTCGGCGGGCAAATTCAGCCGTTCGGCCTCGACTTCACCGTTGGGCATGAATCGGAAGCTGGTCAAGCCGCCAAAGGCCGAAATAAACTGGTCTTGCTTGCCGATGGGTTCGCCAAGCCGATCAATTTCAATTTCGCAGGCGCGTTGTGCCAAGTCGTAAGGGCTGATGAGTTCGCGCTGGTGGGTATAGAGCGCCCGCAGCAAGGCTACGGTAAATGACCCCGACGAGCCTAGCCCTGTGCCAGCGGGGATGTCTGCCATGCTGGTGATTTCTAGGCTGCGCGGGTTGACGCCCGTCATCTTCAGCGCTTCCCGCACAATCGGATGCTGGACTTCATCAGTGGTTAAGACGCGCTCCATTTTGGAGTATTTGAGGATGAATTCTTCCACGAATGTATCGTGAACGGTGATATACACGTACTTAGTGATAGCGGCGGACACCAAAAAGCCGCTGTGGTCACGATAATAAGAGGGCAGGTCGGTTCCACCGCCGCCGATGGAAATGCGTAAGGGACTGCGAACGATAATCATAGCGTGTCAGGCTCGTCTTTCCAGATAACTGAAATGTCATATTGTGAGATAAAACGGTCTTGGGATAAAAGAGACATCCCTTCAACCTTAGCTTGGGCGATTAAAAGTCGGTCAAACGGGTCACGGTGGTGCATGGGCAGAGATTTTAGGGCGTAGATGTGCGCTGGTTGGATAGAGAGCAATCGAAGGTTATTAGCAGTCTGTTGCTCATCAATGATCTCATTTAGGGCGGCGTGCAAAGTTAACTTACCTAATTGTATCTTGATTTGAAGTTCCCAAATACTAACAAAGCTCAACACTGAAGTGTTGTTTTCATCAGCAAGCAGGCGTTGAACTTTAGCGGATAGTAAATGTTTAGATTCTACCATCCAAACGAAAGCATGAGAGTCCAATAAAAAATCCAATTAGAACCCCCAAAAGTCGTCGGGCAAGGGGTCTGCAAAATCATCAGTATATGAGATAAGCCCCGCATATAATCCCAATACACGCTTCCCGGCTTTGTGATCTTCCATTGCTTGGGTAACTTGTTCTGGAGAAAGGTATTTGCTAAAGATGGCTTCTACTTCTTGCAGATGTTTTGTGGTGTCTGTTGCTTCTTGATGTTCAATGAGTTCCTCTACAAGGGCTTCAACCTTGCTTTGCAGGTCAATATGCGCCGCCTCTAGCTTTTGCAGCGTTTCTTCAGGCAATTCAATCGTAATGGTTCGTGTCGTCATGGGGCGTCCCTCACTTGGATCAGCGCGTAGCCTATTGCTAAGGATAACATCAGCGTGCCGCCAACCGCAAATGGCAATGTCGTGCCAAAGCGCTGGAAGCTGTAGCCCATCACCAACGGAGCAAGCGCATTCCCTGCGCTGACCATTGCCGCGCTAACGCCCAACACCTGACCAAACTCTAGCGGGGTGACTTGGCGCGTGATGAGGCTGTTCAACGT
>JBMOFU010000136.1:0-10479 GCA_049318725.1 Phototrophicaceae bacterium | reverse complement strand
TTACGCTAACCTGCCCGAAAATCAACGCCCTTGTTGCCCACCTAACGCTGATGATCGTTTTGGTGGCCTGCGGTGCGCCTGCCCCGCTTGACATCCCAACATTGGCCGCCCTGCCCACTGAACTTGCCAGCCCTACCCCATCTGCACTGCCAATCAGCGTGCCGCCGGTTGACCTGCGCCCCACCTTGCCGCCGACCTTCACCGCCGCCCCAAGCCAAACGCCCTTCCCAAGCCGCACGCCGACTGCCGCGCCGACGGCCACCCTCACCCCGCAAGTGTTCCCCACCAGCGCGCTCGGGGAACCGCGCGACCAAGCCGCCAACTACCCCATTCAGATCAGCGTGCGCGGGACGCTGGGCTTTGACCTGAATCCGCCTTCTAGTGTGGCTTACTTGCAATATCCAGACCGCTATAGCCTACAGGTGGCGCACCTTGCCAGCAACGCCGCCCTGACGCAAATTCGGCTGGAACTCTTGACGCTCTTGCCTGCGGGAACCTATCCGGCGTTGCCGTGTACAGCGCTTGGCGGCGAACTGCCCGCGAATACCGCGCTGTGTTTGTCGGTGACGCACTTCACGGCCACTGAGCAGTATATCGGGTTATTAGATGGGGTGTTCGTACAGGTGGATTCGGTCAACCCGCTACAGGCGTCCGCTGAGGTGTTGCTTCAGCGGGCGCGGCAGGGGCAAGCCTTCAGTGGGGCGGCGTCTGGGGATCGGCTAACGTTGCAGGTGAACGGGCAAGCAGTTACGGCATCTCTACCACGCTAGGGATGTCGTTGGGCTGGATGTAGCGTGTGGTCAATTGCCCGCATCCCGCATCTATATCAATCCCGCGTCGGATTCTGACGGTGGCGCTGATGTTGTAGTCGTGCAAAATGGCGATGAAGTTGTTGGCCGCCGCGATTTCTGACGGTGACCCGGCAAATCCGCGTGTGGGGTTGAGCGGGATCACGTTCACATGGCACAGCATCCCGCGCAAGAGCTTTGCCAGTTCGTGCGCTTGAATTTGCGTGTCGGTTTGGCCGTGAATCAGCGCCCATTCAAACGTCACGCGCCGCCCAGTCTTTTTGACGTAGTGATGGCAGGCGGCGATCAGGTCGCTTAACGGCCAACGGCGGTTGACGGGCAACAGCGCGCCACGCGCGGTATCGTTGGCGGCGTGTAGGCTAATGGCAAGCGTGACCTGTAGCCCTTCTTCGGCAAACTGGCGGATTTGCGGTACCATCCCAACGGTACTGACGGTGATGTGCCGTGCGCCGATCCCTAAATCGTTAATCAGCCGCCGTATCGCGCTCAGGGAGGCGTCGTAGTTGTGGAACGGCTCGCCCATGCCCATCAACACCACATTGCTTAGGCGCTCGCCGCGTTGGTTCAGTTCGCGGGCAAAGGCCAGCGCTTGCTCGACAATTTCGGTGGCGGTCAAGTGACGGAAGAAGCCCATTTGCCCGGTCGCGCAAAACACACAGCCCATCGCACAGCCAGACTGGGTAGAAATGCAGGCTGTGCGCCGCCCATCCTCATAGACCATCAACACGCTTTCGATCAAGCGGCCATCCGGCAGGCGGTAGAGCCGCTTTTCGGTGCCGTCTTTGCTTTGTTGCCCGGTCACCAGTTCTAACGTGCCAATTGTCCCTTCACTGCGGAGCTTTTCGCGCAGCGGCTTGGGCAAATCGGTCATATCTTCCACAGAGGCGGCCAAACGTTCATAGAGCCATCCCCACACCTGTTTGGTGCGGAAGGACGGTTGCCCCCAGCCCTGAATCAGTGCGGCGAGGTCGTCTTGGGTGACATCATACCAATTCAACATATCAGTTAGGTTGTTCCTTGTGCCACGATGTTTGCAAGGGCTTCTGCGGCCAAAAAGCGCGTATAGGCGTCTTCGTGGCGCATCAACCGCTGGAGCGCTTCAATGGCCTCACTGCCGCCAATGCGGGCAATGGCCTGTGATGCTTTGTGCCGCACTTGGCGCTGGCTGTCGTGTTCTAAGACGTGCAGCAAAATGCCCGTGCTGGCAACGTTGCCCAACGCCCCAATGACGCTTAAGGCGATAATGCGTTCGTTAGGGTCACCCCATGCTAAGAGCGCATTGGCACTCTCGATGAAGGTGTTACGGGCTATCTCACGGGTTTGGCTATCACTCATCAGCGGTTCTTCCACCTTAAACAACCCTATAACCTCTTGAACTATATCACATTCTCACTCTGCTTATGCAGGCCACTAGCGGGGGGATGTTAAACACCGCTTGTCACGAGCGATCCATAAACCGATAGCCCACGCCGCGGCTGGTGACGATGTAATCTGGGCGGGTCGGGTTGATTTCGATCTTTTGGCGCAAGTAGTAGATGTAGAGCTTGAGGCTATCTACCGCTTCGCCATATTCGTCACCCCATGCCTGCGAAACCAGTTCTTCACGGCTGACGACGCGCCCGGCGCTCTTGACCAAAACCGTGAGCAGGCTGAACTCTTTGGGCGTCAGGTGCTTGACTTCATCCCGAATCTTAAGCTCGCGGGTGAGGAAGTTAATCTTAAATTCACCGTTGTTGAAACCCAATTCTTCGCTGACGGCAGTACGCGGGCTACGGCGCAGGTGAGCGCGCACCCGTGCGACCAATTCTTCATTGTTGTAGGGCTTGGCGATGTAATCGTCGGCGCCCATCTCTAGGCCCCTCACGATGTCTCCGGTTTCGTCGCGTGCGGTGAGGAAGATAATCGGCATGTCAGACATCTCTCGCAGGCGGCGGCACACTTCCCAGCCGTCCATATCTGGCATCATAATATCCAGCAGCACAAGGTCAGGTTGATGGCGGTAGGCCAGCCGTAGCCCTTCTTCCGCGCTGTAGGCCTTCACCACCTGATAGGTGCGGCGCTCTAACAAAATCGCCAGCAGTTGCACTGTGGTTTCTTCATCATCAATCACCAATATCTTTTCGCTCATGATGGCCTTCGTCCCTAAAAATGATCTCCGGCGCCCGCCGACGATACGCAAACAAATCGTTATCTTTATTCTAACGATTTTGTTGCAACCCCACAACTGCTATAAGACTGTTTTTACCAGTCGTTACCGAAAAAGCGCCGTAAAGCCCCTGCCTTTAGGCGTGGGGATATAAGGCGTGTAGTTCCTGTGCTATAATTGAGACCATGACAACGCAAATTGAAGTCCATCGGATGTACAAATATCGGTTGTATCACACCAAACGCAACAAGCATTTGGTGAATGCGATTCATATTGCCGGGATCATCTGGAACCATTCATTAGCATTGTGCAAACGCTACTACCGTGTGTTCGGTCGCGGGGTGGACTTCAATGAATTAATGAAACACATTGCCAAGTTGAGAAACGGGCGATTTGCCTTTTGGCAAAAGCTTGGCTCCCAAGCGGTGCAAGAGGTCATTCAACGCCTCAAGCGGGCATTTGAACGCTTTTTCAAGAAACAAGGTGGCTTTCCCAAGTTTAAGAAGGTGAAAACCTACCCCAGTTTCACGCTGAAACAAGCGGGATGGAAGTTGTTGGGGAAGAACAAAATTCGATTGCTCAATCACAACTACAAGTTTGTGAAGTCACGGGAGATCGAAGGCGAGATCAAGACTGTCACGGTCAAGCGGGATAGCATGGGTCGGTTGTGGGTGTGTTTCTCAGTGGTGCAGCAAATGATGATGCCAGAACTCAGCACGGGTAAGCGCGGCGGGTTCGACTTTGGCTTGAAGCATTTTTTGACCAACGATGAAGGGCAACACATTGAGTCTCCAGAGTTCTTCCGCAAGGCGATGACGAAGATTCAGGCACTCAATCGAGTGTTGTCAAGCAAGCAAGACGGTAGCAACAACCGCAAGCGCGCCAAATATCGTTTGGCTAAAGCCCATGACCACATCCGCAATCAACGACGGGACTGGTTCTACAAGCTGGCACATCACCTGTGTGATGCCTATGGAACGCTATACTTTGAAGACCTGAACCTTGAGGGGATGAAACGTCTGTGGGGGAGAAAAGCCAGTGACCTTGCCTTCGCAGAGTTCATAGCAATCCTCAATCATGTGGCCTCTAAACGCGGGTGTCGTGTCAAGCAAATAGACCGTTGGGAGCCAACCACGCAATGCTGTTCGGGGTGTGGGCATCGCCAGCGGTTAGGGTTAAAAGATCGCACCTTTCAGTGCGAACATTGCGGGATGACGCTTGACCGAGATCATAACGCAGCACGAAACATCTTAAGGGTTGGGGCATCAACCCACGACTTAGAGGTCGTCAGACGAGCATCCCAAACGGAATGCACTGTTCCGGCTCGCAGCCTTGTTTGAAGTTAAGAATCCCCCGCCTTTAGGCGTGGGGAGTATGTCAAGGGGCATGAAGGCTGTTGGGGCCAAAGCCGTGCGGCAAGAGCGCCCGCAGGGAGGTTTCTAAGACGACATCGCCGTTGGCGCGGACTAAAATCACCTGCAAATCTGGCGCGAACTCATAGAGCATTTGGCGGCAGACGCCACACGGCGCGCCGCCGTTTTCGGTGACGATCACCACACTGCTGAATTCATGTACTCCAGCACTGACAGCGCTTACCAGTGCGGCACGCTCGGCACAAATCCCCGCCGGGTAAGAAGCGTTTTCGACATTGCACCCGATGAAAAGCTGGTCATTGGTGGCGACGAGTGCCGCGCCAACAAAATAGTTGGAGTACGGCGCATACGCCCGCTGGCGAACATCCAGCGCTGCAAGAATGGCATGTTGTAACGGATGTGGCATGGCAAAGGCTCCTCATATAGGGGGAAAGCGTAGGGGCATGATGCATCATGCCCCTACGCTGTCAAAAGTAAGTTCTCAGCGTTGTACAACCCCTCCCTAAATCCCTCCCCCCCAAAAGGGAGAGGGACTTTTCAGCGTCGTGAACTGCCCTTCTCCCTTTCTCCCGACGGGGGATAGGGGTAAAACGGACAATAACGATCCCGTTCGGAAAGATGAAAACCCTGTTTTTACAGGCATGGGCATGGCGCGCCATGCCCCTACTGTGTCCCCGCCAATGGTTCAACGGCCACCAGCCGCCCGCTGACCGCTGTACGGTACACTCGATAGCGTGCGCCCGGCTCAAATGCCTTGAAGGCTGCCAGCGTTGGCGTTTGTACCTCTACGGTGTCGCCAATCCGCACCGAACCGGTTGCAGTGGTGGCAAACCGACGGATCACATGCTGGGCAGCGCCTTCAAGCGGGTATACCGTGCCGTCGCGCAGGTCTTGCAAAGACTGCACGTAAGCACGCCCAAACATCCACGCCGTGAGCGTGTTCCCAATCGCGGCTAAAAATGCCAAGCCCTGTAGCCACAGGCTTTGGTTTAACAGGCCATTCCACAGCAGCAAGGCGGTGGTCAGCGTAAAGAGCGTGACCAGCGCCGCGCCCAACGCCGCATTTTTGTTGCGGTCAGTCTGTAAGTAGTGGCGTTGCCGTTGGCTCAAGTGGCCGCCACGGTTTGCCGATAAATCCTCAGCGGTGAAGCCGATTTCTGTCATGAAGGTGTCTAGCGGTGAGGTGGGGGTCATGCGTTGGATACTCAATCATGTGCAAACACAGTGATTATAGCAAAAAAGCAGTAAAAGCAGGGATGAGTAACGAGTGATGAGGGACGAGTAACTGCCCTTACTCGTTACTGAAGTACTCATTACTGTCCTTACTGCCCTTCCTCGTCACTGTAGTGAGTGACAGGGCATCAAACCACGCCCGTACTTGCCCAATGGCGTGTAAAAGCGTGCCGCTGTGATCCTGTTGGCCGACGGATACCCCCTCAACAGTGGTGATGTTGCGCTCGGCCATCCATGCCAGCGTAAATCGGCTGTTTTCTGGCGTGACATCCACATCCAATTCCCCGTAATACAGGCGCACAGGCGCACGCGGAACCCAATCATAGACGTTGTTTTCAGCCGCACGCTCATAAAACCAGCCCCGTTTCGCGTTGAAGTCCGTGACCACAGACGGCAAGAACATCGCTTTGGGGTCAGCGGGCAAGGCGGCCATCACTGCCGCTAAGGTCGTCGCCCCGGTATAGAGGGTGGGTACAAGCGCGGCGTATTGCGGCAACAACAACTGGTCAAGCGGATAGCCATAGGCGTTACTGTAGGCGTAGGCCATATACGCCAGATACAGCGACGCCCCGCCAGAACGCCCCTCAAAGGCATAGGGGATGCCTACCTCATTAGACATATTATACGCCCCGGCAATCGCCGCATCCGCCACCACGTTCCACGCGGGACGGTTGGCCTGCTCTAAATCTCGGTGAACGGCCAGCGCAGAATGGCCGCCTTGCGAAAAGCCGACGATATATAGCGACGGATTCCAACCGATAGCCGTTTTGCCGTCAATAAAGGTTTGGGCGCTGGTCAACAGGTCTAGGGTGGCGTTAACAGTGGCTTCGGTATGCAAATACGGGTGCGGTTCGGTGGATGTCCCTAGCCCGATATAGTCTGGCGCCACGAGCGTATATCCGCCCCCAGCAAACACTGCCGAAACTGGGATGCCTTCTACCAATGACGGCGCAGAGGGTGAAGCTGGCCGATAGGTATTCGTCCCGTGCAGATAGACAACTGTACCGTGTGAAGCACTATCTTTTGGCAAGGCTACCAAGCCGGAAGCAATTACGGCTCTACCGTCAGGGTAAGTCGTCCAGTAGCGCAGGCGGTAGAGGTGAATTGCATGGCTGTTAGGGATTGGGTATGGCGAATTTGCCCGTGCAATCAGCAATTGCAACATCAGCCGAGAGAATTCCCCGACGCTTTCTGCACTGACCAACGTCCCGGGGCTGGAATCCCCCGTGGGGATCAAGTCATCTACGGCAATCGCATACTGGCGCATAGCCTGCACGAGTGCATAGCCCACCCACAAGGCCAATAGTCCCAAAAGCCCACCAATCCCGATAAAAAGCTGTCGTCTAGGCGCCATAAGGGGGAGCTTCTGTTTCTTTTCGCTAAGTTATCGTCCCTGAGATTTAGAAGGTGTTCTCTTCAAGCATTACAATCATTATATCGTATTGCCCGCTTTGCGAACGTTAACATTGTGCAGCAACTGTTTATATCAATAAGGGATAACTATGAATGATCTTTCCAGCACGATTCTTGAAACCCCACGACTGCGCTTTCGGCGGCTTGTTCCAGAAGATTTAGACGCCTTATTTGCCCTGTACCGTGATCCAGAAGTCCGCCAGTACTTCCCCGAAGGCACACTGACCTATGAAGAAACGCAGCGCGAATTGGAATGGTTTCTCAATGGGCATCCCGCACGCCCAGAGCTAGGGCTGTGGGCAACCGTGCTTAAAGCCACCGATCAATTCATTGGGCGCTGCGGCTTGCTGCCGTGGACGATTGCAGAACGGCCAGAAGTAGAGGTGGCTTATCTGCTGGACAAACGCTATTGGGGGCAGGGCTTAGGCACAGAGGCTGCACAGGCCATTTTGCAGTATGGCTTTGAACAGTTGGGGCTTTCGCGGTTGGTCTGCTTGGTGGATCCCCAAAATGTGGTTTCTGCAAAGGTGGCAACTAAAATCGGCATGACGCTTGAAGGTGAAATGGAAGATGAATTGGGGCCGTTTTTGTTGTTTTCAATCAATAAACTCTATAAATAATAAGCCCTACAAATGAAATTAAGAGCAAGGTGTAAGTAAAAGCGATTGTATCTTATGACTTGCATTTACCGGCGACAACGGTTGTGTAGTGTGTAGGGGCATAAGTTATCAAGCCGCTAGTGTGCTTGCCAGCGCCGCCGCTCTGTGCTATCCTGTAATTATCGTAATTATTCTCCATCCAGAAAAGCGAGCATCGCATGGCACAGACAAGCAACTCCGGCAGTGGACGGGCAATTTTCACAACGGTTCAGGTGATCTTGGTGATTGGGTTTGCCGTTGGCGGTTGGTTTGCCGCCCCAACGGTAGATCAATTCCTCACGAAGAACCTGCCCGCATGGAATCAACTGGCGTTAAGCGGGGTCACCGAAACCATCGTTATCACGGTGGTGATTGCGCTATTGGCCTTGATCGTCGTGAGCATCATTGGTGCGGTGGCCGCCCCCAAGCCCGCCAATAGCCTGAATGATGCTCAACTGCGTAAGCAACAAGACGCGATGATGGCAAAGAAGCGCGCCGCCGAAGGGCGTAGCAGCACACCCAAACGCACCAAACGCTAAAAGATAAACCCTAACTGAGGGCAACTAGCGCTAGTTGCCCTGTAAGCGCCCCCTCCTCTATCCCTTTTGTGGGTTCAAGTGTATTGTTGCCGTAATGCTTGAACCGACAAAGGAGCCCCCCCCCACTATGCCAGATTACGCCCGCGTTGCCACAGAAAGTGGTTACCGCACCACCATGACCACCCGCAGCCATCGCTGGCACGGGGATATGAACACAGATGCCGGCGGCACAGATACCGCCCCCAACCCAGAAGAATTGTTGCTCGGTGCGCTTGGGAGCTGCATCGTCATGACCTTGCAGTTGTACGCCGTCCGTAAGGGCTGGCCGCTTGAACGGGTGGAAATTGACCTTGAGCTAGACAAGCGCCGCGCCGAAGAACTGCCGGAATATACAGGCGACCAAAAAGAGGTCAGCACCATCACCCAGAAGATTGTGCTGCACGGCGCACTAGACGCCGAACAACGCGCACGCTTGATGGAAATCGCCACCAAATGCCCAGTGAGTAAAGTGCTTCGTAGCGATGTGTTCTTTAGCGAAGAAGAGGTAACAGCGTTGCCATGAGTGACCATTTTGCCATCCTGAACGGCCATCACTACATGAACTTAATCACCTACCGCAAAGACGGTAGCGAGGTGAGCCGTCCAGTATGGTTTGCTCAATCAGGCCAAACGCTCTATGGCTTTAGCGACCCCGACGCGGGCAAGGTGAAACACATGCGCCATAACCCGCAGCTGTGGGTAACGCCCGCCGATATACGCGGCAACCTGTTGAGCGATCAACGGGCGGCAGGGACGGCTCAATTGTTTGAGGACGCTTCCGCCGAAGGGAAGGTGGCACAAACCGCGTTGCGGAAGAAGTACGGTTTGCAGTTTCGCTGGATCATGTTTATGGACTTGATCCGCCGCGGCAAATCAACGTGGTTTGTGATCGCCCCGCGCATCCCAGAGGGCGCATGAGCGAAGCCTCTCCGCACGTCACGCGCTCTGGGGTTGCCAACGCGCTGATTTTAGGGATCATCGGCGTCGTTGCCCCGCTATTGATTGTGGGTGTGTTTTGGGTTGCCAGCGGAGAGGCGCCTACGCTGTGGGGCGCCGCTCCGCCGCAGATTCCGCCGCCAAACACGCTGGCGTCGTTCACGCTCAGTGTGGCAAGCCCGTCTGTCACGCTCAGGGCTGTGTCACCCGACGCCACAGTATTGGTGATCGTCGGGGCAGTTTATGCAGAGGGAATCCCTTCGCGTGACCTCTTTTACCGCTATACCGACGAGTTCGGCATTTCGCTAGATACACCCGTGTGTGAGCCGCTAGGGCTACAGGTCGGCATCATTGCCTATGATTGCCCACCCTATAGCCCGTTCCATGTGTATACCATGCCATTAGGCAATGCCGCAGAGCCAACCCTAACGGTGAGGCTCAATATTCCGTTAGAGTTGAACATGGGCGCGTTTGACGGCTTTATTACAGGCGCGCAGTAAGCCACACCACAATATCGGCCAGCACTTTTTCTTTATCCAAGTCGTTAATCAACTCGTGATAACTGCCCTCATACTCGTGACGGGTCTTATCTTGTGAGCCGATTTTGACAAAGGCATCACGGGTCACTTGCGGCGGAACCAAGCCGTCTGCACTGCCGTACATGCACAGCGTTGGCAATTGGATGGCGTCTAGGTTTGCCAGCACAAAGGCGCGGGCGATGGTGTTTTCGGTGGCAAAGCGCGGCGTTGCCAAAGAGACCAACAACGGGTCATTGACGTAGGCTTGTACTACGGCGGGATCGCGTGAGATGGTGTTCACGTCTGCCCCCGGGTTCATTGAAAATCTTGGGGCAATGCTGCTCAATACTTTGGCCGCCGCCGACATGATCGGTGAAACCTTCGCTTCGGCCAAAAATGGCGACGATAACAACAGCCCGCGTAACGGGCGGTCAGGATGATGGATCACATAATCCATGACTGCCAACCCACCGTTGCTGTGACCGAGCAAGAATTGTGGCACGTTCGGGTAGCGACTGCTGACGGTATCAAGCAGGGCGGTAATATCGGCGCGGTACTCTTCCCAACGGTTGATGTACCCCGCTTGCCCCTCAGATTTGCCGTTGCCGCGCAGGTCAACCCCAATAGCGGCAAAGCCTGCCGGAATCAGCGCATTGACCAAGTTCATGTAGCGCCCGCTGTGGTCGTTCCAGCCATGCACAAAAGGCACCACTGCACGCGGCGGCGTCTCTGGACTCCAACTTTGGAGGTAAAGGCGCGTTCCATCGTTGCTGGCAATCATTTCTGAAGTATGTTGCATGTGAGCCACCTGTGTGAAATGTCTTGGAGGATGAAA
>JBMOFU010000135.1:0-10532 GCA_049318725.1 Phototrophicaceae bacterium | reverse complement strand
CCACGTTCGATTTTATCCGCGCGGGGCGGTTAATCTACAACTTCAATGCCCATGTTGATGCAGGTGCCGCGTACCATCGTCATGGCGGCGTCAAGGTCGCGGGCGTTCATATCTGGCAGCTTCTTCTCGGCGATTTCTCGCACTTGCTTGCTGGTGATCTTGCCGACGATTTCGCCGGGTGCACGCGAAGCGCCACGCGGCACGCCAGCAGCCTTCTTAATCAAGAAGGGGGTGGGCGGCGTCTTGAGGTCAAACTTGAACGAGCCGTCAGTGAAGACGGTGATCTTGGCCGGGATGATGTCTCCCATGCGGTCTGACGTGCGGGCGTTGTATTCCTTGCAGAACATCATCAAGTTGATGCCGTGCGGGGCAAGCGTCGGGCCAATCGGCGGCGAAGGGTTGGCCTTGCCTGCTTGAATTTGAATGGTGATGATCGTCTTGATTTTCTTAGCCATAGTTCATTTCGTCCTTGAGTGTGCATGGGGTCGGGGCATGATGCCTCATGCCCCGCCTTGTGATACAAATAGATGCTACCGACCACTAGCTACTGATTTTTTCCACTTCGGTGAAGTCTAACTCTACGCGCGTGTCCCGCCCGAAGAAGTTCACCATCACCCACACTTTGGCTTTGTCTGCGTCAATGCCAGAAACACTGGCGGGGAAGTCGTTAAACGGCCCGCTGATGATCCGCACTTTGTCGCCCACCTTGAAGTCAATCTTGACGCGGGGGGTGTCGCTGTCCATCCGCGCCATAATCTGATCTACTTCTTCATTGCGGAGCGGTGTTGGCTCGTTACCCATCCCGACAAAGCCCGTGACGCCGGGGGTATTGCGTACCACGTACCAGCTATCTTCGTCCATCACCATCTCTACCAAGATATACCCGGGGAAGACGCGCTTTTCAACGGCGCGCTTGCGGCCATCCTTGATTTCGATTTCTTCTTCTGTTGGCACAATCACGTCGAAGATTTTGTCAGACATGCCCATCGTCGTGATGCGCTGTTCAATCGAAGAACGGACTTTGTTCTCATAGCCAGAATAACAGTGGATGACGTACCAGTGACGTTCCCCCGTTTGAATCGGAACGGCAAGGTCTACTGACGGCAGAAAGTTAACGCTCTCAAATTCGTCGTCGCCGTCAAGGTTTACCGGTTTGGGATCATAATCGAGCTTGCGGGAATCGTCCTTCATGACAGGGTACGCCCTCCTTAAATAGGGGCTAACGCTTAACGGGTTTGTTGGCGGCGCGCACTACGCGGGGCGCGGGCGGCGCGGGTGCTGCGTGCGGCGGCAATCTGTGGCGCTGCGTTGCTGCGTTGCATGTAACGGTCATAGCCAAACAGCAGCAACAAGAACCCGACAAACACCGCCAAGAAGATCCACGGGGTTTCAATCCCCACTTGGAAGATGAACGTGAACAAGGCGGCAAACCCGCCTAAGGCCACCGCTGCGCTCAACAAGACGATGCTCACAATGCGCGTGAGGCGGCTGGCTTCTTCCCGCGTGGGCCAAGTGACCTTGTTGATTTCATTGCGGACGCCCACCACATAGTTGCGGGTGGATTGGTACCAACGGACGACAAAATTGCCGCCTTGGTCAACGCTTTCTGGGGCGTCCTTTTGGCTGACCGCGCGGTTTCTGCCGTCTGGGGTGATGGCTTTGCTTGGCTCTACGCGGCGCTTACGCCGTCTTTCGCGTCGTTCTTTAAGGGATTCGGCCATGAGATTTTTCTTTCTCCTGAAAAAAATTACGGAACCGCCAGAATAGCGCTTAAGTATCGCAAACATTGTGCTTCCAAGCAAGAGACCGTCCTACGATTTGTAGACGGTCTCTTGAAAGTATCAGGGGCGGCAAGACTCGAACTCGCAACCGACGGTTTTGGAGACCGTTACTCTACCAATTGAGCTACGCCCCTAGGTTGTTACACACCACTCTGCTTGACGCCAACCTGCACGGCGTCACGGAGCGGCAATGTTACTTGGTTTCGCGGTAAATCACATGACGACGAAGAACGGGGTCGTACTTCTTCATTTCTAACCGTTCGGTCGTGTTTTTCTTGTTCTTTTGCGTGTAGTACATATGATGGCTCTCGGTACTCTTGAGCTTCACAATCACGCGGGAACCCTTCTTTGCCATCTTCGCACTTGCTCCTATAACCAACGGACGAGGCAAGCCTCGTCCAGACAAGGTAGTAACATCTATTGCAAGCCATTATCGGGGATTGAACCCGAGACCTCATTCTTACCAAGAATGCGCTCTACCGCTGAGCTATAATGGCGTAAAGTGGGCCCGGTAGGACTCGAACCTACGAAGTGTTGCCACAGCGGATTTACAGTCCGCCCCCTTTGCCGCTCGGGACACAGACCCATGAATTTGTTAACAAGCCAACAACGGGACTTGAACCCGTAACCTATCGCTTACAAGGCGATTGCTCTGCCAATTGAGCTACGTTGGCGTATTCTAACGGTGAGCGCTGGCAAAAGCAACGGTGGGTTTTTTTATTTACCACCCCAAGATGATTCTATTCTACTGCATCCCCTTTCGTGCTGTCTAGGGTACGAAAGATCGCGCAGGGCGAAGGCCTTAGCCCACCTGCTTGATCTTGTCGTAGAACGGCTGAAGGATCCACAAGAAGCCCAACGCCATCAATAGCGCAACGGCCATACACCACAGCCATAACGCGCTGTTCCCCCAATGGCTGTAAACCCATGCCCCCGCGTTTGGCCCCACAAAGGCCGCCACACCATACGACGCCCCCATCATCCCTTGATAGAAGCCGCGCCGCGCAGGGGGAGAGATGTCGGCAATCAAGGCAGGCGTGAGCGGGCTAGTAACCAGTTCCCCTACCGTCCATAGCACCACGCCCACAGCATACAGCCACAAGCTATCGGTGATGGCGTACAGGCCAAAGCCCACACCTATCAAGGCCGTGCCGCCCGCCAACACGACAAAGCGCGAATAGCGCGCTAACGCCTGATTCAAACTGAGCGTAATCAAGATGATTACTACGCCGTTGATGGCCGCCACCAGCCCATAGACGGCCTCACTAAAGCCGTCTGCGGCCATTGCCAGCGGCATCGTGACGTGAGATTGGTCATACACTGCCGAAACACCCACCCATAACAGCGCAAACAAGACGGTGAAGTTGAACACCGCTCGTTCTTCGCGCCACAGTTCGCGCAAGCTAGGGCGCGGCATAGAGGCATCCGTGGGGGCGCTGTGGCGCGGTGGGGCGGTTTCTGGGATGAAAAACAGCACAATCAGGCCGAAGGCGGCGGTGGTGATGGCATCCCCAATAAACAGATACAGGTAGTTGCGTTCGGCCAAGAAGCCCGCTAAGGCAAAGCCAATGGCTGCGCCAAGGTTGATCGCCCAATAGCGTAGGTTATAGGCGCGCACACGGTCATCGCGCCCGACCACATCGGCAATCACCGCCGACGATGCCGGGCGGTACAGGTCTGTGGTGGCACCTAACAGCAGTGTAACAAGCGCAATCGGCCAAAATCCGTGCGTTTGGCTCAGGATCAACAAAATCACTGATGACCCGAAGAAGCTCAAGAGCATGGTGGGGCGGCGACCAAAGCGGTCTGAGGTGATGCCGCCCAAAATCTGCGCGATGAACGACCCCACGCCAAACAACGAGACGACAAACGACGCCTCTATAATGGAAAATGCGCGCTGTTTGGTTAAAAACAGCACCAAAAACGGCACGACAAAAATGCCAACGCGGTTAATCAGCGTGCCAAGCCATAAAAACCAAAACGTGCGCGGTAACCCGCGCACGGTGGTACGGAACCATGTTGCTACGGCCATCTGTGGGGGGGGAAGCCTTTATTCTGGCGAAATGCGGTAGGTCAGTTGATATAGGGCGTTATTTTGGTCAAACACCGCGATCTGCTCGCCCATGCGGGCGTTGTCTACCGTGACCACTAGCTCGCCCAAAAAGTCATCATCGCCGCGCAACAGTTCGCCCTCGTCAGATTCCCACAGTTCGATGTGTACTTCGCCGCTGAGGGAGGTAAATTCAAATTGCCCGGCCTTGTACACTGGCGAGGGTTCCCAGCCTTCTAGCGTGCGGAAGTGCGCGGTGCGGAAGTCGAAGGCATTCGTCCACGACTTGGCGTTGAGGTTGTCGTGCATCTTGCGCCCCATGTGTTCCCACGCCCAAATCACTTCCCCGTTGAGCTTTAGGTAGGGTTCGTCGCCGTCAAACTCTTGGCCTTGCAAACACTCAAGCAGGACAAGCGTCAGTCTGTAGGTTGCATCTGGCATGATGGGTCAATTCTCCAGTGGGTTAAAGGCTATGGCGCTATTGTGGCACAAGTTGCGCCCCCATTTAAGGCTGATTTAAGGGAATTTAAGCCAATTCAGTAGTGGTATGCTGCCCGCGCCGCTATACTGAAATTATTGACTCTTTGCACACAAGGGACACCCCCATGAACCCCCATCATGACGAACTGCACGACGATGATATTCCGGTAGGCCGCGTAGTGTCTCGGCGCGAGCTACTCAAGCTGTTCGGTGGGTCGGGCGTGGCGTTGATCTTCGGCGCCAACATGATCCGCTTTGGCTTTGACCAGCAAGCCACCCCCAACGCGACCCAAGCCGTGTCTTGTGTGGTCAAGCCAGAAATGACCGAAGGCCCCTACTTCATAGGGGGTGCGCTCAACCGTCGTGACATTCGCCTAGACCCAAGCAACGACGCTGTTTCTGCCGGGATTCCGCTACGGCTGGTGTTCAATGTGTCTGCGTTGGCCGCTAGTGCCTGCATCCCGCTGGAAAACGTGCAAGTGGATGTCTGGCACTGCGACGCCGACGGCGTATACAGCGGCGTGGAGTTAGGCAACGCGGCCACTGCTGAAAACCTGTTCCTGCGCGGCTACCAAGCCACGGATGCGCTGGGCAACGCCGAATTTATCACGATCTACCCCGGCTGGTATCCCGGGCGGGCGGTGCATATTCACTTCAAGCTCCGCACCGCAGAAGGCTATGAGTTTACCTCGCAGTTCTTCTTTGATGACGCACTCAGCGACGAGATTTACACCGCTGCGCCGTATCAGACTGCGCGCCGCTCCACGCTCAACCGCAACGATGGCATTTACAGCAACGGTGGCGACCAAATGACACTGACCCTTGCGCCCAAAACAGCGGCAGCACTGGCCGAAGCCTATACCGAAACCGACCCCGAATTGGCCGAACGCTTGTTGGCCGACGGGCAAGACGGCTATGAAGCGCTGTTTGCCATTGCCCTTGACCTCAGCGACACGGCCACTGGCGCATCGGATGGTTTTTCTGGCGGCGGGCGCGGCAACGGCGGGCGTCCGGGTCGCCCGTAGGGGATGATCTGCGGCAGGGGTAGGGGCATGATGTATTATGCACCCTACAGGCTGACACCAAACAGTGAGCGATGTTACAATCAAGGCCATGCGCGTGGCACAACGCGAGTGCGCTTCGCCCTTTTTTATCTTCAACTTCATGACCTAGAAATGTGGTGTTTGCTCATGACGGATATGCTGGTGAAACTGTATGCCTTACCTGCGCTGGCGCCCGCGCTCGAAAAGCCTGCCACACACGGGGTCGTGGTGCGGCGGGTGATCGCGCCTGAAAAGCATCTGGTGTTAGGTTGGGTGCGCCAACACTTTAGTGACTATTGGGTTAGTGAATGCGATGTTGCCTTTGGCCGTCAACCGTCCAGTTGTTTCATCGCCGTTGAGCGTGACCAGATGCTCGGGTTTGCCTGTTACGATAGCACCGCACGCGGGTTTTTCGGTCCCACGGGGGTCAATGAGGCGGCGCGTGGCAAGGGGATTGGCGCGGCGCTATTGCTGGCCGCCCTACACGATATGGCCGCAGTCGGCTACGGCTACGCGATTATCGGCGGGGTAGGGCCTGCGGACTTCTACGAGAAGGTGGCCGGCGCGACCCTCATCCCAGATTCAACGCCGGGCGTCTACCGATCTATGTTAGGGTTGCCCGCAACGGAATAACCCGCTTAGGGGCATTCATCGCCGTGACGGACGCCACAGGTGGCGTCCCTACACCACCGTTGTGACCTGTAGGGACGTGACCTGTCACGTCCGCACGACGCCGAGATTAGAGCATCACCACGCGGGCTTTGCCGCTACGCCCGCTAGTGGCGTGGCGGGTGTCAATCACCACAGCGCTGTGATCGAGAATCTGCTGGTAGTCAAACGTGCTGTGGTCGGTGACAATCACCACACACTCCGCAGATTCCAACAGTGCGGTGCTGTATTCGGTGCCGTACATGGTTTCTTCCCCAATCAACCGAATGGATTCCACAAACGGGTCATGGTAAGTCACCTCTGCGCCGCGCTCACGGAGTAGCTCAATCACGTCTAGCGCCGGGCTTTCGCGCACATCGTCAATATCGCGCTTGTAGGCCACGCCCATCACCAACACCTTAGCGCCGCGCACCGCCTTGCGGTCATCGTTCAGCGCGTGGGTGATTTTTTCCACCACGTAGTAGGGCATAGACGTGTTGATTTCGCTGGCAAGCTCGATGAAGCGTGCGTTATAGTTCAAGGTCTTGAGCTTCCAACTGAGGTAGTGCGGGTCTACGGGGATGCAATGCCCGCCCAAGCCCGGCCCCGGATAAAACGGCATAAAGCCAAACGGCTTGCTGGCGGCGGCTTGGATCACTTCCCACACGTCTACGCCGAGCTTGTCGCACATCAGCGCCATTTCGTTGACAAGGCCAATGTTCACCGCACGGAAGGTGTTTTCTAGCAATTTGACCATTTCGGCAGTGGTCGGCGTCCCGACTGGCACAATGGTATCAATCGCTGCGCCGTAGAGGGCAGCTACCACTTGCGCGCAATTAGCCGTCACCCCACCGACGACCTTCGGCGTATTTTTCACGGTGTAGCGCTTGTTGCCCGGGTCAATCCGTTCGGGAGAAAACGCGATGAACAGGTCATCGCCGGGGGTGAAGCCCAATGCTTTGGCACGCGGCACAATCAGTTCTTCGGTGGTGCCGGGGTAGGTCGTGCTTTCTAGCACAATTGCCATGCCCTTGTGGGCGATGCTCATCACATCGTCAATGGCCTGAATCACGTAAGACATATCTGGGTCTTTGGTCTTACGGAGCGGTGTCGGCACACAGATCACCACCACATCCACGCTGGCAAGCCCTTGAATCGCGGTTGTGGCCTGCAATTTACCAGCTTCTACTAATGGCCTCAGCCGTTCGGTAGTAATGTCTGGGATGTAGCTTTCCCCGCGATGCAGGTGATTCACCTTCGATTCGCTCACATCGTAGCCGATGACGTGGTAGCCCACCGACGCAAATTCAACCGCCAACGGCAGGCCAACGTAGCCTAAGCCAATGATCCCCACTTGAGCGTTGCGTTGCTCAAAGCGGTCTAGCAAAGTTTGTGTGTAAGACATGAGAACAGGTTCCTGTAGATGAGCTGTCTGAACAGGCAAGGGTGTGTGTTGTTTAGCGCAGGATTCGCAAGGCCAACCTTGTCAATCCCATTAAAGATTATCGGTGTATATGACGGGAAGTCTACGTTGAAGTTAGCCCAACGGCAAGATCAACGTCATGTAAATGACGGGTTCCCGCGCATCGTTGCCCAAGTTCATCAATACTACCCGTGAATCGTTAAAGCCGAGGTTGCGATACAGTTGCACGGCCTCTGGGTTGGCCTCTGCCGCGCCGATTTCTACACAGCCGATTTGCCACCGCATTGCCTGCTGGATCAAGTGCTGGATGATGGCCGTCCCGTAGCCTTGCCGCCGATAGCCTGCGTTAATGTACAAGTCGCTGATTTCTGCACAGCGCGGCCACCGAGACAGTTGCCCATAGCCGATGATCGTGCGGTCGGGCGCAAGGGCGACCATCCCCGCGCCGCGCTGTACGCTGTACTGCTTTAGAACCCGCCCTAACAGCCAGTTAGCAGTTTCGGCGTCGCGGTCACGCCAGCAATCGGCCAAGAGCGGATCAAGGTCGCTGAACTCTACCTGTCGTACCTCACGGTTCGGGTCAGGGCGGTGTAGGGCTGCGGGGAATGTGCGCGGAATAGTCATGAATCCATGATATGCAAAATCGCCCGTCAGGACAAGCAAGAAATAACCCCTGCCCGTGTTTAGACCCTTAGCGCGCCACGGAACCCCCTAGCGGCATAGTAAGAATCTGCGCCGTTGTGATAGATGAAAACCTTGCCATAGCGGTAATCCGCAAAAAGAGCGCCGCCGAGTAACCGAACCTCAACGGGCGTTTTCACCCAACTTGACGTTTTCGTGTCAAAATTCCCAAGTTCCTGCAACGCCCGATATTGTGCTTCCGTTAAAATCTCTATGCCCATTGTGGTTGCCATATGAACAGCGCTGTCTTTGGGTTTATTGGCCTTGCGTGCCTCTAGCGCTTGATCGTCGTAACACAGGCTTCTGCGCCCTTGTGGGCTTTCTGCGGCGCAATCATAAAAGATAATTTCGCCCGTCTTTTCATCATACCCCACGACATCCGGCTCACCGCCTGTATCTTCCATTTCATACAGGGATGCCAGCTTTAGAGCGTTCGTTTCTAGGCGTGCCTGCACCATCGCCCATGCGATGTCTGGATGACGCTTGATATTTTTCTCAAAGCGCGCTTGCAAGGTCTGGAGTAGCGCTTCGGTTTGTGCTGCTGACAATCCCACGTCATGCCCCTTTAGCTCTTTACGAACACAAATTAAAACACATATTCTATAACCCTAGTGCGTTATGCTTCTTCTGTCAAGTTGGGGCGCAACAGTTTGCGCCCCTACCACATCGCTACCGCCCATCACGACAGATTTCACGCTGATTTATGATACACCTGTCACTTAAGTGACAGGTGAACTGCATCACCTGTTGACAGACTTTCAACGTAACTTAAGATACAAAGTGTGACATAAATATCACTTCTACCTATGTTCAATAGCCTCTTGGAGAAGCCGTACAGTGTCTTACTTCGCTCGTTTGTTGCTTTTAACGCTCGTGATCGGCGGTTTGTTGTTCGGGGGCAGTGTTTTTGCCCAAAGCGACCCCACTACCGCGCCCACCCTGCTTTCGGCCTACTATGGCCTAGATGATGCCTTGCCGCGCATGGTCAACCGCATTTGTCGCGGGGGCAGTGGGCTAGACGGAATGCCGGTGATCTTCTCGTTGCCGATAGACAACAATACGCTGGAGCCAGCCGATTTCGCCGTGACGACGGCTTCCGGCAGGGTGTTGATGCCGTTGTGTGTCACGCTTGGCCCAGCAGTAGACACAGGCGAACTGCGTACTGCCTTGATGATTGGCGACTTTGGCGACGACGAAACCGACCCGCCGATCACAGTTGAAATCGTTGGTGAAGTGCTGTCTGGAACAGGTGACCCGGGCGCACCATCCTTGAGCGACCCTAGCCAAGCGGTGAGCTTCCTTGGGGCGACGGTTGCCGTGACGCCGTTAGAAGCTGGCCCTAGCCTAATCTATGCCGAGCCTGTCCCGTTGGTAGATTGGCTACTCAATGCTGAAGGGCAGCAAGGGCAGGGCAGCGGTTGCCCCTCTAGCCTAGCCTTAGCGCAGATCGTGCGCGTGACGTGGGGCGGCGGTGTAACCCGCCTCGACAACAGCGAAGCCACCGACACCGAGCGCGAACAGTATACCGTTACTGTGCAGGCCGCCGACGGCACGACTAGCGAAACCGTACCGTTTGCGCTGGCCGACCTTGACGACGGCGATAACCATCACCTGTTGTGTTTGAGTGCCGACGGCGAACCCGTGCAAGTGGCCTTCAATGCGGGCTACCTGTATGACCCGAACCATGATACCCCGAACCCCGCCACCAGCGTCGCCGTGAGCGCGCCCGTTGCCCTTGCCGATACCACCCGCTACAACATGCGAAACGCCCGCTACTGTGAGGTGATCCCTACCTATCGCCGCCGCCTGTCGTTGACAACTCAAGTGTGGGTATCGTTAGGCTTACACGATTGCCCCCAAGCAAACTGGGATGCGCTGGATGAAGAAACGCTCCAAGCGGAATTAGGCGCGGCCATCGTGACGTTGAACGGCCCGCGCTATTGGGTGGTGGATGAACTCACAGTGTTGAGCGGATTGGCGCTAGAAAGCCAGATACAGACCTTTGGCGGGTTGGAGTATGCGCTACGGGCAACCATTGACCTGCAAATTCCCGATGTGATTGAGCGGCAAAATGGCGAATCGGCCTATCAGCCGAATGCGGTTGCCCGCGATACACGCTTTGTGTTCTATGCAGGGGAAAAAGTCTATCAGTTGACCGCCCCCGACGGCAACACGTACATCATGCAGTCTTACTCCAATATCGTAGACCCGACCCAAACCATTGACATGCTCGATACACTTGGGGAGCGGCTTGCCCTGCCCGCAGGCTGGTCATACAGCGTGACGGTGCTGGAAGAACGGCTCAATGTGTACTCTGGTGGTGAGGCCATTGTGCTACAAGACGAATTGCAAAACTCGTATCAACTGCTGCGCTAAAGCGGCTTGATGTCGCGTTACCCCTACAAAAATAACGGTTCTGTAGGGGC
>JBMOFU010000134.1:0-10567 GCA_049318725.1 Phototrophicaceae bacterium | reverse complement strand
CTCATCCCTCATTACTGCCCTTACTCATCACTTGTTGTTACACCACTTCCAGCGGGATTTCTGACGGGCTGTGCAGGTAGATGGCGCGGGCGGCAAGGGTAGGCACAATCAATAGCCCTACAGCTGACGACCCTGTACATATAAGCCAGCGATAATAGTTATGCCCCGGCTTTGGTCGCGGCAAATGATATTCCGCAGGCAGTAAGGGGTGGGTCACAGGTGATTGGCTACTGAACCATTCAGTTTGGTCGATAAAACACGTTAGTCGTTGTGCCCGTTGATCTAGCCGTAACGACAGCGGATACGGTTGTATCGGTGGCAACTTTGCCCAGTGGAGCGCCTGTGACCAGCCAAAAGACTGGCCGTGTTCGTCTACCATTTCATACCAGTAGGTCGCGGTAGCGCTATCTTGCAAAACACTTATTGCAGTTAATGTGCTTGCATGGTTGCGCACCCCCCTATATTTTACTTTGGCAGCGTGAACAGACGCTGCTTGATGGAAGGATGCAGCGGGCGCAATGACTTCCGCCATGAACGGAAAGCCGCGCCTGTGGATTTCTGGCAGAGTGTACGGGCGGATCGGTTCGACAAAGCGACTTTCGACATAGCCGCCGTCAGTCAGGTAATGGCTATCTTGTTGTGCATATAGCGGGATGATGTGATCTGACCACAACTCGTGCAGGGCTACGCCGCCGATGCCGTCATGAACGAACACCCGCCCAATGGTACGACCAAGTACCGCTTGTGGGGCGTCTGGCATGGGCAAGATTGTGGGTAAATCTGCAACCAACCCGCTTGCCAGCGTGATCCCCATCAGTTGCAACCAGTCGCGCCGTGAAAGGTTCATGCGCTCACCTGAATGACAGCCTGCGGATAGCGAACATCTACCAACACTTCCGCATAATCAGCCTCTAGCATCCTCAATTGCACAGGGTATAGTCCCGGTACTTGGGCAAACCATGTCGTTTGCCACCGATATAAACCAGAGGGACGCGCCTCTAACGGTACATTAGAGTGACTACTTTGCCCTACTCGGATGCTTAAGGCGCTCATTTGGTGGGCGTGGGGGATATATACATGCCCCGCCAGCCGCACGGATTCGCCTACACGCACGCGCTGCGGGGTGATTGCATCCAGTGTGACGGCTGGCGGGGCTGCTCCATCCGCGCTTGCGCCGTGACGTTCCCAAAAGCCGCTGACGGGTTCACGGGCAAAGACAATGTTTTGAATCCACTTGGGCTGCTTGTAGCCTGCGCGCCCCGGCACCATCAGCCGCACGGGATAGCCGTGTTCAGGCGGAAGGGGTTGCCCATTGAGCGTGAGCGCCAGCAGCGCATCTTGCAGTGCCGCCAGCGGTAAGCTGGTCGCGTAGCCGTCACTGCTGTGGAAGTTGACGAACTCGGCTTGCGGCTGCACATAATCTACAATGGCTTGGAACGGGACGCCGCCCCACTCGGCTTCAGCCAGCATCGGATTTTCGGCGCTATGTGCGCTACAGATCAGCACCGACGGGCGCGTGATGTGCGGTCTTTGCAACATCGTTGCAAGTTGCAGTGTAAGCGGGCGCTCCACATATCCGTCTATGCTAAGAACCCAATCATTGGGGGTTATTCGCGGTACTGCACGAATGTGTTGTTGAAAGATCATTATGGAGTTATCCACCATGCATCAAATCTCATCGCTAGAAGTCCCTGTCATCCAAACGCCCTACCGCCTGTATGCTGTAGACCTGTTCCGTGACCTGTCTAAGCAGGATATAGACGATATTCATCAAGTCACACGCACACGGGAATACCCCGAAGGCCACATCTTTTACATGCCC
The DNA here is from genome assembly GCA_049318725.1 of Phototrophicaceae bacterium. Taxonomy (GTDB): domain Bacteria; phylum Chloroflexota; class Anaerolineae; order Aggregatilineales; family Phototrophicaceae; genus CAIRDJ01. The sequence goes on along the minus strand of JBMOFU010000134.1, from coordinate 8,745 downwards.
GCTAACCCCTGTGCCTCATTATATATCGTCAAAGAGGGGCAGGTGCAACTGTACAGGATTTCCCCCGACGGGCGCAAGCTGATTTTAGCCATGCTCCACAAAGGGATGGTGTTCGGTCATATGGGCTTGGTTGCGCCACATGCCCAACACACCTACGCCCAGTGTATCAGTTCATCGCAGGCGTGTAGCATTCGATACAAAGATTTTCAGGCGATCATGTACCAAAAGCCCGTGATTGCGATTCATCTGTTAGAAATACTAGGCCAACAATTGGCTGAAGCCGAACAACAACTGGAAGAAGCCGCCTTCTTGCGGATTCCAGCGCGGCTCGCCACCTTGATTTTACGGCTTGCCCAACCCTGTGGAGAAGGCCAATGTAAGGTTGAAGGCTATACCCACCAAGACCTTGCCGACATGCTCGGCACCTATCGTGAAACCATCACACAGGTGTTGAATGAGTTCCGCCAACAAACTCTGATTGAGCTAGGCCGTAAAAGCATTCTCATTCAGAATTATGACGCGCTGTCGAAAATCGCCGGGATGTATGAAAGTGTCTAACGCACCCCGCGCAGATACGTTGCACGGATGGCGGCAACCGCATCCTGATAGTCTGGCGGGACTGCCGCCCAAAATACATCTCCAGTGGCGAGACGCCCCGTATTTTCATCGGCATAGCGCGCCAACCAACTGAAAAAGGCCGCATCGCCCATCACCTGCCGCGACTGTTGCAGCATCAACACCCCGCGCAAGTAGACCGCGTTGATATACGGGCGAATCTGGTCAAGCTCATAGACCGTTGTGTCTACCCAGCCTTGCGGGGCGTGGCGGTTCACCCGAAACCACCACCACCACGCCACCAAATCCGGATGGAAGCGCTCTAGGTAGAGTAGCTCGCTGTAGGTAGACAGCGCTTCATCCAACCACGGGGCAAGCGCTTGATCGTTGCCCACCCGATCATACCACCACTGATGGGCGACCTCATGCACCGTAATCAGCGTGAGGTAGTTGGCGGGCGTTTGATCGTAGGTGACGAACCAATCGGTGCTGACAAAGGTAAATCCGCTAAACTCCATGCCGTCGGGGAAGTCCCCCTGCACGATCACCATGCGCGGGTGCGGATATTCCCCAAAATATTCGGCATACAGCGCAAGGCTATCTGCACCGATTTGGGCAGCATACGCGCCAGTATCTATCCAGCCGCCGTTACTATCAGGCAAAAGCGCGTCTGGCATGGTATAGGCTTCTACCGTTACGCCATCGGCGGTTTGTGCCTGCGATACCCGAAAGACGTTACTAAAGCTGGCGGCGAAATCGCGCCCATTGCGATGTGTAAAGTGCCATACATCCGCGCTCGGTTGCTCCACAGTGCCGGGCGCGGCGATTTGTAACCCAGCGGGCGAATCGGTTAGCGTAAACGTCACATCCCAATCGGCAGGCTCAAGCACAATCTGCTCACCGATCAAAACCGTGTCGTGATAGAGCCATTCACCATTGACCCACGGAACCACCGTCGGCAACCAGTGACCTAAATTCATCTGGCGCGGCGTTTGCCCAAAATACCCGCGAAAGGCCTCAAACCCACCGATGACCTCTGGCACAACCAAGCGAAACGCCAAGCGCAATTCTAGCGCACAGTTCGGCAACAGCGGTGCGGGCAGGGGAATATCCAGCCGCCGACCTGTGAGCGTAAAGGCGGGGGTTATGTTGGCATCGCCTAGCGTCAATTGCTGAAGGGTAAACGCGCTCGGCCAGCGGTTCGGCTCCACATTCATCACTAGCTCGGTGAGGGGCGCACCGCTCAAGTTCGGATAATGCAGCACCTGCTGAACATCCACAGTGCGGACGGCATAATTCACAACGGCGCTCACCTGATGTTCGGCGCGTGGTGCGGCGGTTACTCCACACGGGGATTCTGTGGGCGCTAGAGGGGATGCCATTGGCGGGGTTGGCGTGACAACAGGCGTTGCCGTGATGATGTTCGCTATTGGGCGGATGACAGTGGGGAAGCTCGTCAGCGCTAAGGCGCGGTTTGGCGTCGGACTTGGTAAACTTTGGTGCGCGCTCGTAGCGCTACAGGCCATGAGAAAGCAGACAATCCATAACCAACGCAGGTGACGCATGGGCAAACCCCTTAAGAAGCCGTCTAAAACATCCTGTTAGGGGGTGTGGGGTTCCCACGCCTACCCTTCCGCACTGAAACACGCAAGCACAGTGTCGCACAATCAAGGCCGTTACACCAGTGATTTGACAGTGACCGATTTTAACGCCACAAAGACGGACGACACAACTGTCGCCCCATAAGCACCAACTTAAGGATTTGGGGGCATCGTTTTTGCCTATAAAACGTGGACGCCACAGGTGGCGTCCCTACACAACCGTTGTGACCTGTCGCGTCCGTTGGGTGAAAAAAGGATGTTGCATGGGGAGAGATCATGGCTTACCTATCAACGTTGACCATTCCAGTATTGCTATTGCGGTGGCATTGGCGGAATCGGCAGGTAAAAGCCCTCTTGCCCGACGGCACGAACACCCCCTGCTAAACTCAACCACACCGAAATACTTGCCATATAGTCTGCTGGGTAGGGTTTGTTTTGGTCAAGCCACCAAATCGCCAACCCAAGTTGGGCGCTGGCAATATGATTCGCCAAGATGTCTAGCGGCATCGGCAGAGCTTGCCCCTGTAAAAAGATCGCTAACGACGCCATCAACTGTAGGGCTAAGTAATGCCGCATCCGTTCAATGACGATTTGCGTTCCCCTGCTAGAAAACAAAATGCGATATAACGTCTCGTGGCCTTCAATGTGGGTATATAGCACGCGCACTGGATTAAAGCCGTTGCGGATGGCCTCTGGAGAAAACGGCGGTATCTGTGCCGCCAAGTCATCATACAACGTATTTAAGCAGTCAATGAGCAGCTCCTCTTTGTCGTGATAGTGACGGTAAAACGTCACGCGGGCGGTTTCGGCCTCATCGGTGATTTGTTGAATCGAAATATCGTCGTAGCCGTGTTGCAAAATCAAACGGACAAAGGCATCCCGCAGTCCACGCCGGGTTTTGCGTACACGGGGGTCGTTTTGATTGATTGGCATAATGTGACATCCGTTACATAAGTATCAGATCGTGTGAGTCACTGATTGACAATAAAGGCCAGTGACTTATGATTCAAAGTGTATCACATGCAACAAAGTGTACCATATAAAATCATAAATTCGTCACTATGGAAAGAGGTTCACCCCTGTTTATGCGTAAAATTGTCAATATCGTTATGCTTGGGTTGCTGTTACTGCTGTCTGTGGGCAGCATGGCAGCGCAAGGAACATCGGTTCGCAACGTCCGCTATTGCGAAGTCGTCCCCACCTACCGCCAACGGCTCACGCTCCGCACCGAAATCTGGAATACGCTTGGCCTGAATGATTGCCCCGCTGATGTGTGGGAAGCCCTAGACGCCGACGCGCTCCAGCAACAATTGGGCGCGGTGGCCGTTCGGCTCAATGGGCCGCGCTACTGGGTGATGGATGAAATTGCCGCGCAGGGCGGCGTCACCGCCGAAGGGCGTACCGCTACGTTTGGCGGGCTAGAGACGGTCTTGCGCGCCGAACTTGAAACCCCATTGCGCGGCGATCTAGTCGGGGAACAATTTTACACCCCCAACACCGTCCAGCGGGACACGCGCTACGTGTTCAATGCGGGCGAATACATCTATACCTTGAACGCCCCAACCGGCGAACAATACGTGATGCAGTCCTACGCCCAAATCATTGACCCCACCCTGACGATAGATGCCCTTGAAACGCTTGGGGAACGGCTCACGTTGCCTGCGGGCTGGCGCTATGAGGCTGTGCGGTTGAACGAAACGCTCAACGTGTTGTCTGTAGGACAAACGACCATCATTCAAGACAATTTGCTCAACACCTATCAACAGGCAAACGTCGCATTGCCCAACAGCTTCATCGTCCAAGCCTATGACCCTAGCGCCTTTGGCGCGTGTCCTGACGGCTGGACGCGGCTGTTTGAGGTAGATACAGCACTCTATCCGTTTGAGAGCAACTGCTTTCAACACGAACTTGGCACGCTCCACTATGTAGATGCAGGCCCTAAAGACGCCGAAAATGTGATCTTGTTTGTGCATGGCAACCCCAACTGGTCATTCATGTTCCATGACGCGATGCAATATATGGTGGAAAAAGGCAATCGGGTAGTGTCGCTGGATCAATTCGGCTTCGGCTTCTCAGATAGCTTGCCGCCAGAGGTGTTTGGTTATACGCCGCGCCAACAGTCTGTCATCTTAGAAGAACTGGTCGTCGGGCTTGACCTGCACAACATCACGCTGGTGGTTCACGACTGGGGCGGCCCCATCGGTTTGGGGATGGCCGGACGCCAACCCGAACGCATTGCGGCCTTAGTCATCAACAACACCACAGGCTTTGCCCTCAACCAAAATACCGATAGCTACCAGACGCGCGGCAGTCAATGGGGCGATATTGCCAGCAGTCGCGAAGATCAACTGATTGAAGACTGTGCTGTGGTGCGCGGGGCTTCTACCGCAGAAGCCCAAGCCTATGACCCCACAGAGGGCGCGCTTTACGATGCCGTCTATGATGCGACGCTTGCCCCGTTTGTGGACGAAAACGGCGACCTGCGCCACCCGTGGTCGTGCGGCCCAAGCATCTGGATGCCAGCCAGCATCCGCAACGACGCCGGCTACATCCCGTCCGTAGAGGCCAACCTTGTCAACTTAATCGGCAAGCCTTACACGCTCATCTATGCAGGCGGCGATCAAATCTTTGGCGAAGTCCACGCAGACATGGGCAACCCGTTGGATCCAGCCTGCCCCGAACCGTTGGTTCCGGTCTGTGATGAGCGCATCTTCGCCCCCGGCAATACTTGCCGCAACCAACGGACGAACCCGCTCAACGATGGTTGGGTGTGCCGCACTGCCGAAGGCGGCAGCATCTACCCGTATGCCAACCGCTTTAAGGAAATCTTGGGCGAAGGTAGCTTGGTCTTTTTTGCCACGACCCGCTATGAGCGTCACTGGGTTGGCTCGCATGAGGTCACACGCGGCTTGATCCGTCAGGCGTTGAATGAAGTGTTGCAAGCCCAGTAGTAAGGGGCATCGCCCATAGCAATAAGGGCGTGCGTTGGCACGCCCCATAACACAACCGACTTTTATTTCACTCTCAAGGAGCAATAACCTAATGGCAAACGTATTGAAACAAGCATGGTGGAGCTTACTGTTGCGCGGGATTGCAGCGATTGTGTTCGCACTGGTTTTGATTTTCGCCCCCGGCCTGACGCTGGCAACCGGAATCTTCAGCTTTGCCGTGTTATTTGGCGTTTACGCGCTCGTGGATGGCGTGGCGACGGCGGTTGGCGCCATCACCCGCCGTGAAGGGCAATGGTTCTTGATGTTGTTGCTCGGCATCATTGGCGTGATTGCCGGCGCAACCGCGCTAGGGAACCCGTTTTTGTTCGGCGCCGTGACCATCACATTGATGATTTACATCTTTGCGTTTAAGGCCATTGCTGGCGGCATCGTAGAAATGATTAGCGCGTGGCAACTGCGCCAAGAGATTGACAACGAATGGATGTTGGCACTCAATGGGCTGTTTTCGGTGCTGTTCGGCTTGATCTTGTTCCGTCGCCCCATCACAGGGCTAGAGGTGTTGATCCTGATTACATCGTTCTACCTGCTAATTTCAGGCGTGATGCAGATTATCCTTGCCTTTAAGGTGCGCGGCTGGTCAGGGCAATTATCAGCGGTTAAAGCCACCTAGCATTACCCTGATTGCTAGTGACTGATTTTAACGCCACAAAGACGGACGACACAGGTGTCGTCCCTACAAAACCGTTGAAATGATACAACATCCTGTAGGGACAAGGCTTGCCTTGTCCGCAAAAAGGCCAACAACATGAACTAGCAATCACTGTAGCATTATATCTATAGGGCGCTGAATACCCCAAAAGGAACTGATATGACACCAAAAACACAGGCAAGACAAGTAAGGTTCCCGCGCTGGCTAGTGGGCATCCTTGTGATATTGGTCGCGGGGATTGTTGCGCTGGCGCTGTTTCTGCTGTTGCCGCACACCCCAGCGCCGCTACAAACCGTTGCGTCCAGTGAGGCAACACCCGCGCCTGCCCCCATCGGTGAATTTGTCGCGCAACGGGCGGGCTATTACGATACCGTCTGGCCGAGCGAACATGCCGACCTGTGGCGTTCCCATGCGGCATTGGGGGCAGGCTTGCCGGCTAACTTTGACGCGGCGGCCTTAAGTGTCACCACGGCGCGCTTGAACCTACCCAGTTGGGGCTATACCCGCAACGCCGATGAAGTGTTTGTCATTGGCGGCAGCCCGTTTGTGCTGAACACCTTTACCCAAGCCATCAAAACGGGTGAGGAAGGCGGCGGGCTACAAAATACAGTGGCGGATATGCTCAGTGATGACATCCCCTATGTGGCAAAGGTCAACCCGTTGACGATGGACACCCAATTGACCATGCTGGAGCGCGGTTCCACCGCCAACTATACGGGCGGGCTGTTGATGCACCAAAACGGCTACGTCTATGCAGTAGCGCAGGCGGTGCTGTACAAGATCAACCCCAACACGATGACGATTGAAGCCAGCGTCGGACTGCCGCTGGTCGGTGGCAATTGGGCAACCCAATACTGGACGACCTACAACGGCTTACAGGTGTTGGCCTCTGGTCAGCTAGTCATCAAGGGCTTCAGCCTTGTGGATAGCGTCAACGTCCCCGGCTACTTGTTGCTCGTCAACCCACAAACGCTGGCGTTTGATGTGGTGCAGTCGATGGCGGTGTCTTCTGCACGCTTGACGCTGGAACAAGCGCCAGACGGGAGCGCTTACCTATATCACGTCAACGCGCTGGAATCTTTGCGCTTTGTCGTTAGCGAAACCGGCTTTGTGTTGGATGCCAACTGGACGCGCAGTTACCGCACAGAGGGCGACGGCAGCACACAGGCCAGTTCCCCCATGCTCTATGGTGAACTCGGCCAGATTGTGTTTGCCAACAATACCGCACCGGGGGCAACCGTCCCGATCCAACTCTATACGCAGCCGACAAGCGCCAACGGGAATAATGAGCTGCTTTCTCCGCAGGCGGCATTTTCTTCGGCACAGGCGGCCTATAACTTTTTCATGGTCGGCGGCGACCCGTTCGAGCGCCAATTAGTGATCTACTACGACCCGATGAATGATCTGCTTTCGGCGCAGCAAGTCACCGCCAGCGGCGAACTCGTCCCAGTATGGGAACGCGACAGCTACAAAGTCAGCGCTTCCCCTGCGATTGTGCCAGACCGTGACTTGCTCTATGTGGACGATTACCGCGACGGTCACGACTGGCTGATTGTGTTGCAACTTTCTACGGGCGAAGAACTTGCCGCGATCCAGTTGGAGGCACAGTTGCCGACTATTGGCACCATCTTCCCCGGCATGAACGATGATGTCTATCTGTTAAGCAGCGAAGCCGCAACCGAAAACGGGCTGATTAGCCGTGTATTTGTTCCGTAGTCGACTGTTTGACGCATTAGGGCGCCTAGGGCGCCTAGGGCGCCCATAACGTTTATCTCTCTATCCAAAAGGATGCACTCCATGAACCGTAGAACCCTCTTGATTGCTGGCGGCGCACTCTTGGCCGTTGTACTGGTGGCCGGGCTGTTAGTCTTCAACTATGTACAGTCGCTGTTGGCGTTTGAACCGCTGACGATTAGCTATGCGACGGTGCAAACCAACATGCCAGAAAACGCCGCTTGTGCAGGCGGCAGCGGTGAAAGCACCGGCATTGCCAAAGAAATCATCAACCTAGACACCAACTTCATTTATGTGGCGGGCGGCGACCAAGCCATGCCCGATGATGTTTGGGCAGACTATAACTTCCGTTTGCCGATCTTGCAGAATTCCACCCGTAATTTGATGTTTCAAGGCTCGTGCTTCTTCCGTTCGCCGGGGGCTTCGGCCACTTGTACGGGCGAAGATTGCTTTATCATGGAAGAAATCAACGGCTATAACTGGCTTGCGCTCACCCTTGTCGAAGGCCAATCGTGCTTTCCAGACGCGGCAGGCTGCTCTGGCGATGTCGTCAACCCCGGCTATGTGAGTATTACCACCATTGCCAAGTGCCATCGCTTGGTGTGGGAAGGCCCCGTCATCTATGAATTGACCGATGCCGAAGGCAACCTGTACGTCATGCACGCCACCGCCACCGGAACGCCTGACCTCAACCCGACCCTGCCAGACGGCTGGTCATTGGCTGAACGCACCCTCAGCGAGCCGTTGGTGTTATTGCCCTTCGGCGGCGGCGATGAGTGCCATTACAACGTGCTGCGCGATAACCTGCTCCAGAGTTATCACCAATACACGTATGCAGCCGCCCAGTATCCGTCCTAAGCGCTACCCATTCGCTGCGAATGGCTCACGCCTGTCAACGGGTAATTCACGTTACACAGACCCTTAGTAAGAGGGCGTTAAATAGCGTTGTAGGGGCGACACCTGTATCGTCCCATAGGCACCAACTTAAGGATTTGCTGCCATTGTTTTTCGCCTGTAAAACACGGACGCCACAGGTGGCGTCCCTACACAGCCGTTGTGACCTGTAGGGACGTGCCACTGGCGCGTCCGTGTAACGCCCAAAAACCCGAAAATGTGCATGATCGTGTTAAGTAGGTACACATGGGGCGACACCTATATCGTCCCTACAAAACCGTGGACATGCTACAACACCTAT
>JBMOFU010000133.1:0-10643 GCA_049318725.1 Phototrophicaceae bacterium | reverse complement strand
CCTTTGTGGATGCTCAACGGATCCAGCGCGAAGATTGCAGTAGCGACCAACGCCAACGGCGCACTTAGTCCAAGCCGCCGTGCAATGCCATAGACCCACAGCGCCGTTAGGCCACCGATGACGCTGTTGAGCAACAGCACACGCCATATATCGTTGCCCAATAGTGCCACGATCAACGGGAACAGGGGCGGGCGCACTAAGAATAGGCTATTGGAAAAATCGCCGTGCGTGGCGATATGCTCTGCACCGACGGCATACAGCACGTAATCGCCGTTGTCTACGGTGTGTTGCCCCTGTGCGATTTGGGCGCTTGCCCACCCCACCCGCACGGCTACCGCCAAGAGGGTGAGCGCAATCAGCCAGAATCGCGGGCGGCCTGTCATCCCAATACACTTTTGTACACATCAAGTGTCTGCTTGGCGGTCTTGCGCCATGTAAAGTTGCTGGCGCGGGCAATCCCCGTGTTGCGGAGGCTCTCGTAAAGGTCGTTTTGTTCGAGCAAGGCCAACAGCGCCCCCGCCATTTTGGTGACGCTGCCGTTCTCGATCAAGAACGCGCCGTCGGCGGCGATTTCATCAAACACGGGGATATTGTTCGCCACGACAGGCGTACCGCTTGCCATTGCTTCTAGCAGTGGCAGGCCAAAGCCCTCATAGGCACTGGGATACACGAATACACGCGCCAGCCGATACAGCGACGGCTTATCGTCCTCGTCTACATGACCGATCCAGCGCACGGCGTCGGCGGGGATGTCGCTGTCGTGCAGCATCCCCCACACCGACGGGAACAACGGTTCGCGCCATTCCGGTTCTTTGCCCGCGATCACCAACGGCACGTCTACGCCGCGCGTTTGCACGACATAGCGGTAGGCCTCAATCAGTTGCCCAACGCGCTTGCGGGCGTCAAAGCCGCCCAAGTAGAGGATGAACGGCTCGGTGGGCAGGTCATATTTTTGGCGAACTGCCGCGTCGCGTTCATTGCCCATTTTGGGATGATAGGCGGGCTTGGGCGCTAACGGCGTGGCGATCACATCGGCTTCGGGGATGCCCAACTGTGCTACGACATCGCGCTTGCTGGCTTCGCTCAAGGTGAGGATTTTGGCCGCGCCGCCTGCCGCTGCCCGCTGGAGCGCGATATAGGCTTTATTGCCCATGCCGCCCGCGTATTCCGGGTACAACAGCGGGATGACATCCAACACGCTGACGACCAACTTCACCGGGCTGCTCAACGGGGCGCCCCAGTACGGCACATGAGCAAGGTCGGCCTTGATCTGTTTCACACGGGCGGGGAAGGCTTGCTGCTCAAACCACACTTTGCCCAGCTTGCCGTTTAAGCCCCCCGCCACTTGCTCTACTTGTACCCCGTCTGGTACATTCTGCGCGGTACTGATGTGGGACGGCAATACCAACGTGAGCATTAAGGTGCTGTCTAGCTTACGGAGTGCGGTCAGTAGTTCGCGCACATATTGGCCGCTGCCAACGTGCGGTTGATCCCAAAACCAGCCGTTCAATGCAATGTGCATTATGGGGTGTCATCCTCGCTTGCGATCACTTGATAGACTTGCGCCCCGTCCTGTTCAAAGACTAGCGTTAAGGTGGGCGCATCGCTGACGGCGCTCTGCATCGTGAGCAAGTCGGTAAACGGCCTGCGCCAACGGAACTGTTCGGCAAAGCGTTCGGGTTGCCCAATCACCTGCGGCACAATCACGTAGTCCACGCTGTAGGCCGCCAACAAGTCAGCATGGGCGGGATCTGCCGGATCCTCCCAGAACGCCCGCAGTGCAATCTGTTCGGGCGTGTCTGCCAGCGGATCGGTGCCGCGCACAAAAAACGGCTGTGGACGGTAGTACACAGCGCGCCGTTCGGCAATCACCGGAACCCAGTCGCCTTCTTGCGGGCCGGGGACGTTCAATAGGGTGGCATCAGCGGGACTATTGTGCCTGATCCACGTCATGGCGGCAACATCGGCGTGCGCGCTAAACGCCCCAAAAAAGCCAATCCGCCCTTTGCTGAAGGCCAATAGCTCACGGTGGAATAGCCCGCCTAGCACTATGGCGACGAATGCCAGCGCCAACCCGCCGTAGTAGAGTGGGCGCACAAGCCGATACACGGGTTGCGGCAAACGCTCATACAGCCACAGTAGCCCCATCCCGCCCAACAGCGCATAGGGGATGATCGGCGCGTGCCACGCGATGCTGAAGGGGTAATCGTAGCGCAAGATCGGCGCGACGAGCGCGGGCAACAGCGTCTCTAAAATGCCGAATGCAGCGAAATCCAGCGCCAAGAGTAGCCAGCCTAACGCCAACAGCGCCAGCACATCACGCCGCCATAGCCCGACCAATGCCCCAATGATCGCAAATGGCATAATCACCCCGCCGTGATAGAGCGTTTCTGGCGGCACACTGAGGATCATCCTCCAGTAGGCCGCGTCACGGGCAAAGGGGGAAACAATCTCGCTGCCTAGTAGCGGCCAAACCTGCCACAGCCACACGCCGATCAAGGCCAACGCGCCCAACGGGATCAAGGTCACGCTGACCAGCCAGCACCGCCACTCTGGGCGTGGAATTGCCAGCCACATCGCCAGCCGCCACGCGCCAAAGCCCAACCCAATGATGATGGTCGTGTCTGGATGCGCCAGCACCAGCCCTGCCAAGCACAGCGCCGCCATGACCGGAGTTTGCCAGCCGCCTTCGGTGTCATAGAGGCGGATGAACGCCAAAAATCCGCCGCCCAACACCAGCCCCAACAACGTTGTATAGTGCGAATCCATGGTGGCAGTCGTTAGCCCAGTGCCGATCAAGGCCGCCAACAACGCCGCCCGCCCTAAACGAACCCCGCCGAACAGCGCCGCCAAGTCATAAATCAGCCACGCAACGGTGACGGCCAACAGCGCGCCAATTACCAACTGCACGGTATGCAACGGGGCATGAAAGCCCTCACTGATATAGGCCGCCAACACGCTAAAGCCGGGGGCATACAGGTAGGATACGTCCGGTTGAAAGGGGGCAAGCACGGTCAGTTCCCCAGAGAGGCGTGCCATCAGCGCTAAATAGCCGAAGCCCTGCGCGTCGGTATCCAGTGGAACAGGTAGCACTAGCGCCGGGAGCGTATAGAGCGCCAAGATCACGCCCAACAAGGCCAAAACGCTGCGGTCAACAGGCGGGAAGTGTGGCCTAAGCAAGGCCGCCCAAGACGCAGCCACCCAAATCAGCGCCAGCACGCCATGCCCCACCCACACATTCCAGCCAAACACCATGCCAATGCTGACGCAGATCACCAGCCACAGCGCCATGCACAAGGCCATCCCCACGCCGACGCCCGGCAAGGCCAAGCCGCGCTGCGTCGTCCAGCCTAGCCCGCCCCACAACCCAATGACCACAATCCAAATCGCAAGTGTTAAGGCAAACCCCAAAGTATGACCCTTCCGCTTTCATCACCCGTGTAGAGGATTCTACCATCAGCACTGAACTGAAGGGAACTGACTGGTGAATCTAGCGGGATTTGGCGCAACAGGCGGTAGGTTTGCGTGTCCCAAAACGATAGGCTATCGTCACTGCTGGCAAGCACGACGGTACGGCTGTCTGGACTGAAGGCAATGGCCTGAATGGGGCCAGTGTGTATGGCGAGAGTCCCCAAGATGTCACCGCTGGTCAAGTTCCACAGGTAAACCAGCCGATCATTCCCGCCAGAGGCCAAGATGCGCCCATCAGGGGAAAAAGCAGTCGCGTTCAAGCGCCCGCGATGCCCGCTAAAGGTGTTCACCACCGTTTGGTCAAGCAAATTCCACAGGGTCACGTTGTTGTCTTCGCCGCCAATAGCGATGAGCGTGCCGTCAGGATTGCTTGAAAAGGCATTAAAGCCGCGCCCAGTGGGTTGATTGCTCCCCACTTGGGTTCCAGACCGTATATTCCAGACGCGCACATAGGTGTCTGGGGACGCCGTAGTGACAATGGTATTGTCGGCGCGGTCAATCGCCACGCCATAAATGGCGTTGGCGTGCGCCTTGAGGGAAATCAGTTGCGCGCCGTTCTGGGTCTGCCAAACGCGCAAATAACCGTCAAAATCGCCAACGGCCACCGCACTGCCATCATCGCTTAAATCCAGTGCAGTGACGCCGCGCACACTGTGGCGCAAAATGGCAAAGGTGTGGGGGGCGCCGCTAGCAATGTCCCACAGGCGCACATAGCCTTTGCCATCTGCGGTTGCCATCACACTGTTGTCTAGGGTGAGGTCAATGCGGCTGATTTCGCTGGAGTAGTCGGTGAACCACGCCGCCACCGCAAACCGCCCAGACGCTTGCCCTAAGCGATAGACGCGCACGCTGCCGTCGCCCCACCCCACCGCCAATTGGGTGCCAGCCGGGTTGAAGCGGATTGCTTTCACCTGACGGTCTACATGCGGGATGTGAAACGGCGGGCTTGACCAGTCATTTGACCACACATAAATTTCACCGTCTGCCCCGGCAGTGGCAACTTTCGTTCCGTCTGTGCTGACGGTGACAAGGTTGATAAAACCGTCATAGGGGGTTGTGTAGGTCTGTTCAGTCAGGGGCGGGAAGCGGCTTTCGACCAATTCATGGTTGATGTTGGCGCTTGCCAAGCGCACTTGGCCGCCGTTGAGCGCCGCGCCGCTGGCGGTGCCGAATACGCCTGCGGCCTGTGCAATGGGGTCGGTTTGACGGCTGTCTAACAGGATCGCTTGATGGTCACGCCCAATCATCAACACCACATCAGACTGGCGTGGGTCGGCCACTAAGCTCGTCACCCAATCAAGATGGCTGTAGAGGGTTTCTCCGCCGCCGCCTGTGGCGGTTTGCCAGCGGCGCACACGGCCATCTTGCCCACTAGAATAGATGAAGCGTCCATCCGCGCTGAAGGTCACTGCAAGGCTACGCCCGCTGTGGGCGTTTGCGATTTGCACCGCTAACCCAAGCCGACTCAAGGTAATCACTTCTAGGCCGCCGTTGCCAAGCGCTAAGGCGATGACATCCCCACTGGGGTGAACGGCCACACCATAGACGGTTGTCCGTGTGCGAGGGGTCACATGGAGTGGCGGAGCACTAACTTCTCGTAAATCATGGATCCATACCCCAGCAGTGGTGGCGACAAAGATGCGGTTGCCGTCGGCTGACCATGTGATTTGTTGCACATCCCCGCGCCCAAATTCGCTCAATGCGCTTAAACGGTCAATGGTGTGTCCGCCAATGATGAGCGGGTCTGCTGGGGGGAGGCTCGGATTGGGGATTGGCTGACATGCGCTGGCAAGCAGAACTATTATCAAGCATAAAGGGTATTGCAGCAATTGCTTCATAAGGCAAATAATCCAAACTATATACGGTCAAGGGTAGGCGCTATGTTGGGTTTACAGGCCACACCCAATGCAAACTTGAGCAGAGGTAGGGGGCATTTTACACCCACGCTATACTACTTACTATACGCCACATTATAGGCAATACATTAAGCGATAACCATGCAGGGCAATCACATTCTCCGAAAATGTGGAATTTTAGGGTATCTATTCACGCATCCGTAAGATTGTAGGGGGATGACGTTTGGCGGGCGGGCGAGACATGTCTCGCCCCTACAGATTCATGGTTTGTAGGGACGACCCACCGGGTCGTCCGCCGTTGAAGTTCAGGGTTAGGTGAATAGATACATTTTAGGGTAGAGGCGCAAACTATTGCGACCCTACGGAATCATTATGGTTCGTGGGGTTGTGACCTGTCACGTCCGTGTTTTACTCGTCTACATCGGTGAGGATGTCATCTTCGGCGTCGTAATATTCTGTGGGCGGCGGGCGGCGTTGACGGGCTTCCCGCGCTTGCGCTTGGCTTTCTTTCTTGCGGCGTTCCATCAGGTCTTTCATCGGGTCTTTGGTGTAGGATGAAATCAAGACCTTACGCATCTTGCCGCCCGGCTCTGGGGGGCCAATAGCCCCTAACTCATGGAGCAAGTCCATAATCCGTGACGCTCGCGGGAAGCCGATATTCAGCTGGCGCTGGAGCATCGTGGCCGACGCTTCCCGCGAGTGGACGATGGCCTCTAATGCGGACTCCAACAGGTCATCGGTGGCCGAAAGCATCTCCAGCTTGCTGAGGGTCTTTTCCCATGGGGTGACTGGGGCTTCTTGCTTGCCTTCTTCGCGCCGCTCTAGCGCCCACTGCTGCCACCAGTTAACAATACCGCGTACTTCATCATCGCTGACGTAACAGCCCTGCAAACGACGTGGCCCGCTGGCATCTGACGAGAGGAACAGCATATCGCCCTGACCGAGCAAATTCTCTGCGCCGACGGTATCAATAATCACGCGAGAATCCACGCCCGACGCCACCGAAAACGCGATTCTGCCGGGGAAGTTCGCCTTAATCAACCCGGTCAACACATCCACGCTAGGGCGTTGGGTCGCCACAATCAAGTGCATCCCCACCGCACGCGCCATCTGCGCCAAACGGGTCAGGTGATGCTCTGTCTCTTGGGAATTACTCGCCATCAGGTCGCCCACCTCGTCAATCATAATGACGATATAAGGCAGCGGCACGGCTTTATTCCCCTTTTCGCGTTCTTTCTCGTTATAGATGCTGATGTTGCGCGCCCCTGCTTCTTCTAGCTGGCGGTAGCGCTCATCCATTTCACGGGTACACCAGCGCAACACGCCGATAATGCGCTCTGTGTCAATTTCTACGGGGCCTAACAGGTGCGGCAACCCGTTAAAGCGCGTGAGTTCAACCATCTTCGGGTCAAGCATAATCAAGCGCACTTCATTGGGCGTATTGTGCAGTACCAGCGCCATCGTAAAGGCCGCCAACGCCACCGACTTACCCGACCCGGTGGTTCCGGCCACCAGCGTATGCGGCATCGTCGCCAGATCAATGATAAACGGCGCACCAGAGACATCCCGCCCTAACGGAACGAGTAACGGGGTTTTGGCCTTCTGGAGCGCTTCAAAGTAGGTTTTGCTCTCATATACCGCCCGCAAAGAGACGATACTCGGGTTGTTGTTGGGGACTTCAATCCCCACGTAGTTCGTCCCCGGCACAGGCGCTTCAATCCGTAAGCGCTTGGCCGAAAGCGCTAAGGCAAGGTCGCTTTGATACGACGCGATTTTTGCAATGCGGGTACGTTGCGTCACTTCGTCGTCTTTGCCTTCACGGTAAGGCTTGATGGCGTACTGCGTGACGGTGGGGCCAATCCGCACGTCAATCACGTCAATGTCAATGTCAAACTCCAGCAGGGTATTTTCAATCAGCACCGCTTTGATGTTGATCTCGTCTTCTTCAGGCAGGTTGATGCCTAAATCTTGGAGCAAATCTAGCGGCGGGCTGTCTTTCTTACGGCGGCCTGTCTTGCGGGCTTCGTTCAGGTCGCCTACAGAGAAGTAACGCTTGATCCGCCCATCGGGGCGGCGCACATAACGACCGGGCTGGTCAATGCTGTACATCTTCTTTTCGTCGTTAGAAAGCGGCTTGCCAATGATGTTGAATGTTTCACCGTGAACCGCCCCACCGAACAGGGGATGTTCTTCAGCATTGATCTTTTCGACTTCAGGCATGGGCGCGCCGGGGCGCATTGAAGGCGGGATGCGCTCCATGTCTGGGCGGATCCGCAAGAGCGGCGCACGCAACAGCGGGCGTTTGGTTTCTCCGTAGCGGCTGGCGCGCATTCTGGCGGCTTCTTCGCGGCGCATTTCTAACAGCCGCCGTTTGCGACGGTTGGCCGTAGGCCGCTCCAATAGCTGTGTCGCACGCACGTTGAGGCGTGTTTCAACATCCCTCAACCACGCTTGGATGCTGCTGCGCTTAACCCCCAAGACAAAGGCAAGGCTGACCGTCAGCACGGCAGAGTAGATGACCGTCACCGTCACCGACCCCACCAAACGCATCGGGGGGTAGCTCAATGCCCAACCGACCAGCCCGCCGCCTTCCCCCGCACGAGCCACCGCCCGCGTTTCAACATTGCCAGACACAACAATGTGCAATAGCGCCAACGCCGCCAAAAAGCCGACTTCTAAGGCAATCACGCGGCTAGGGGGCAGTTCCACGACGACCCCAACGTTGGGTAAAATCAGCACCACGCCCAAAATCAGCATTCCGCCAGAAACAATCAAGCTGCCATAGCCAAACAGCACCTTGAGTGTGCTTGCCCACGCACGCGGGATGCTGGCATCAAAGCCGATATTCAGCACCGCCAACAAAGACAAAATCCCAAAGATAATCAGCACCAGCGCCACAATTTCATCGCCCCACGGTGGCACAACATCTAACATCCGTTCCCACACTTCAGGGGCAACGGGGTAGCTTTCGTCGTCTTCGGGTTCTTCGACAATCGGCAGGCGGGGTTGCTGAGTCACAGGCAGAGCCTTATCAACACAGTTTGTGAACTTACCTTGATTATAGCAGCAAACCCACCCACAATCGGGGTGATCTTGGCCGTTTTCGTTTATAATAAGAAAAACTTTGACGGTGTGTGGTGAGGTAATTTCCTTATGTATGAAACTCCGTTCATCTACCTAGACGGAAAAGAAGAACGTGAAGCGTTAATCCGTGAAGTGACACAAATCCGCACGGATATTCAAACGCTTGCCCTCCAAGTGCCGACCACCGAACACTATACCCCAAACTACGCCGGGCGTTCCCTCGCGCAGGTCTTGGCCGCCCTAGAGCTTGGCGATGGGCTGGCGTTGATGTTGCTCAAGGCCACGCTCAATGGCTATAAACTCGCGCTTCCGTCATGGCTGACGCTGGCAGTGTGGCGGGTGTTGCTGTGGGTGTCTAACCGCCGTTTAGTGGATGTCTCTTTGCAAGGGATTCAAAAATACCAGACGAACATTTGCCAACTGATCCGCGAGATTTCGCTAGACTCACTCAGCCTTGATGTACAACACCCCGGCAGGCCGTTCCCCTACACCCTAGAAAAAGCGCTCCAAATTTACTTCGTCCACCGCTGGCGGCAACAACTGGCCTTATTGCACGGGCGGGTAGAGAGCGAAAAGTGAAGCGGGCAACCGATTTGCACAAACCGCAGGGATGAGGACTCGGTGAAAGTGAATAGTGGAAAGTTACGCCAAGATCGAGAATAATGCGGTGAGCGTAGACGCACGTTTTTTTAACAATAGCTTTAGGAGCCTTGCAATGCTTGTCCCCCCAACCACCACCGTTGATGATGTGATGTCCCGTTACGACCAATATATTTTCCCCGGCATACACCCCTATTTTGGCGAACACCCAATTATCGTTGACCACGCCAAAAATCAATACTTGTGGGATGTTGAAGGGCGGCGCTACCTAGACTTTTTCGGCGGGGTGCTGACGGTTTCTGTCGGCCACGCCAACGATGAAATCACCGCCAGTATGATCGAACAGCTTCAACGAGTGCAGCACACCTCCACGCTGTACGTCAATGAGTTGATGGTGCGCGTGGCAGAAAAAGTTGCGGCCATCACCCCCGGCAGGCTGCAAAAGTGCTACTTCACCAACAGCGGCACCGAAGCCAACGAAACGGCCATCCTTGCCGCACGGATGTACACCGGGCGCAACGACATCATCGCCTTACGCCACGCCTACAGCGGGCGCAGCACCACCACCATGAGCGTGACGGCACACGGCACATGGCGCTTAGGCACAGTGATAGACCCGCACATCCGCCACATCCGTAACCCGTATGTCTTCCGTGCGCCGTTGGGGATGAGCGGCGAAGAACTGGTTGAACTATGCGTGCAAGACCTAGAAGAAACGCTTGCAACCGTCACTAGCGGCAGCATTGCGGCGTTTATGGCCGAGCCGATTCAAGGGGTGGGCGGCTTCATTGTTCCGCCAGCGGAATACTTCCAACGGATTGCGCCGATTGTCCGCGCAGCGGGCGGCCTGATTATCATTGACGAGGTACAAACCGGCTGGGGGCGTACCGGCAATACGTGGTGCGGCATTGAACATTGGGGCATCGAGCCAGACATCATGACCTTTGCTAAGGGCATGGCAAACGGCTCACCGATTGGCTGTACCATCGCCACGCCCGAAGTGGCAGAAGCCATGACTGGCACGCATTTTGCCACCTTCGGCGGGAACCCGGTCACGATGGCCGCAGCATTGGCGACGATAGAGTACATCGAAAAGAACGACCTGCTTAGCAATGCGGCGGTACGCGGCAAAGAACTGCGCGCACGGCTAGAGGGCTTTAAGGCCGAATACGCATTTATTGGCGATGTGCGCGGCATGGGCTTGATGCAGTCTATGGAATTCGTCATCCCCGGCACCGACAAGCAGCCAGATGCCGCTCGCACGGTTGCCTTGCTCTCTGCGGCACGCGATCATGGCTTGCTCATCGGCAAGGGCGGTCTGTATGGCAACACCATTCGGATTGCGCCACACCTCAACGTGACCGCTGAGGACATCACCATCGGTTGCGACTTGATCGCAGAGGCGTTGGCAACCATCGCCTAAGTTTACACGGATTGCTAGTGACTGATTTTAACGCCATAAAAACGGACGACACAGGTGTCGTCCCTACAAAACCGTTGCAATGCGACAACATCCTGTAGGGACAAGGACTGCCTTGTCCGCAAAACAGGCCAAAAACATGAACTAGCAATCATCGTAAGTTTTTACGACTTTTTGATAGTCGCTTTAGATGTCTTTGTGCGTATAGCAGG
>JBMOFU010000132.1:0-10658 GCA_049318725.1 Phototrophicaceae bacterium | reverse complement strand
CCCCAAAGCGTACGGTCTATCAAGCTGAACGCGGGGAGCGGCAACTGGCACGGATTATGCAAACGCTGGCAACCGCCCGCAGCCAATCCGACTATACACTTGCCCAAGCGTTGACGTTAGAAACGCCACATCTTGCGCGTGGTGTCACTCTGATTATCATTACCAGTTCTGTAGATAGTGCATGGCTAACCGAAGCGCAAATCCTTGCGCGTAAAGGGATTCGCCCGCTGTGTATTTTCATTGATCCTAGCTCATTTGGCAGTGCGGCCTCCAGCGATAACGTGCGCGGGATGATGCGTTTGGGTAAAATCCCCAGTGTGCATGTACGCCATCAAGATAACTTAGTCTCGGTTTTGAGTCAAAGACCCCAATAAACACCATTACGGAGGTTTAACCACCCTTGAGAGCCACCCTTCAACGCCATGAGCGTCTCTTGTTGTATCTCGCAGTGTTCTTGAGCGGCATGACCACGCTTGCCGTAGAGGTTTCTGCCTCACGCTTATTAGGGAGCGTGTTCGGCACCAGCAATCTGGTCTGGACGAACATCATTGGCCTAATTTTGCTTTACTTGGCACTGGGCTATTTCATTGGTGGGCGCTTTGCAGACCGTCGCCCTTCCTACGCATGGTTTTACGGCCTTATCACCCTCAGTGCGTTTACTTGTGCCTTGATCCCATTGCTTTCACGCCCCATCTTGAGTATTGCGTCACGCGCAGTGGTGGAAGCACGCGCCGGGCTTGCGTTAGGGTCATTTTTAACCGTCTTGATCTTATTCGCGCTCCCCGTAACGCTCTTGGGGATGATTTCGCCGTTTTCGGTCAAGTTGGCGGTCTCTAACGTGGATGAAGCTGGGCGTATCGTTGGGCGCTTATATGCAGTCGGAACACTAGGGAGCTTATTGGGAACCTTCTTGCCCACGCTGGTCTTAATCCCGTGGCTAGGAACGACAGAAACGTTCCTCACCTTTAGCGCGGTACTGTTTCTGATCGGGCTTGTTGGTTTGTGGACGTATCGCGGTAATCAAGCCGCGATTGCATTGCTGACCTTGCCGCTGCTTGCATTCTCGCTACCGTTACGCGGTCAAAGCCTGCACAGCGCTTATTCCGATGACTTTACCGTGTTGTTTGAGGACGAAAGCGCGTACAACTACATCCAAGTGCAAGAAGATGTCAACGGCTATCGCTATTTGTTCCTGAACGAGGGGCAAGGGATTCACAGCCAATGGCATCCGACCCAGATTGTTTATAACCGCACATGGAGTTACTTCCTCAACGCACCATATTTCAATGCGCCTCCCTTTACGCCGAGCGATGTCCAGTCTATTGCCGTAATTGGCCTTGCTGCCGGAACCATCCCGCGTCAGCATATCGCTATCTACGGTGACATCCCGATAGATGGGGTAGAAATTGACCCAGAGATTGTTCAGGTCGGCGCAGATTACTTTCAGATGAATGCAGAATTTATGCCCAGCCTCACCGTCTACGTGCAAGATGGGCGTTATGTGCTGAATCAGCTTGAGCGCCCTTATACCCTCATTGCCATTGATGCCTATCGCCCGCCCTACATCCCGTGGCACCTGACGACGGTTGAGTTCTTTGCGGAAGTTCGTGAGCATCTGAGTGAGAATGGCGTCGTTGCTATCAATGTTGGGCGCACCAACACAGATCGTCGCCTTGTGGATGCCCTCACTGTGACATTACAGGCCGTTTATCCTTCGGTACACACTTTAGATGTCCCACAGACCTTTAACACGATTTTGGTGGCAAGCCGCCAACCAACTGATGCACAAAATCTGCAAGCGAACCTTGCCAACCTCCCTACGGATGCTAACCCACTCTTGCGCGACGTGTTGACGCGCGGCGTGCAAAGTATCGTCCCAACAGCCACCACTGGCACACTATTCACAGACAACCACGCCCCAGTAGAATGGTTGGTGGACTCGCTGGTTGTCAACTTCCTATTGAGTGAAGACCTTGAACAAATTCGCTAGTGTGCTTAAACGTCCTGCATGGGGAACCGTTGCTTACACAACTTTAGTATTGACATTGCCCATCTTGTTTACCGTCATTGCTGTACGGTTGGTGATGTCCCCGTTATTTCTGCGTCTGGAATACACACGAGCAAACTTCCCCCCAGACCCCTACGGCTTTACCCTTGAGGAACGCCTGCGCTATGCGCCGCCTTCTGTAGAATACCTGCTCAACGGCGCCGACATCAGTTTCTTAGAGGATTTACGCCTACCACGCGGGATTGTGCCGCTCGACACCTGTGTGCCTGCGCCAGAAAATAACAACTTGTGTTATATGTTCAATGCGCGTGAACTTCAGCACATGGCCGACGTGAAACAGGTCACGTTTTACACCTACTGGACGGGCATTGTTCTTTCGGTGGTCAGCTTGATTGCGGGCGTTTACCTCTGGCAACAACATCGGCTCGGTTTGCGGCTCGGCTTACTGCATGGCAGTCAATTGGCGCTGGTATTTATCGTTACGATTGTGGTGTTAGCCACTACTGCGTGGGACTTCTTCTTTACCGGATTTCATCGCTTGTTCTTTGAGGGCGACTCGTGGTTATTCCGCTACTCAGATACATTAATCCGCCTGTTCCCCGAAGTGTTCTGGTTTGATGCCGCCATTTCGATTGGCATCATCGTTACCCTACAGGCGCTTATTGTTTTGTGTGGGGTGTGGTTTGCACGCCCTAAACGACAGCAGCCTGCCCAAGATCATGGGCCGCGCTTTGTGGCGATTGGTGGCGGAACGGGGTTGCCTTCTGCTTTGCGGGCGCTAAAAACAGAAACCACACGGATCACGGCGATTGTCACCGTTGCCGATGATGGCGGTAGCTCTGGCAAGCTGCGTGATGATTTGGGTGTACTCCCCCCCGGCGACCTCCGCAACAATATCGTTGCATTGGCCGATGATGAAAGCATCATGGCAAAGCTCTTTCAATTTCGGTTTAAGAGCGGCGACCTTAAAGGCCACGCCTTTGGGAACTTATTCATCAGCGCGCTTGCCAGCGTGACGGAAGGCGGCCTAGAAACCGCCCTGATTGAAACTTCGCGCGTGCTGAATATTCAAGGCCGTGTATTACCCTCTACCCTAGCCGATGTCAAGTTGCGCGCCAGCGTGCGTATGCCCGGCAAAAGCCGTTCATTCACGTTGTTAGGCGAATCGCTGATTGGGGAATCTGGTGGCTTCATTGAACATCTTGAAATTGACCCGATAGATGCCCCTGCCTATCCCGAGAGCGTGCAGGCCATCCTCAACGCAGATATGGTTGTAATCGGACCCGGTAGCCTTTATACCAGCATCCTACCTAACCTCTTGATTAAGGACATTGCCGACGCGCTGCGCGCTACCCCTGCCAATATTGTCTACATCTGCAATGTAGCGACTCAGCCGGGAGAAACTGAAGGCTACAGTGTTGCAGAACATGTGATGGCAATTGACACGCTCATTGGGCGTGGCGTGTTTCAAACGGTTCTGGCAAACGACCACTACCCGCCACCACCTGTGGATAGTCACACATTTTACGTGCCAAAAGCCCCTGAAAACCATGAGATTCTTGAACGTTACCAAATCTCATATGCCGATTTAACCGATGATACCCGCCCGTGGCGCCATGATCCACGCAAATTGTCTGTCGCTTTGATGAAGCTCTACCGCCAAGAAAGGCGTAGGGGTCACTAAACTTAGTTTGCAGAGCAGGGCAAATCAAGCTAACATCTGCCGATGGAGAGCATTTCCACCCGAAGGGTGGTTTATCCCACTGATTGACATGGGAAAAGGATAACATCCATGAATAAAATGACTGTGCGTGACGTTAATTTAGCAGGCAAGCGTGTGCTGGTACGGAATGACTTTAATGTGCCGTTGAAGAACGGTCAGGTTTCTGACGATACCCGCATCCGTGCTGCGATCCCTACACTACAGTATATCCTTGAGCAAAAACCCAAGGCGCTGGTGCTGATGTCTCATCTAGGTCGTCCAGACGGCGCGCCAGACCCAGAAGCATCGCTGGCACCCGTTGCCCCAGTATTGGCAAAATACTTGGGGGTAGAAGTTCACTTCGCCGCAGATTGTATCGGTGAAGTTGCCGAACAAGCGCTGGCAAACCTCCCTGAAGGGGGTGTATTGTTGCTGGAAAATACACGCTTCCATAAAGGTGAGACCAAGAATTACGCTGATTTTTCTGAGCAATTGGCAAAACTGGGCGATGTTTTGGTCAACGATGCCTTTGGCACCGCACACCGCGCCCATGCCTCGAACGTGGGGGTTGCTGCTTACATCCCCGCCTATGCAGGTCTGTTGATGGAAAAAGAGATTGACTATCTTGCAACGGCAGTGGAATCCCCGAAGCGCCCCTTCGTTGCTATTTTGGGGGGCGCAAAAGTGTCTGACAAGATTGCCGTGATTGAGGCTTTGCTTGGCAAAGTAGATTTGCTCTTGATTGGTGGCGGGATGGCAAACACCTTCTTTAAGGCACAAGGGCTTGAGATGGGCGGTTCACTGGTGGAAGCCGACGCCATCGAAACCGCCAAAATGCTCTTAGAAAAGAGTGGCGGCAAGCTCGTCTTACCTGTGGATGCCGTCATTGGCAACCGCTTTGCGGCGGATGCCGATATTCAAGTCGTACAGGTGAGCGCAGGCGTTCCTGCGGGCTGGGCGATTTATGATATTGGCCCAGAAACGATTGCCCTCTATCAAGCCAAACTGAAAGATGCCAAAACCGTGTTGTGGAACGGCCCCATGGGCGTGTTTGAGCTTGAACCGTTTGCTGCTGGCACCCGCACCGTTGCTCAAGCGCTGGTAGATGCCACTAAGCTCGGCGCGACAACCATTGTGGGCGGTGGCGATTCTGCTGCTGCAATGGAAGACGCAGGCCTTGCAGAACAGGTGTCGCACGTTTCCACCGGCGGCGGCGCCAGCCTTGAACTCCTTGAAGGCAAGTTGCTCCCCGGCCTCGCCGCGATCCAAGACAAGGCGTAAGGCCACTGCTTCCCTAAGCCTACCCACTGCAACTTTAGCGGGTAGGCTCACGTACATCTAAGTAAATTTTGCATCTACGGTTTGGAGGGGCTAACGCATGTCGCGCTTTCAAGAAGGCGACCTTATTGGTCAATATCGTGTCATCCGCCGTGTCGGTGCAGGCGGCATGGCAACCGTTTACCTCGCCAAACATGACCGCCTTGACCGTGACGTTGCGGTGAAGGTGATCCATGATACGTTTGAGCGCGACAGTATATTTCTGAGTCGGTTTGAGCGGGAAGCGCAAATTGTTGCCGGGCTTGACCATCCCAACATCGTCCCGATTTATGACTATAGTGACATGGACGGGCAACCGTATATTGTCATGAAGTATGTGCCGGGCAACTCCTTTAGGGCATTACTGGATGAATCCCCCGTATTGCCAATGGAGGACATTTTACGCCTGCTGACACCCATTGCCAGCGCATTAACCTACGCTCATGCAAGGGGCATCCTCCACCGTGATGTGAAACCTTCTAATATCATCATTGATGATGTTGGAACGCCCTACCTTGCCGATTTTGGGCTGGCACGCATCACGGCATCGGGTGAATCTACTATGAGCCAAGATGCTATTCTAGGCACACCGCAGTATATTTCTCCTGAGCAGGCCAAAGGCGTCAAAAATTTGGATGGGCGCGCAGACGTCTACTCGCTGGGGATTATTCTCTATCAAGTGATCGTCGGGGATGTTCCGTTCAGCGCAGATACGCCCTATGCCACGATTCACGATCACATTTATACGCAGTTGCCCCCGCCAAGCGAAATTAACCCAGACGTTCCAGCAGTCGTTGAAGCAGTGTTAGAAAAGGCGCTGGCTAAAAACCCAGCGGATCGCTATAGCACCGCTACAGAATTAATGGTGGCGCTTAAGCTTGCCTCTGAACAAGCCGCCTTCAGGGTTAGCTCAATGCAGAACGCCCGCCAAGCGGATGAATCTCTGGCGCTTTACCGTGATAAGCGGTTGGCAGAAGCCTCCACGCCCGTTTTGAAGAATACAACCGCTACACTATCCCCAATTACCCCACCGATAAGTTTTTCCCCAGAGGGCATCAGCCACCCTTCACTGACAGATTCTAAACATCACCGACGGGTGATGCGCTATCGTCATGGGTGGCTGTGGCGAACGATGGGCGCACTGGCGTTCTTGATTTGCTTGGGAATATTTACATCCACTGGCGCGGCAATTGACGCTGAACAGATGCGTGCCATCCGCCGCATGGAACTGAAGGGGCTTGAACAACGTCGTCAAGATGTCATTGAATCCCTGCCTGAACAAACAGTGTTGCAGGCACGGCGTGCCATTAACAACAATCCAAACAGCCCAGTCGCTTATTTATCTGCCGCAAACACCTTATGGCAAAGGGGTATGCCAGATTTGGCAGAAGATCCCCTTGCCATTGGGCTTCGGCGCACTGACCAACCTGCCGAGTATCTGATTATTGCCAGCGAACTGGCAGAAGCAAATCATTTTACGGATGTTTCTGTTCAGCTTCAACTTGAGGCGTTGAGCAACGCTGTGAGTGCTGAACAACCCTACATTCGTGAAATCGTGGGAGAAAGCCTTTATCGGTTAACCCATAACCCAGACCTTGCGCCCCAATTGCAAGCTGTGCTAAATGATGCCGTTCAACAAGAAAGCCCCATGGCGTTTCTGTTCTTAGTCAACACACAATTAACGCTCGGTGACTTCGGTGCTGTAGAGGCGGCTTACAACAGCCGAAGTACTGCGATTGATGATCTATACCTTGCTGAGGCACAACTGTTAGAAGCGCGTTATAATCTGTTGACGGACGACACCGATGCAGCCCAAGACATCTTAGAAGACTTACTTGAAGATGCCGCTACTCCCGTTTGGGTTTGGGAAGCTGCGACAGACTTGCTCAATTTATCTACTGATGCTTCACCTACAGGAGAGTAACTGGAAGATGGCTCGTACCCCGATTATTGCTGGTAACTGGAAGATGTATAAAACCGTAGACGAGGCGACCTCGTTTGTGCAGGAATTGCTGCCCCTGATTAGCGATTTTAACGCGGTAGAGCGGGTCGTCTGTCCTGCTTATTTGGCGATCCCTAGTGTGGCGATCACCCTTAAGGGTTCCTCCTTGAAGGTTGGCGCGCAATCCGTACATTGGAAGGCCGACGGCGCCTACACCTCGCAGATTTCCCCGGCGATGTTGACAGGGCTTGTCGAGTACGTGATTGTTGGGCATTCTGAATGCCGCGCATATCTTGCCGAAACCGACGAGACCGTTAACTTGAAGGCTAAAGCACTCTTGGCACATGGCCTTAAGCCGATTATCGCTGTGGGTGAAAGTCTAGAACAAAATCAAGCAGGTGAGACTGCTAGTTTTGTTGCGCAACAAGTTCGTGCTGCGTTAGACGGTATCACCGACGAGCAAATGGCAAACGTTGTCATCGCCTACGAGCCGATTTGGGCGATTGGCACTGGATTAAGCGCCGACGGCGAGATTGCCAACCGCCTTATCGGTGAGGCCGTGCGTCAGCCCATTCGTGACTTGTATGGAGATCTTGTAGCAGACGCCGTACGCATCCAGTATGGTGGCAGTGTCAAGCCAGAAAATATGGCCGAGTACATGGCACAACCTGAAATTGACGGTGCGCTTGTCGGTGGGGCATCCCTCAAGGCAGACTCATTTGCTGCTTTGGTTCGGATTGCTTCCGAATACGCCCAATAAGGCCGCCTCCCCTCGTGGCTGGTTTGGAAGCAGTCATCCCGTGGTTAGTGGCCTATGCGCTTTTTATGGTGTTGCGCTCGCTTGAGCGGTGGCTACAACAGCACCTGTTTAAGGTCGGTTGGCTGACGACTAAGGACTTCCAAACCACCACGATTATCTACTATATGTTTTTCCTACCCGGCCTGATTCTGAACCAAACGATCACATGGTTAGCCGCCGGGCTATTTAACGTCCGCACCCATACCCATATCGGTTGGCCTGAATCGCAAGAGATTGCCGAGCTACGCCTGAATTTTGTTCAGCCAGACGCAAACGCCGCGTTATATCGTTTGACGCTCATTGCGCTGGTTCCCTTAACCGTAGGCTTGGCGGCAGTCTGGTGGATTGCCAACAGCATTTTTGCCTTGCCTGCCGTGATTCAAACGCTATCCCCCGGCACGTTGGCCGCCTTGCGCGCTGGAATCACGCAACTGTTGGGCGCAACGGACTTTTGGCTGTGGTACTACCTTGCATTCACCATTGGCAACACCATGTTTCCGCGACGACTGGGGGTATTGGGGGGCTTTCGTGGGTTGATTGTCCCGGGTGTAGTTTTGGCAGCGATTGCAACCATTATCGGTGTTGGCAATATTGTGGTGATTGGCTTCTTAACGGGGCCAGTCGCTTCGATTTTGAACACGCTATCCCTTATCTTTTCGGTCATTATCGGGATGAATGTGTTCATGGTTGGGGTCTTAGCCGCTATCGAAAACACCATTGAGCGCATTACTGGGGACAGCGCAGACTTCAAAGACGGTAAGCTGATTGTCATGACACGCCAAGAGCGGCTTGACCAGCAGGCCAAAGAACTGCAACGTCAGCGCCAATCCCGTGAACGTCGCCGTGCGCCCGCCTCTGCCCAATTGAGTACAGGGCTTTCTAGCCTCTATGCCTTACCACTCCCCTTGCCGGGCGCTCCGGGTGAAATCCCTGTGACATCCTTGCAACAGATCATGCCGAATCCAGCGCGGGAGGAACGGCTTGTCAGCGCGCTAGAAAATCGCACACGTGCCCGCACCGGAACAGACCTCATCACCACCGAAAAGCTGCCCGAAGATGAAGAACGGCGTTTGATCTCCGGCGGCAATAGCCCACAACTTCCGCCCCCGTCTGCTCCCCCTGAAGAATCCTAGTTCGGTGTATTGGCAATCTGTTGGCGGCGCCTTGCCGCGATTACGAAAATCCCTAGCGAAAATAGCCCCAATACGATCAACGCCACAAACTTAAACACGGCGCTGGTGGTGATGAGCGTTAATCCCCCAAACACCGCACAGAACACGTAGTAGGCCAGCACAATCATGCGCGTGCCGTAGCCTTTATCCACTAGCCGGAAGTGTAAATGCCCACGATCCCCAGACATTGGGCTACGCCCCTGTGCCAAGCGATTCACCGCCTGCCATGCGAGGTCTAGCAACGGTAGTCCCATTACCAACAAGATCGTCGCCATCTTTGCCCCGCCAATGATGCTCAACGTACCCAGTGCGTAGCCCAATACATAAGAGCCACTGCTCCCCATAAAGACTCGAGCCGGGGCAAAATTGTAGAGCAAAAATCCCAGTGAAGCGCCAATTAACGCCAACGGGAGCAACCCTACACTGGTTTGCCCCAACCGAAACGCGCTGTGAATAAACAACATCACCCCGGCGATGATGCTTACGCCGCTGGCAAGCCCGTCCAACCCGTCTAAGAAGTTGACGGTATTCATCATCAAGCCAAGCCAAAATAGGCTCAGGGTGACGGTGAACCAGTAAGGCCAGACCACTTGTTGCCCTGTAAACGGATTATTGACCGTTTCAATGAAAATCTGAAAGCCCACTGCAATGGCAGCAGCGAATAGTTGCGCCATAAATTGTGGAATGGGCTTTAACTCAAAGACATCATCCACAACCCCCATGATGAACAAGAAGATGCAACCGATCACTAGCCCACTTAAACGAATCACTTCTTTGGGGTCAAAGCGTGGGATGGGTAGCCACTGGGCGGCAAGGATAGTGCCAATAAAGGCAACACTAATGGCAATGCCCCCTAAGCGAGAAATTTCCCCTTGATGGGTACGCCTCCCTCCCGGACGATCTACCACACCAAAGCGTTTGCCAAGCCAAATACTGACTGGGGTTAGCATCAGTGAAAGCCCAAACGCCAACCCCAATACAATGCTGTAGGCATAAACAGGTTGCATTGTCGTTTACGTCCCAAACATCCGGTCGCCTGCATCCCCTAAGCCGGGCATGATATAGCCCTTCTCATTCAGGCGCTCGTCTACTGCTGCAACATAAATGTCTACGTCGGGGTGGCTGCTGGATAGTTTTTCAATCCCCTCTGGCGCAGCGATCAAGCCCATAAACTTAATCCGCTTGACACCCCACTTTTTCAGTACGTCTACCGTCGCTACTGCTGATCCCCCGGTTGCCAGCATCGGGTCTAAGATCACGCATAGCTCCACGGTAGGGTCATTGGGCAGCTTGTTGTAGTATTGGACAGGCCGTAGCGTATGCTCATCGCGGTAGAGGCCGATATGCCACACTTGTACGTTGGGCAACAGCGTGAGTACGCCGTCAGTCATCCCTAGACCTGCCCGCAAAATGGGGACAAGGCCAATTTCACGGGCTTTTTTGCCATTGGCTTTTGCCATCGGCGTGGTGACGGTCTTATCTTGGAGTTCGAGGTCTTGCGTGATCTCATACGTTAGCAAGATTGCCAACTCGCGTGCCAACTCGCGGAATTCACGGTGGGATGTGTTTACATCCCGTAGTGCTGTCAGTTTGTGTTGGATCAGCGGATGATTTGAGACATAAACGTTTCCCACTGGTCATCTTCCCCGTTGATGTGTTCAATGTTGATGTGTTTCAATCGCATTGGGGCGGATTGTACGTCTTGGCGGGCAGGCTGT
>JBMOFU010000131.1:0-10695 GCA_049318725.1 Phototrophicaceae bacterium | reverse complement strand
TCATGCTAACGTGCGATCTGCCATTTGCCAAGTGCTTACGCAGGGCGTATCTATTCACGTATCCATGAGATTGTTGGGGTTTGACGTTTGGCGGACGAGGCAGGCCACGTCCCTACGCCCCGCGAATAGTTTGTAGGGACGACCCTCTGGGGCGTCCGCCGCTCAAATTCATGGGCAGGTGAATAATTACCGCAGGGCAAACGCATTCTCCAAAAATGTGCGATTTTAGGGTAGGGGTGCAGTATATTGCGCCCCTACGGAATTATGAATACGCTTATAGGGGCATGAACTATCATTCCATTATAATTATGTAAATTATAAAATAATATATTGATATTTAGAATGCGTTTGCCCTGACCCCGCATCCGTTCTCATTTGCTCTAGCTCAAATTTTTTGTTACACTGTACCCAACATGCACTTCCCATTGTATCTTCGCTGCGCTTTCTGAAACTTCTCCCCCACTAAGAAAGTGTTATATTCATTACCCTATTGACCTTCCCTTGACAGCGGGCTTATAATTCCCGTTCACAATGTTGTGACCCACTCATTCCTTGCGTATTTGTATCACTTACGCGCCTGAGCAACCCTTATTGAGGCTCAGCGGTGGGGTGACCCACAGGGCTAACAACCGAGTGACGGTTACCCGTTGTGAAAGGCTATTTGGCTTAGCCCACAAAAGGCCAACGTCGCGGTAGCGGCTAGGACGAGACGAAAAACGCCTGTGAACGCGCTGACCCTCACCCGTTTGGGTGGCGGCAACCGCCGAAGAAGCAGGAACAACCCATTGCGTACATCTGAGTACAAGAAAGGTAGCAGACGGATTCCAGTGCAGCTCCTATCCCGTGTCAAGAATTACGCACGCACTCCGGAAACCCAAGCCCTGCCCTCGCTCATCGCGTTGCAGCTTGAGTCTTATCGCTGGTTCATTGACCAAGGTTTGCTTGAATTGTTCGATGAAGTCAGCCCCATTGAAAGCTTTAATGGCAATTTGCGCCTGTTCTTCCCCGGAACCCGCCGCGAAGCCAAAGAGCTAGACCTGAAATATTGGTTTGAAGAACCGAAGTACGGCCAAGACCTGTGTATTGAGCGCGACATGTCTTATGCTGCGCCGCTTTACGTGGAAGTCGCGCTAGAAAACCGCGAAACTGGCGAATTGCTCCGCACGCCGATCTTCATGGGGGACTTCCCCGTGATGACCGAAAAAGGAACATTCATCATCAACGGCACCGAGCGCGTGGTCGTCAGCCAATTGATTCGTTCCCCCGGCGTCTACTTTGATGCGGAAGAAGACCGCACCACAGGCCGCCGCATGGCAAACGCCAAGCTGATCCCAGATCGCGGCGCGTGGATGGAACTGGAAACGCGCAAGAACGACTATATCGCCCTCAAGTTCAACCGCAAGCGGACGGTGCCGGTAACGGTATTGTTGCGCGCATTGGCCGCCGTCAGCGATGAATTGCCAGATGGCCTGTCTCCGATCAAAGAGGGGACGGACGAGGAAATTTTGTCGCTCTTTACCGAGTCTGACACAGACCCCGCCCACCGCTACATCGAAAACAGCATCAAGAATGAACCCGTCTGGGAACCGCGCCGAGGCGAAACATTGGCCGAAGCCGCCCTGCTAGAGTTCTATCACAAGATGCGCCCCGGCGACCCGCCGATTTTGGACAAAGCCCGCGAATACTTGATTGGGCAACTGTTCGACCAACGCCGCTATGACCTAGAGCGCGTAGGCCGCTACAAGCTCAACCAACGGCTTGACCTTGACGGCATTGTGCCGCTGGACGTTCGCACGATTACCAAGTACGACATCGTGCGCGTGGTAGAACACATCATCAACATCAACAATAACAAGATTGACCCCGACGATATTGACCACCTCGGCAACCGCCGCGTCAAGACCGTTGGCGAGTTGATCCAGAACAAGTTGCGCGTTGGCCTGCGCCGTATGGAACGGGTGGTCAAAGACCGCATGGCAACCGACAACCGCGACGGCATCACCCCTGTGGCGATGGTCAACATCCGCCCGGTGGTTGCCAGCATCCGCGAGTTCTTCGGCAGTTCGCAGCTTTCGCAGTTCATGGAACAGACCAACCCACTGGCAGAACTCACGCACAAGCGCACGCTTTCGGCGTTGGGGCCGGGCGGGTTGCGCCGTGAACGCGCCGGCTTTGATGTGCGTGACGTGCATCACAGCCATTATGGGCGCATCTGCCCGATTGAAACGCCAGAAGGCCCAAACATCGGCTTGATTGGCCGTTTGGCAAGCTATGGCCGGGTGAACAAGTATGGCTTTATCGAAACGCCGTACCGCAAGGTCTACAACAAGCTCGCCATTGATAGCGCAGAGTTGATCGGGCGCGGGCTTGGCGAAGACATCGAAAACAGCGACGGAGACGTGATTATTGAGGCCAATACCCTCATTGATGAGGCGTTGTTGGCGCAATTGCGTGCGCTAGGGATGATCGAAGTGCCGATCCGCCCCTATGTTGACAAAGATACGATGATTTACCTCTCTGCTGACGCAGAAGACCGCTACGTGATTGCACAGGCCAACGCCCGTGTGGATGAGCGCGGCCAGTTCGTTAGCGACCGTATTTCGACCCGCTACGGCGCACGCTTCACCATTAATCCGGTGCGGCGGATAGACTATATGGATATTGCCCCGCGTCAGATCGTGGGCATTAGCGCCGCGTTGATCCCGTTCTTGGAACACGACGACGCCAACCGTGCGTTGATGGGGTCGAACATGCAGCGCCAAGCCGTGCCGCTGCTCAAGCCAGACACACCCATCGTCAGTACAGGCATGGAGCGCCAAGCCGCCTATGACAGCGGTCAGGTGATCGTGACCGAGTACAGCGGTGAGGTGACCAGCGTGCAGGGCGACCGTGTGGTGATCCGCGCCGAAGACGGTAGCGAGAAAATCTATCGCCTACGCAAGTATGACCGCTCTAACCAGTCTACCTGTATTGACCAACGCCCGATTGTGGTCAAAGGGCAACGGATCAAGAAGGGCGATGTGATTGCGGATAGTTCCTCCACGTTTAACGGCGCGTTAGCGCTCGGCCATGACGTGTTAGGCGCGTTCATCAGTTGGGAAGGCGGTAACTATGAAGACGCCTTGCTGATTAGTGAGGACTTGCTCCGTAACGACAAGTTCACCTCAATTCACATTGAAAAGCACGAAATCGAAGCGCGAGACACCAAGCTAGGCCCTGAAGAAATCACCTA
This sequence comes from Phototrophicaceae bacterium, assembly GCA_049318725.1. Taxonomy (GTDB): domain Bacteria; phylum Chloroflexota; class Anaerolineae; order Aggregatilineales; family Phototrophicaceae; genus CAIRDJ01. The sequence goes on along the minus strand of JBMOFU010000131.1, from coordinate 7,463 downwards.
CGACATCCCCAACGTCGGTGAAGAAGCGCTGAAGGACTTAGACGAGTACGGCATCATCCGCATCGGCGCAGAAGTCGGCCCCAATGATATTCTAGTCGGCAAGATCACGCCCAAGGGTGAAAAAGAACTCTCGCCAGAAGAAAAGCTCTTGCGGGCGATCTTCGGTGAGCAGGCGCGTGAAGTGAAAGATACTTCCCTGCGGTTGCCACACGGTGAGCGCGGTAAAGTGGTGGATGTGAAGACGTTCACCCGCGACGAACACCGCGACCTGCCCGCAGGCGTGGAAAAGATGGTGCGCGTCAGCGTGGCACAACGCCGTAAGCTGACCGTCGGTGACAAGATGGCCGGGCGTCACGGCAATAAGGGTGTGATTTCCAAAATCGTCCCGATTGAGGATATGCCCTTCCTTGAAGATGGCCGCACGGTAGAAATCATCTTGAATCCGTTGGGCGTGCCGGGGCGTATGAATATCGGCCAAGTGCTAGAAATCCACTTGGGCTGGGCAGCAGATCGGCTCGGCTTCCGTGCCATTACCCCCGTGTTCGACGGCGCAAAAGAGTGGGAAATTCAGGCCGAGCTAGGCCGTGCGTGGTTGATTGACTACACATGGAAGCTCATCCGCAAGCGTGCATGGGACTGGCTCAAGGGTTTTGAGTACAGCCCGGCAGAGATCGAAGACGACGAAGAAGTCACCCGCCTGTATGTGCTGGAATGGCTCAAGGGCAACCCAGAGTACGACCCAGATATGCTGATGCACAATCAGGTGTATCTGCGCCGCGCCATCTTGAACGAGTGGCTGCGCGAAGAAGGCTTTGATCCCGAAGGGGTGATGTACTACGAAGCGGCAGGGATGCCGATTGATGAGCGCGTCGTCCGTGATGATCGTGCCTTCGAGATTGCGCTACGCTATTGGGCGGCTTATGTGCTGCCAGACTATGAAATCCCGCAAGGGGTTGACAAGAAAGAACTTGAACGGCACATCACCCGTGTGATGCACCTCAGCGGCGAACCCGCCCCCGTGTATGGGAAGATGAAGCTGCACGACGGCAAGACCGGTCACCCGTTTGACCGTTCGGTGACTGTCGGGATGATCCACATGTTGAAGCTGGCGCATTTGGTCGAAGATAAAGTCCATGCGCGCAGCACCGGCCCCTACAGCCTTGTGACCCAACAGCCACTCGGCGGTAAGGCACAGTTCGGCGGGCAACGCTTTGGAGAAATGGAAGTGTGGGCGCTAGAAGCCTATGGCGCAGCGTACATCCTCCAAGAGATGCTCACCGTCAAATCAGACGACGTACACGGGCGCGTTAAGACCTATGAGGCCATCGTCAAAGGTGAGCCGATTGAAGACCCCGGCATCCCGACCAGCTTCCGTGTGTTGGTCAAGGAACTGCAAAGCCTCGGTTTAGCGGTAGAAGCCATCACCCAAGATGGCGACATCATCCGCTTCGGCAAGGACGATGAAGAATCCAGCGGCAAGACCCCGCCTTCCAAGCGTGGTGATGAGTATCTTGCCACCGCTCGCAATAACAACGGTGGCGGTGGCAATAACGGTGTGGGCGGCGGCGAATAAGCCCCCATCCAAAGACACAATGATGATAACCCGTAGGGGCGTCCCATGGGACGCCCCTACAACGTTCCCCCCCGCGTTTGATGTAACCGCTCTACCCCCCCAAATTTTTTGCACCAATTGAAAACTCCCCTACAATGAAGGGGTATTGATTGGGCGAGAGGTTTTTTATGGACGTTGGAACGCAAATTGAGCAGTACAAAATTATTTCTCACGTTGGGCGCGGCGGGATGGCCGATGTCTGGGCGGCCAAAGACCTCATCTTGGCGCGCACGGTCGCTATCAAGACCATTGCCCGCGACCTTTCTGCCAATGCCAGCGACCCGATCTCGCTGTTCAAGCAAGAAGCCCGCACTATTGCCAACCTTGAACACCCCCACATTTTGCCCATCTACGGCTTTGGCGAATATCAAAGCCGCTTGTACATCGTCATGCGCTACGTCACAGGTGGCTCGCTAGAAGACCGCCTCCGCAACAGTTCGATGAGCTTTGAAGACGCCTTGCGCCTCACCCGCGCCATCGCCAGCGCGCTGGAACACGCCCACACCAGCGAAGAAGCCGTTATTCATCTTGACCTTAAGCCCCCCAACATCCTGCTAGATAGCAAAGGCGTCCCCTATCTTGCCGACTTTGGCTTGGCGACAGTCTTAGACCGTGAAGGGCGTGCGCGCAACCCGGGGTCGGGGACGTTGCTGTATATGGCGCCAGAGCAGATGGTGGCTGAACAGTTAGACCGCCGCGTGGACGTGTACAGCTTTAGTTTGGTGATCTACCACATGCTCACGGGGCATTTACCCTTCAGCGGCGGGATGCCGCTTGCGCTCAAGCAGATGCAGTTCGGCGAAATGCTCCCGCGCTTGAGAGACGCCAACAGCACCGTGCCAGATTCCATAACGGATATATTGCGGCGCGGCACGGCACAACGCCCCGATGACCGCTACCCGACTATTGCGGCACTCGTCACAGACTTTGAATCGGCCATGCTCCATGTGATGGGCGGTTCAATGGGCGAAAACGCGGGAGGTTCTGGCCTCTCTAGCGCGTTTGTGGATGTCGCCAGCCTGCTTGATCCCGCCCAAGCGGAACGCCAAGAGGCTGAAGCGCTCTATGAGCGGGCGCGCTTGGCGTGGGCAAACGGCAGCGGGCGCTTTTTGCTCGGCTTCACCCACTTTACCGTCATGAGCGACTTTTACCTGTCTGCGGAACAGTACGGCCTCACCTACGACAGCGACGGCCTACAAATGTTGTTGCGCGGCGCCATTGAACACAACTATGCGCTAGAAAACTGGTGGGAACGGCTCACCCCAAACACCCGCCGCCTGCCCTGCCTCCATGCCATCCGCAGCGAAAACCCCGCCGCACGGGTGCGGGCGTTAGAACGGCTCACAACGCTGCCAGATGCCATCCCGCCGCAAATCCCGCGACAGGTGGCGCAAGGGCTACAACTTGAAACCGAGCCAGTGGTACAACTGGCCGCCTTAGCCGTGCTGGACAGCCAACCGCCATCATCCTCACAAACGGCGGACGCACACGGCTGGCTATCACAACGTTATACCGAAGGCATAGACTTGATCGTGGCAGAAATGGCGATCAACCCCACCCTAACGCCAGAAGTCAGCGCACAAGCCGCCCGCACCGTTGGCACCATGCGCTCTGGTACAGGGGTACGCTACTTTGTAGAGGAGTTCCAGCGGGGGGTGCGCGGCACATCACGGGCGCTGGCAAACGTGCTAGACACCGCCCCGACCTTTCCGGTGGGAACGCCGTTGTCGGCCAGCATCGGCGGCTGGATTCGCAATACAGGCCGCGCCTATACCCGCAACCCCTTAGAATTTGCGTGGGCGGCGGTGTTTGCGCTGCTGTTCGCGTGGGTGGGGATGGGGCAACACGTTTACCGTACCTTCCGCTCTGAGCAAATTTTCACCCAAGTGCGGATCACCAATACGCTTGCCATTGGCTCGATGTTCGGCCTTGTCGCGCTGTTGCTGACCTTGCTCGGTCATACCCTGCCGATGCGCTTACGGGGTGACCAACGCAACCGCGCCCGCCTCGTCATCCGCCTGATCTGGAGTACATCGGCGGCCTTTGGCCTCAGTTTGCTGCTGTGGTGGATGTATGTCTGGATGTTCCTCAACTTAGACAGTCCCCCGCTGGATATTTTGCTGCTGACGACCATTGCCACGACGATTGGCGTGGTGTTGCCGGTGTGGTTCAAGCTCCCTAGTTGGGTCGGCTTCTTGGTGACAGTAGCCTTAACCTTTGGCGCGCACTTGATCGGCTTCTACAACTTTTGGCGTCCGGTGTGGTTAGGGCTGCCGCCGCTGTTGGGGATGAGTGAGGAATCGTTCATCTTCGTTTACGATTACGAACATCAAGTGTGGTCGGTGATGTTGCCGATGTTGGCGTTGCTGGCGTTGGGGATTCACTTTATGCCGTTGATGGCCGATGTGCGCGCCTTCATTAGCGCCCGCATGACAAACCGAGAAACGCCCGCCCCGCGCCGTACCTCAGAAATCCCCGCCGTTCCGTTGGGCATGTTAAACACGCAACACATCCCTAGCCCATTTGATGACGCCACTAAAGAACTCAACTTGAGCGAACTGGCAGGTCAGCGCTCCACGCAACCGTTACAGTCCTTGACGCCCCAAGAGACTCAACCCTTAGTTGACATGCACTTTGACCCCAAAACGGGGCAATTCATCAGCCAAACCAAGCCCGCCGAACCGACAACGCAAGAGTTTGAGGCCAACCAAGTGGCCGGGCGCTCCGTTGCTGCCCCCCAAGATGAGATGCTGTTCGACAGCAAAACCGGCCAATTGAAGCGTGTATCAAAGACTATGCCACAGGTCAGCCCGCCAAGTATAGAAGAAAACGATGACTGGGATAGCATCACACGCGACCTAGACCGCCTAGATTCCACGCCGCCCCAAACCTGATGGGGCGGCAGCACCCCTTTAGGACTGGGGGGGATAGTTTTACGCCATTGCCGCCCACAGAAAAAAGGTGGCAAAAATGCGCTGTCAAGGGAGGCGGGCAAGCCCTTCATCGGGCGTCAGCGCATTGCGGTAGCCCAATTCGTTGCGCGCACGGGTATCGTTTAGCGTAACATCTGTTGCCAGCAAAAAGACCATTGCCTCCGTGATGGGCGGTTGCTCGTTGCGTCCCATCCACAACCATAACCGTTCCATGACCCGCCCGGCCAACAGCGCCACGCCGCGTGGGATATTGCGGTCTGGCAGGATCACCCCTTCGCGGCCTAACCACGCCTGCAAAAAGTCTTTGATCGTCCACGTTTGTCCATCACTGACAAAGTAGACTTGCCCACCCTGCCCGCGATTCATCGCCGCCAAAATTGCCGCCACAAGGTTTTCGACATGAATCGGGCTAATGCGCGACTGCCCGCCGTTAATCCACATCCACTCGGCTTTGCGTGCACGGATTCGCTCCACCATAAAATGCCCCTTGCCCCAAATGAGGGCGGGGCGCAAGGCAATCGTGTGGAAGGCGGCGCTGTTGGCCGCAATCACGGCTTGCTCGGCAAGCAGTTTAGTTTTCGAGTAGGCGTCGGGCGGGGGGTTAGCTAGGCGATAGGTTTCATCAACATTTTCAGCCGCTACACCGCCACTAATCACCGACGCGGCACTGATATAGATAAATCGGCGCACGGCACTAGCCTGTGCCGCCGCCAGTAATGCTTGTGTGCCTTGCACATTGACCGTGTAGAAATGTTCATATTCGCCCCACATATCAAACGCCGACGCCGCATGGATGACCATTTCGCACCCATGCAATGCTTCGGTCAAGCTGGCGATGCCTTCCATATCTCCGTGTACGGCCACTGCGCCGACAGACTCCACCGCGCTAACAGACTCTGCCGAGCGCGCCAGCGCCTTAACGTTGTGTCCCGCTGCGACCAATCGGGGGATCAAATGTTGGCCGACAAACCCCGACCCCCCTGTGACGAAAATCTGCATAGTGGGTTACTCCAGTGATACTTAACCAGATACCCTGCACTGTAGCATAGACAGATTAGGGGATCGTGACCTGCCCAACCACCGCAAACGGGATCGGCGTGCCGTCGGGCGCGCTGGCCTGCCAATTGACCGCTAACGATTGCGCGTCTAGCAAAAAGACCAATACATCATAGGTCGTGCCGCTGATCGGCGGCGTTGCGCCAAAAACGGCATCGCCTAATGGAATGTCGAGCGCGTCGCAGAACTTGGCCCCCGCTTGCCATAGCGTGCTGTTGTAGCGCCCTAGCCCGTGAATGGTGGTGCGTTCCCCCACCGAGACGCCATCCTTCACATAGCGGACGGTGTAGGCTGCCAGCCGATCTGTAGGCGCTAACACTTGCCAGCAGGCGGTGATGTGGGTTGGGCTAAGGTCGCTGTAGCCGACAAAGCGCACGGTAGCATCAAAGTCATAAATCGAGCCGCGCAACGGCGGGAAGGCGTCTAGCAGCGCGGGCGAATACGCCTCATGCAACGCCACCAGCGGCACAATCCAGCCCGTGACGGCAAAAACACCCATCACCACGACCACCGCGTAGGGACGCGCAACGGCGCGTCCGTTAATAGCGCGTCCAAAGGACACAATCCCCCCCGCGACGAACGCCGCCAGCGCGATCCCCGCCGGAAGTAGTAGCCGCCCCGTCACCGAAAAGAAGGTGCGATACCATTGGGTGAACCCGGCAAACGTGACGATGAACAAGACCAGTAAAATGATACCCCTCCCCCTAACCCCCTCCCCCCAAGTAGAGAGGGGGAAACGAAACCCTGTTTTCGTTCGTTGGGGGGATTTTATAATCCAGCCCACGCAGGCCATTATCACGATCAGCACCGCCGCCCAATAGCTGACTGGGCGCAAATAGATGTTGGCATATCCGAGCAGGCCAAAGTACGTTTGGGCGATGTTCGGCAGTCCGCGCCACACGGCATCAAAGCCTAACAGCGGATCATAGTTGAGCGTGGGGTGAATGTGGGTGGCCGTGCCAAACGGATCACGGTAAGTTTGCCAGCCCCAGAGCGCCCATAGCCCAAAGGTAAGCGCTAAAGGTAACGTTATCCCAAGCGCCATTTGGGATATATTTGGGATATAGTCACGGCGGGGGGCGCGCATTAGCACAACGATCAAGGCCACCCCTACCGCCGGGGCGACCAACAAGACGCTGACCTTTGCCAGCCCGCCGATCCCCAACAGCGCGCCCGTTTCGAGCGCCCGCCGCCATGTAATCCCACGATGGGCAATCGTCAAGGCGCGCCATGTGACCAGCGTGGCTAGGGCAATGGCGGGCGTATCGTTGGTGTAGTAGGCGCTCAGGTGGACGAAGGTCGGCGTGGCAGCAAAGAGCATCAGCGTGAGCGTTTGCCTCTCACGGCTGCGCGGGAAAATCTCACGGGCGGCCAAGCCTGCGCCGATCACCGCCAGCAGGCCAAACGCCGCCGATACCCCGCGTAAGGCGATCAACCCGCGCAATAAGCCCTCAGGCGGCGGAATGGTACTCAGCGGCAAGAAGTTGGTGCGGTTGTCGTCACGGCGCAACGGATCGGGGGTGAGCAGCCAGCGGTTGAAGCGTGCGCCGTAGGCGTAGTCAAACACGGCTTGGCAGGGGATGTGCGGCACACGCGCCACCGTCAAGGCAACCGCCCCCAACCCATAGATCAGCGGCGGCTGCCCGCTTTGTTGGCGGGTACAGTTGTCTAGGTAGGTCGTGCGCTCTGGCAATTGCCCGCTATTGTAGAGCGCAAAGGCATACGCGGCATGGAGCGGCTCATCGCTCCCTTGCAGCGGGGGCAGGGCAACCAGTTGGAAGATCACCGACACGATGAACAGGGCGCAGATCACCGTAGGGGCATGATGTATCATGCCCCTACGGTGCGTTTGTAGGGGCGCA
>JBMOFU010000130.1:0-10708 GCA_049318725.1 Phototrophicaceae bacterium | reverse complement strand
CCATCACGACCTCACTAAACACGGGTCGCAAAACGCTCTGATAGCGGCGTCACAAAATAATCTGACGGGTCTACAGTATCGTTAGGCAATGTGACTTGACGACCATCTTGGGTTTGATAGCGTGTTTGTCCGGCGGCGGTTGCGCCGCGTTTACGTAAGATCAAGCGCACTGTAGAGCCAATCGAGCTACCGGTGCTGTCTGCCAAGCCTATCACATCCCCGGCCTTGACTGCCTGCCCCACTGTAGCTTTGGCCTCTAGCAAATGGCAGTAAATCGTCTCATATGTCTCTGCGCCGTCGGTGTGTTCAATCACCACATGATTGCCGTGTGGCAAAACATCGCCCGGCAAGTTAACCGCCTTCACGACACCCGCTGCACACGCCTTAACCTCACTACGGAAGGGCGCTTCAAAGCTGATGCCGTCATTGCCCTCTAGGGGGTGGCTGGTGCCATCGGTGCCTGTGACTGAATAATCCTTCCAATAGGTCGGGTTTTGCAAAAAATGCTCAATCACACGGTTTGATGCTGCTGGATATTGAAGCTGAAACGCCATACTGTTTATCCTTATGGGGTTGAAAAAAATATCATAGTTCTACTATACCGCAGATTCCAACGGGCGCAGTAGCCGTGCTTGCAAACGGGTTCCAGCGGCAACCCGCGTCATATCTTCTGGGATGATGAGCAAGGCATCGGCCATCACCATAGATAGCAGCGCGCCAGAGCTTTGCGTTCCGGTCAGCGTGGCGATCCATTGGTCATTCTCGCGCCGCAGTTGCACCCGCGCATAGGTGCGGCGGCCATCCGATGTGATTTCTTCCCCCACCACCACAGAGGCCGTGAGCGCATCTTCGGGCAGGCTTGCCATATAGCGCAGGGCTGGACGGACGAAAATATCGAAGGTGACTAAGGCCGAAACCGGATTCCCCGGCAACCCAAAGAAAGGAACCCCCGACACTTGCCCAAACGCAAATGGCTTGCCGGGACGGACGTTGACGCGCCAAAAACCGATTTCGCCCAATTCATCCAACACGCGCCTGACCATATCTAAGGTACCCACAGACACCCCCGCCGTGCTAATGATGCAATCGGGCTGATGTGAAAGCGCTGTTTGGAACATTTCGCGGGCGCTTTCTAGCGTGTCTTTGGCGGGCGGGATCAAAATCGCTTGGCCGCCGTTGAGGTCAATCAGCGCAGCAATGGCTAGGCTATTGCTGTCATAGATTTTGCCAAACGGCAACGGCTCCCCTATCGGGACGAGTTCATCGCCAGAGGTCAACACGGCAACACGCGGCTTACGATAGGCATTCACAGCACTGATGCCCATCCCCGCCAGCAAGCCAATATCTTGCGGAAGCACAACGCGCCGCGCCTTTAATACCCTTTGCCCACGATGTACATTTTCCCCCACATGGCGGATGTTCGCCCCTAGCGGCGCGGGGTTGTGAATCGTGACTTGCGCTGGCAAAGGAGCATCATTGCCAGAATCCCATACCGAGTCAGTATCTTCGACCATAATGACCGTATCTGCGCCGTCTGGCACGACTGCCCCAGTCATGATGCGCGCCGCCTGCCCCGCCTGCAACGTTGTTGCTGGAACGGCTCCAGCGGGTATGTCCATGACGACAGAAAGCGTCAAAGGGGTTGTAGTCAAATCACGATGCTGGATGGCATAGCCATCTACCGATGAGTTTGGGAACGGCGGCAAATCCAATGGGGCAAGAACATCTTCGGCAAGGACACGCCCTAACAAGCTATAGATACTGACCCCTTCATAGGACATTACAGATAATTGCTCTAAAATCAACGTCAGCGCAGCGTCTACGGAAAGCAAATCGGGCATTGTTGATGACTTTCTGTTAAATGTTATGGAATCGCTTTATCAAATCGTTGTAGAATAGAGTCTAAAGCATCCCCATCCAACGGAGAACCCTTCGGGTAACGCTATGAACCTCGAAACGCTTTTAGAGATGCTCTCTAACCTCACCCCCCATGACCGCTCATTGATTGAGCGCGCCTACACTAAGGCGGAAAAACATCATGAGGGACAATTTCGTAAGTCTGGCGAACCCTATTTTACCCATTGTGTGGCGGTTGCCTACATTCTAGCGGAAATGAAACTGGATGCAGAGGTCATTGCAGCGGCCTTAATGCACGACCTGATTGAGGATACCACCGTCACCTATGACGACATTAAAGCGGAATTTAGCGAGAATATCGCCAAGTTGGTAGAAGGCGTCACCAAGCTGACCAATTTGCCGCTGCGGGTGAACAAACAAGAAGGCGACAAGGCCAAAGAACAGCGTGAGCTAGAATACTTCCGCAAGATGTTGCTGATGATGGGCGACGATGTGCGGGTGGTGCTGATTAAGCTGGCAGATCGCTTACACAATATGCGGACGCTCGGCTACATGAAGCCAGAAAAACAACAGATCAAAGCCCAAGAAACACTAGAAATCTTTGCGCCGCTTGCCAATCGCTTAGGCATTTGGCAAATGAAGTGGGAACTGGAAGATTTAGCCTTCCGCTACCTTGACCCAGACGCCTATCATATGCTGGCGAAAAAGTTGGACGAACGCCGCGCTGACCGTGAAAGCTATCTGGAACGGGTGGTAGGCCGCCTGCGCGAAGACCTAGAGGCCAACGGCATCCATAACCCGACGATCACCGGGCGGCCAAAACACCTTTATGGCATTTACCGCAAAATGCAGCGCAAAGATGTGCAGTTCCAAGAGATTTACGACGTACGAGCGGTGCGGGTGATTGTAGACAACAACATCCAGTGCTATCAAGTGTTGGGCATCGTCCATAACTTGTGGCGTCCGATCCCCGGCGAGTTTGACGATTATATCGCTGCACCGAAGGACAACTTCTATCAAAGCCTGCACACCGCCGTGTTAGACGATGAAGGCAAAACCGTTGAGGTGCAAATCCGCACTTGGGGGATGCACGAACACGCCGAGTATGGGGTGGCGGCACACTGGCGTTACAAAGAGGGCAAAGGGCAGGATGAAGAATTCGACAAGCGCATTAGTTTCTTGCGCCGCTTGATGGAATTCGGCCTTGACCAAGAAAGCAACGCCAGCGAGTTCCTCGAAAACTTCAAGACACAGGTCTTTGAAAACCGCATTTATGTCTTCACCCCTAAGGGCGATATTGTTGACCTCCCTTCTGGCGCTACCCCGATTGACTTCGCCTATCATGTCCATACAGAAATTGGGCATCGGTGCCGTGGGGCAAAGGTACGCGGCAAATTGGTGTCTTTGAATTATCCTTTGCGGACGGGCGACCAAATCGAAATTCAGGTGGAAAAACGCGGCGGCCCTAGCCTAGACTGGCTGAACCCAGAGCTAGGCTACGTCAAAACCCACCGTGCAGAATCGAAGATTCGGCAGTGGTTCCGCAAGCAAAACCGCGAGAAGAACATTGCCAACGGGCGCGCCGTGTTGGAGCAGACGATCAAGCGCTTTAACGAAAGCCTTTCGATGGAAGCGGTCGCGCACCTGTTTGACTTTGAAAAACTAGAGGATTTCTTGGCAGCCATCGGCGCGGGGGACATCCACACAGCGCAAATTTCTGGGCGGATTCTGGAACAAGAACGTCGCATCCAGCAGGAAAAACGCCAAGAAACGCTCACCACAACCACCCAAACCTTCCGTAGGGTCAATAACGGCACTGCCGGGAGCATCCAAGTTCAAGGCGCAGGCGGCTTCTTGGTGAGCATGGCAAAGTGCTGCAACCCCATTGAGGGGGACGAGATTATCGGCTACATCACACGCGGGCGCGGCGTGACCGTTCACCGCACCGACTGCCCTAACATGGTCAACAGCACCGAACCGGAACGGCTGACAGAGGTGGCATGGTCACGCGACCAGACCTTAGAGTGTTATTCTGTGCCGATTGAGGTGGTGGCCTATGATCGTTCTGGCTTGATGCGCGACATCAGCACGACCATTGCTGACGAGCATATCAGTATGTCTTACGTCAATGTCGCCACGGAAAGCGAAATCGCCACGTTTCAGGTGACATTAGAGCTAGAAAACATCTACAAACTTTCCCGAATACTCGGCAAGCTACTGTGCATCCCCAATGTGGTAGATGCACGGCGCCGTAGTAGCGGATAAGCGAATGGGTAAACTTATTGGGGATATTGGCAAAATGGGGTACAATCGCTTACATAATAGCCCTAGCCTTTAAGCCTTAGCATACACAGCTATTGGCTATATGCCCAAAGCGAGACACCTATAATGCCTACCGCCTATTCTTCTATCGCTCTAGACTTGTCTGAAACACTACCGGAAACGACGCGGCTAGTAGTGATACATCCGAACTATGCCCAACGGTGGCAAATCCTCAACCGCTATCTGTTTGCCGAAGGCACGGTCTATGTGCGCCTTTCTGCCACAGAAAGCACTGTAGAGGTGTTGCTGACCCAAATCCACGCCGCCGCCCAAACCCAACTGGAAGGCGGCGTGTTGCTTACGCTGGTGCTAGACGAGTGTGACCAGTTGCCGCTAGACGTACTCACAACGCTTATCAGTGCCATCCATCAACAGTTTTTGGCAGGCTCCGACACACGCTTAATATTAACGAGCCGTGTGTTGCCGCTTGAGGCTCTCAATGGCGTGAGTGACCGCGCAAGTATTCAGATGATCCCTCAAGATGAGCAGTTGTTGCTGTGCGATTACATTCACCGCGACGAAGCAAGACCGCACCTGTTAGAAGTCCAAGCCTTTGGGAACGGCCATGTCGTAGTCAATGGCAAAGAACTAACACAATGGGATGGCATCTTGCCCAGATTGTTATTCTTTTACATTGTTGACCGCGGGATGGTCACCCGCAACGATATTTTTAATGTATTTTGGCCGAACCTTTCTGTTCGGGAAGCCACCAACGTTTTTCATGTGACCAAGCGTAAAGTGAGCGAAATCCTCAGTACAGACCTAACACTGTTTTCGTCTGGCTACTATCATGTGGCGCCAAACTTAGAGCTACGCTATGACGTGGCGGAATTTACCGGGCTGATCCACAGTAGCGAAGTGGCAACACTTGACGAGGCGGCGCGCCTACTCACCCGCGCAATTCTGTTGTATCAGGGGAGCTTTCTCAAAACGGTCAACTTGCCGTGGGCAGAAAACCGCCGCAGCGGTCTACGCCAGATGTATTCCGACGCGCTCACGAAATTGGCAAGCATTGCCCAAGAGCAAGCCTATCAGCGCGAGGCCATCGGTTACTACATACGCTCGCTGGTGATTACACCCGAACACCCTGACCACATGCAAAAGATTATGCGCCTGTACGGGGAATTAGGGCTATACCGAGAAGCCCTTGAATCTTTCGAGGAATATCGCCTGTGGCTAGAACATCAACACGGCCTAGCCCCTGCACATCTCTTGCAGGGGCTGGCGGCAGAATACCGCATACGGGTTTAGGGTTCTTCAGTCGGCACACGGTCATCGGTTTCATCGGGCAAGACGAACAGCGGTTGATGGGTCATCACAGCGACCACTCGTTCTTGCCCGCGCAGCGCAATCACTGGCTCGCCGTAACCGGTGCGTCCACGACGCACCAATTCAGCAGTATCAAAGCGCATGGTTTTGGCCTTGTGCTTATCGGTCAAGACAATGATTGGCATGTTGGCAGTGCCAATGGCCGCCGCCGCAACCTCTTTACTCTTTTCAGGGATTCGCATGGTAATCACGCCCTGCCCGGCGCGTCCCTGCAATGGGTAATCCTCCAGCGGGGAAATCTTTGCTATACCATCATCGGTGATGTTCCAGACAAAAAGCTCGCCCTGTGGCGCAAGGTCAATAACAGAAGCGTCCACCACACGGTCTTTTTCACCTTGTAGCTTGATCCCGCGCATTCCCCCAGAAGGTAACCCCGTCGGGCGCACATTATTTTCAGGAAAGCGAATCGCTTGGCCTTGCGCCGTCGTTAAAATGACCTCGTGAACGCCAGAGGTCGCCAGTACAGACAAGACACGCCCCTCCCCAACGTTCATCACCGTAAAGGGCTTGTTGGTCAAACCGGGCATATCATCAATCCGTAAGCGTTTGACATCGCCTGCTTCACTGGTCAGGAATAAGTAGCCCGTCTTGGCCTCTGCAGGGAGGCTAATGGCTGCAATCACGACTTGCTCAGCGTTAAACGCGCAAAGGTCTGCGAAGAACGTCCCCTCTGAGGGATCATTGACTTGCGGTATCTGTTGGACGGGAACCGTTGCGGCTTGGCCGTCTGTGGCAAACAAATACAACGTGTGGTTGGTATTGCTCTGGAGTACGAGCAGCGGCGGCTCTTTTTGGTCAACGGTCACACGCGGGGGAGCTTCCCCCCGAAGCACTGCAAGTTTGCCGCTGGTGGTGAATGTCAACCACACTTGCTCACCGGGCAACAAGAAGTCCTCCGCCCGCACAACAGCGCGGGCGTGGTCGTCTACAATGATCGTGCGGCGTGGTTCCCCATAAGTCGCCTTGATAACGCTCAATTCTTCAGCAATGACCTCGCGCATTTTAGCGCCGTCAGCCAAGAGTCCTGTTAAGTAAGCGATGAGCGTTTGCTTCTCTTGATATTCATCTATGATGGATTGACGTTCCAGCGCAGCCAAGCGCCGTAACTGCATATCCAAAATCGCTTGCGCTTGAATCTCGCTCACGTCCAGCGCCGCAATCAAGTTCACGCGGGCGGTTTCTACACGGTCTGACCCTCGAATAATGGCAATGGCTTGGTCAAGTTGGTCAAGCGCCTTCAGCAAGCCTTCAAGGATGTGGGCGCGTTGTTGAGCGCGCAACAGGTCATATTCGCTACGCCGCCTGACGACCTCTTGGCGATGTTCTAAATACACCCGTAACGCCTGCTTCAAATTCAGCATACGCGGCTGACCATCTACCAGCGCCAGCATTTGAATACTAAAGGTATCTTGAAGTGGGGTGAGCTTGAACAAGTCGCTGAGGATTTTGTTAGTGTCTGACCCACGCTGTAGCTCAATCAGCAAACGCAACCCCTGCCGATCAGATTCATCGCGTAGGTCGGCAATCCCTTCAATGCGGCCTTCACGCGCTAGGGTGGCAATGCGCTCAATCAGCGAAGATTTGCTGACCTGATAGGGAATTTCAGTGATAATCACCTGAGACTTGCCGCGCCCGATGTCTTCTAGGTAGACCTTTGCACGGACGGTGATCTTGCCGCGCCCAGTGGCATAAGCCGTCACCAGCGTGTCGTTATCGTTCTTGAGGCCGTCTAGGTGACGATAGACCAACCCACCTGTCGGGAAGTCTGGCCCTTGAATGCAGCCCATCAAATCCTCAAGGGTGACGCTTTCAAGGTCATTCCAGCGGTCTAGCACAAACACCAACGCATCACAGACTTCGCTGAGGTTGTGCGGCGGAATGTTGGTAGACATCCCGACGGCAATCCCTGAAGCACCGTTCACCAGTAAATTAGGGATGTTGGCCGGCAACACTTTCGGCTCTAGCAGGCTGCCGTCGAAGTTATCGCCAAACAGCACGGTATCTTTGTTGATGTCTTGCAGCAGTTCTTCACCGATGGGGGTAATGCGCGCCTCGGTGTAGCGCATGGCCGCCGCGCCGTCACCGTCAATGCTGCCAAAGTTCCCTTGACCGTCCACCAACGGGTTACGCATGGAAAAATCTTGGGCAAGGCGCACCATTGCATCGTATACTGCCGCGTCCCCGTGCGGATGGTACTTGCCTAACACTTCACCAACGATACGCGCGCTTTTGCGGTGCGGGGTATCTGACCGCAACCCCATGTCATACATGGCATAAAGAATGCGGCGGTGAACAGGTTTTAGGCCGTCGCGGGCATCCGGAAGCGCCCGTGACACAATTACGCTCATCGCGTAATCGAGATAGGCTTCACGCATCTCCTCGCCAATATTAATTTGTCGAATCAGCCCACTTGCCATGCCGTTGTCTCCTCAAGCCGAAATCGCCATTTCGGGGATGGTTTTCAAACACATCTTCAATAATATCGGTTTTGCACGTTATTGTAGCACATCAGTTCTTGATGAATATGGGGAAATCATGCATATTTTGCATGGTTTATAGGTTTCTTCACCCAATTATGCTACGATGCATTCTATGAGAAACTTAACCCGCTTCACCACAGTTTGTCTTGTCCTGTTCGGGGTGTTGGGCTGTACGCAACCGACGCCACTTGCCATCTTCGTGACGGCTACACCGGAACCTCAAGCTGTAACAGCCTTTCCTACGGTCATTTTGCCCACTTCCCCGACGCCCCCTGCATCGGAGAACCCCTTACAACCTACAGTCACGTTCATGGGGTCAGTGGTGCAACCGGGGTACATTGCCCCGACCGTTCCGCCCACCGTTGCAGAGTCTACGCCAACGCCGCTAGACGCGCAACCCACCGTTAGCCCAATTTTGCCCACCGATGTATTTTCTGCAACCCAAACCCCAATGCCGCTCCGCAGCGGAACCAGCCTGCCCCCCCTCGATACGAGCAAGTTAGGGATTCAGACGATTAGCTTCTTAGGGGAGGAAGATTGGCGAGAAGTGATCCATCAGGTAGACAGTGACCTGCAAATGAGTTGGCTCAAGCTACAGATCTCTTGGGAATTTTACCAGCCCAACAACGCCAGCGAGATTACCGAAGACTTTCGGCGCTTAGAAATTTTTCTTGAGCAAGCGCGCCAACAGCAACAAATCAAGGTATTGATAAGCATCGTCCATGCGCCAGATTGGGCGCGCACCAGCCGCACCGACGAAGGCCCGCCAGACGACCCGCAAGCCTTAGCCAACTTTATCAGCTTGCTGCTGAATGAGATGGGACAAGGCATTGACGCGGTGGAAGTGTGGAACGAGCCAAACTTAATCCGCGAATGGACAGGCCAACCGATGAACGGCGCACAGTATATGCGCTACTTTTCAAGTAGCTATGACGCCATCCGCGCCTTTTCGCCCAATATCACGGTGGTTAGCGCCGGGCTTGCGCCAGTGGCCGACCTAGACGGCACCCGCGACGACCGCGCCTATTTAAGAGAGATGTATAGCGCTGGTCTGGCCGACCCCCGTTACCAGAATATCGCCGTTGGGGTACACCCTTACGGATGGGGCAACCCACCAGATAGCCGTTGCTGTGACTTAAGTCCAGAACGGGGTTGGGATGAAGCACCGCAGTTCTTCTTCCTCAACACGCTTGACGATTATCGTCAGATCATGAACAACAGCGGTCACAGCGCGGTCACGTTGTGGGTGACCGAGTTTGGTTGGGCAACGTGGGAAGGGCTGCCCGGCAATGCCCCCGAAGTTTGGATGACCTACAATGACAAGTGGGATCAAGCCAATTATGGCCTGCGTGCCATCGAGATCATGAACAGCCGCAGCGATATTGGCGCAATGTTCTTGTGGAATTTGAACTTTGCCCAACCGATTTTGATTGAGCAACGCAACGAACGCGCCTCCTACAGCATCGTGTTGCCAGAAGGCGTGCCGCGTGAGCGCCCGCTCTATTGGATGCTCTACGACGCCGTGCGCCCCAACGAAGAACTCGCCCGTTACGACTAAGCCAGCCCGATAACGAATAAGGGCGACACAGATGTGTGTCGCCCTTATTTACAACCCGTAGGGCGCAATTACTTGCGCCCTACAACATCTCAGGGTATTAGTCCCCAGAGACCAACAGATCATCTTCTTCGGTTTCGGCGTCAGCATCCAGCGCGTTTTGTGAAGCCAACGTCAAGCCCGGCACCGCCAATTCACGGTCTTTGTAGGTATGGAAGCCCGTCCCCGCCGGAATCAACTTCCCGATGATGACGTTTTCCTTCAGGCCGTAGAGCGGGTCTTTCTTGCCTTCGATGGCTGCACCCGCCAACACGCGAATCGTGTGTTGGAAGCTGGCCGCCGAAAGGTAGCTGTCTGTACTGAGTGCAGCCTTTGTCACGCCCAACAAGACCGGAACGCCCGCAGCAGGCTCTTTGCCTTCGGCAATTAAGCCGTCATTGGTGCGTAGCAGTTGCAGGCGGTCAATCAACTCACCCGGCAACAAGTTACTGTCGCCACTGCGGGTGATTTGCACCTTAGAGAGCATCTTGCGGATCATGATCTCAAAGTGCTTATCGGCAATGTTCACGCCCTGACTACGGTACACCTTCTGTACTTCGGTCAAGAGGTAAAGTTGCGCGGCTTCTTCGCCCAAGATTCGCAGAATGCGGTGCGGGTTCTTAGAGCCTTCAGTGAGTTGTTGCCCAGCACGCACACGCACACCGTCATCAATGCCCGGCAGCAAGCGTGAGCTTGAAGGCAATTCGTATTCCATTTCGGTACGACGCTCGTAACGAATATAGACATCTACCCCGCCACGTTCGTTCGCCTCTAGGTAGATTTCCCCCGCCAGCTTCGCTAAGGTCGCTTCGCTGCCGTCTGGGGACTCTGCAATCTTGTCGTTTTCACGGATGCGTTGCCCGTCTTCAACGATCAATGACCAATCGCCGGGGATTTGATGCAGTTCGTTAAAGACTTCTGCATCTACCACAGTGGCAAGGCGAACCCCATCACGGCGGCTGAGGTGCAGCACACCGTCAATGTCTACGATGATCGCTTCACCCTTTGGCTTCTTGCGGGCTTCAAACAGTTCTTCCACACGCGGCAAACCGCTGGTGATGTCGCCGGACGCCTGCGCAGTACCGCCAGAGTGGAAGGTACGAAGCGTGAGCTGCGTTCCCGGCTC
>JBMOFU010000129.1:0-10743 GCA_049318725.1 Phototrophicaceae bacterium | reverse complement strand
AGTCGTTTGGGTCTTGTTCGGCGCGGTTGCCCGCGCTGTACTCGGTGGGATAGCTGGCCGTCACGGTGGCGGCCTGTTGCCCGTCACGGTTGTAGAGCGTGGCCTTGTTGCCTGTCGTGCCGAGGTCGTGCGCCAAAATGTAGTCGGTCATGATTGATGATGCCCTATGCTAACGGAATCGGTGTGCCGCCCGCCGCGCTGGATTCGTAAGCGGCTTCCACCACGCCCATCGTCTGGAAGGCGTCCTCAACTGAGGTCGGCAATACGTCGCTTTCGCCTAGTACAAAGCGTTGTAGGCTGCTCATTGTGCCGATAAAGGCGTGCGGGAACCAACTGCCTTCAACCTCCAGCGATTGCCAGTGCAATTCGTGGCGCGGGGTCGTGCCATCCAGCAGCACATAGCGGAAGATGTCTGCTTTGCCTTTGGGATAGTTCATGTTCAGCCCAGACTGCACGTAGATTGCGCCTTTGCTGCCTTCTAGCTTGACGTAGGCTTGTTCGAGGTCGTCGCCGTAGATGTGGCCGTGATTGGTCATGATGTTGGCGCGTGGGTTGTCGCCATAGTCAAAGATCATTGTGGTGCGGGTGGCAGATAGCTCTGGCGTGACCGGGTGCTGGAGCGTTTTGGCGTACACGCTTTGGGGGGTGCCGCAAAACGAGCGCACAAGGTCAATGTAGTGGATGCTGTGATACAAGATTTCTAGGCGCGGCAGTGACAACAAGAACGGCCACGTTTCCCACGGGGTATAAATTTGCATCCGCACTTCGATGTCCCACAGGTCACCGATTAAACCCTGCTGCAACATGCTGCGGGCGGCGATGATGTGCGGCATAAAGCGCATTTGAAAGTTGATGGCGGCGGTCAGCTGCTTTTTGCGGCACAGCGCCAAAATCGCACGGGCTTCGTCAAAGGTGTCGCCCATCGGCTTTTGGATCAAAACCGCACGCCCGTCTGGGATTTCGTCCAGCACTTCAAGAATGTTCTTGCCCGGCACGGCCACATCAAACACAGCGTTGGTGGGGGATTCCCTCACCGCTTCTTGGAGCGTGTCGAATACCACTGGCACACGGAACTTGCGTGCGAGGACTTCTGCCCGTTCATGGTCGCGGTCATAGCCGCCGATAACGGGCAATCCAGCGATTTGATAAGCCGGGTAATGCGCGTCGTGGACGATGCCGCCCATGCCGATGCTGACAATCGGCAACGGCGTAGACGGCAGTTCGGCGCGTGTCTGGAGGGTGAAATCTGGCATAAAAGCGTCCCTACATCCCTGCGGGGGGCTGGACGACGCCAATTGTCAGCAAGACATTCGCGTAGATGCGTTGCTCGCCCGTGGCAATGACTAAGGCCGTGCTGGGGTCTTGGGCGGCGGCATAGAAGCTAAAGCGCTCTAGCGTCTTGAACGGGACATCCGCCAGCATTGCACGGAAGTCGGCCACAATCGGCGCTTCGATGTTGTCTGCGGTGAGCATCACGGTGGCTAACTCAATCGGGATGGCGCTGGCAATCACGCGCAACACATCTGTTGCACTGACCAAGCCCGGCGCAAGGTTCAAGTACACGCGCTTGGCGCTTGGGTTGGCAAGCGTGCTGTGCGGATAGTTGCCATCTGCAATCAACACGCGCCCGCCATGACCGGACGCGCCCAACGCCGCTAAAATTTCTGGGTGAATCAGGGTACTTGTAAGCATAATGTTTCTCCGTTAAAGATGAAATCCATTGACGATAGTAGGGAAGAACCTATGTGTTCCTCCATAGTTGTGCAGGGCGACACATAAATCACCCTCTACAAAACCATTATTTATATAGGGGCGCAATATATTACGCCCCTATCGAAATGTCGTCCCTATCCCTGCCACGCCGCGCCATTGGGATATTCGTATTCCTCTAGGCTGGCCGTGACCATTTCGATGCTGTAGCCAGCATCCAGCGGCGGCAGATAGTGGCCGTCTTGCACCACGCACGGATACTTGAAATGCTCGTGCAGGTGGTCTACATATTCCACCACGCGGTCATCGGTGCTGGCGCTGATGGCAATGTAGTCAAAGATTTGCAAGTGCTGCACATACTCGCACAGGCCAACGCCGCCCGCGTGCGGGCAAACCGGAATCCCGAATTTAGCGGCCATCAGGTACACGGCAATAATCTCGTTGACGCCCCCCAAGCGGCAGCTATCAATCTGGCAGAAGTCTATTGCTTCGGCCTGCATGAACTGCTTGAACATTACACGATTTTGGCAGTGTTCCCCAGTGGCGACCTTAATCGGGTGAATCGCCTTGCGGATGGCCGCGTGACCTAGTACATCATCGGGGCTGGTGGGTTCTTCGATCCAGTGCGGATTAAACTTTGCCAGATGCCCCATCCATTCGATGGCCTGCGGCACGTCCCACACTTGGTTGGCGTCCACCATCAAGTAGCGTTCGTCGCCAATTTCTTCACGGATGATACGCGCACGGCGGATGTCGTCCTCAACGTCGCGCCCCACCTTGATCTTGAAGTGTTGCCAGCCTTCGGCTAAGGCTTCGCGGCACAGCCGACGGATTTTGTCGTCGCTGTAGCCGAGCCAGCCCGCCGATGTGGTATAGGCCGGGTAGCCGAACTCGCGCATTTCGTCTTCACGGTCATCTTTGCTGTCTTGCAGCGGGCGCAACATGGCAATGGCTTCTTCCGGCGTGATCGCGTCGGTGATGTAGCGGAAGTCTACACAGCGCACCAGTTCTTCGGGGGACATATCCACCAGCAGCTTCCAGAGCGGTTTGCCAGCGGCTTTGGCGTACAAATCCCAGACGGCATTGACCACCGCCGCCGTTGCCAAGTGGATCACGCCCTTTTCGGGGCCGACCCAGCGCAGTTGACTATCGCCCGTGATGTGCCGCCAGAACGCGCCCATATCTTCCGTAAACGATTCAAGCGTGCGCCCAACAATCAACGGCTTGAGCGCCAACGCCGCCGCCACACACAATTCATTGCCGCGCCCAATGGTGAACGTCAGCCCGTGACCTTCTAGGTCACTGTCGGTTTTGAGGACGACATACGCCGCAGAGTAGTCGGGGTCGGGGTTCATGGCGTCGGAGCCGTCCGACTCTTTAGACGTGGGGAAGCGAATGTCTCTGGCGATGAGGTCAGTTATCGTAATTGGCATAAAAGCAACAGTCCTTGTCAAATGGAAAACCAATTTATAGGATTGTAGGGGAATGATATATCATGCCCCTACGGGCAATTTCGGTGATTGTAGGGGCGCAGCGCGCTGCGCTCCTACACCTTGTTCCATTTTCGACCTACGGGTCAATCAATTTACCCCTTGACCGCACCGACCAGCAACCCGCGTGCGATGAAGCGCTCTAGCGCAATCGCCATGAGGATAATCGGGCCGATCATCATCACCACCAACGCAGAGATATTCCACCACTGCGGGCCGCGGGTCGCGTTTTGGGCAGACACCAACAACGGCATGGTCTGGGAGGTTGCGCCAGACAGGAACAACGCCAAAACGTACTCGTTCCATGCAAAAATCAACACAATCAAGAAGGTGGCGATCAAGCCCGGCACGGCCAGCGGTAGCACAATCCGCACCAACACGCCGTAACGGGATGCGCCGTCAATGAAAGCGCTTTCTTCTAGCTCCAGCGGGATTCCGGCAAAGTAGTCGCGCATAAACCACACGACCATCGGCAAATTGGTGGCGGTGTAGGTGATAATCAAGGCCGTGAGCGTGTCTAACAGGTGCAATTGCTGGAACAAGATGTAAATCGGGATGATGACGGCCACCGGAGGCAAAATGCGGTTAGAAATTAACCAGAAGGCAATATCGGTGTTGGCAAGCGTGGCCTTAAAGCGCCGCCCGACGGTTTGCGCCAACAAGAAGAACAGCGCCAGCGCCGAAAGTAGCGCGATAATCCACGCGATGCCGTTTGCCACCGCCACCGCCGCCCCAACAGCGCAGGCGACAAAGCTGCCGATCACCGCCACTTTGGGGCGGTATTCAAAGCGCATCAAGCCGTAAGACGCCAACGCGCCGATGAACACCGCAAGAACCGAGCTGGTCACACCGACGGTGATGGTGTTGAAGTACGGGCGTGTGACAAAGTTCCCGGCGGTTTCATCAAACAGCAGTTCGTTCCAAGCGTGCATCGAAGGCTGAAAATCCACAAACGGGATGTATTTGGGGCCGCTACTGACATCCAACGGCAACTTAAAGGCCGTCACCAACAGCCAATACAGCGGGAACAGCACCACAAAGCCCCACACGGCCAAGATCGCGTAAGACACCAACATCCAGCCCGGCGACGGCCTAAACGGAGAAGTGCTGGTAAACAGTCGCTTTATCATTGGGTTAGCTCCAAAACACGGCGGCGGGCAATGTTGACCAGCACCATCGCAAAGAACGTGACGACAATCAACAACACGTAGGCAATGGCCGACGAAAAGCCAATGGACGTAGCCGACGCCTTCCACTGATTAAAAGCGTACAGCGTTACGGATTCTGTGGCGGTGCCGGGGCCGCCGCGGGTCATCACACGCGGCAGGTCAATCACCTTAAAAGCTTCAATGGTGCGGATCAGCAAGAGCGTAATGCTCACAGGGATGACTTCTGGCAGGATGATAAACCTGAACATTTGCCAGCGGTTCGCGCCGTCCACCAGCGCGGCCTCTATCGGCTCTGTCGAAATGCCCTCTAATGCCGCCAACAAGATGATGAACATGAAGGGCGTCCACTGCCATGTATCGCCAATGATAATCGCTAGGCGCGCCCCAAACGGACTATCTACCCAGCTAAAGTCACTCAACCCGACGGCCTTCCATAGTGGGGAAAACGGTCCCTGTAGCGTGTCGGTCAACATGCGGAACAAAAAGCCGACGCCCACGGGGGTAATCATCATCGGCAACAAGAAGATGATTCTAAAGAAGCGTTTGCCCGGCAAGTTCTGCGTGACCAACAGCGCCAGCCCCAAGCCGATCAAGTATTGCGCCGTCACCCCACCAAAGACAAAGATCAAGGTCACGACCAGCGTCCCCGGCAAGCCTTCGCTGTTGAGCGTTAGCGCCGTCAGGTAGGCCAGCAACAGCAAAAAGCCCGCCACAAACGTCCGAATCAGTAGGCTGTTAACGCCTAACCACAGGCTGACGATCACCCCCGCCACCAGCGGGAGCGCAGTCAAGAGCCAATATTTGCCCGCGAACCATGTACCTGCCAGTGCGCCGCTTTCGGCCACCAGCGCGTTTGTCCCTAGCCAGACCAGCGCGGCTACGCCTGCCGTCAGCGCCACCCGTGCGATGACATCCCAGCGCAAAAGCTGTTTGCGGCGTAGGTGTGAATAGAGCAAGACGACCATCACCAGCGCCAACAGCGCTAACGCGCCCCAACCGAGCGGGTTGATCTCTCCGAAGCGGCCTAAAAAGTTGCGCTGCTCACTGCCAAAGAATAACTTTTTATAGTTAATCAGTCCCACAAATTCAATATCGTAGCCGCCGCGTACCAACTGCACCCGCGCCAAGCTCAAATAGAGCGAGACGAACAGCGGGAACACCGCCAGCAGCAGCACAATCAGCACGGCAGGGAAGATGAACACCTGCGGCGCGATCTGCTCTAGCCAGCCCGCCAGCGTGGTCGGGCGCGGGGAATTTTTCCGCTGCGATTTGTCGGCTAGGGCAATGTTTTCAGAATAATCAACCTGTGTCATAAAAACGATCTCCGAAAATAAGCATGTATTGGAGAAAGACACCCCTCCCTAAATCCCTCTCCATGGATGGGGAGGGGGCTAGGGGGAGGGGTGTCGTTTGATCTAGTTGCTGATGCCCAACGTGGCGAGGTAAGCAGCCAATTGGGTATCGCGGCCTAGTTCTTCCGTGATTTCTTCCCAACGAACATAGATTTCGTTGGCGGCTTCTTCAGCGGTGAACTCACCAGCGAGGAATTGGCTCAAGACCGTATCCAGCACGACCTGTTGATAGCGTTGGTTCTGCGGTACGCGCAGGTCAAGCATCATGTTCGGGCTGTTGAGGCTGTTGCCAATTGCGCCGAGGTAGTCGGTTGCGCCAGCTTCGCTGAAGCCACCTTCCACCCATGCGGCGGTGTTTTCAAATTGAGAAACGCGGTAGGGGTTGAAGCCAGTGCGGCCAATCGTTACGTCTACGTTGGCTTGGGCAGGTTGGCTCATGTAGCTGAAGAAGGCATAAGCGGCAGCCTTTTCTTCATCGCTGATGGAAGCGCTCACGCCGCCCGACCAACCGCCGAAGGCAGCAAACGGGGCATGGTTCACGCCGTCAATGGCGTAGGGGCAAGTGGTGGCGTCGCAAGCGACTAGCTCGCCTGTGGCGCGGTCTAGGACTTCAGTAGCGCCGGGGAGGATGACCGAACCGGTGATGTCCTTCACGACCGACGTTTCTGGATCTACAGAAAGCGAACCAATGTCGCCCCAGTCTAGGGTGAGGGCGCAACGGCCACTGGTGAACAGGCCGCGGGTGTCGCCCACGCCGATGTTCAATTCATCTGGCGGGCCAAAGGCGTTGGTGGCTTGGTAGATTTCTAGCGCCTTGATGAAGGCAGCGTTGTTGACCAACGGGGTAAAGGTGGTCGTGTCGAAGAACCCGCCTTGGCTCGTCCCTTGTGACTGGATGTAACCGCTGGCAACCGACATAATAAACCAATAGGCTTGTTCGCCGCGTGCCTTGCCGATGCAGCTACCGTAGTCGCCTTCGCCGTCACCGTTCATATCTACGCCGTTGGCGGCTTCAGCCACCGCGAGGTAGTCATCCCAAGTGGCTGGCGCAGCAAGCCCAAGTTGTTCTAGCACGTCAATACGGTAGTAAACCATGTGGAAGTCGCCATCAAGCGGGATGGTGTAGACGTTGCCGTTGTACGTGGAGCTAAATTCGCGGAAGAACGGGGCAACATCGTCCCATGCAATCGCGCTGTCGGCTTCAATGTAAGGGGTAAGGTCTTCAAGGTAGCCCGGCTCGATATAGTCGCCCATCCACTGTGGCGCAAAGACAAAGGCATCGTAGCTGTTGGTGCCAGTGGCTTGGTCGGTGAGGATGCTCTGATACAGGTCAGAGAACGGTACGGTAACGACGTTGACTTGCGCGCCAGTGGCAGCGGCAAAGTCTGGGGCGCGCCGTTGGAGCGGCTCGGCAATTTGAGGGCCAGTGAACGTTAAAATGTTCAACTCTACCCCGGCGAATTCTTGTGCCTGAACGCTCAGGCCAAGCGCGCCGACCATGATCGCAATCACGGTCAACAACAACGTGAGGGACTTAAATTTGTGCATTTGAAACTCTCCATAGAAACAAGGCATATTGGTTTAAGTGTATCTTGTCGCGGAACCCGCAGAATGGGTAAAACAGGCAATCCTTTCAACGGATGCCACAGCAGATGACACTATATGGGTACCGATGTTATGGTATCGGTACCATATGGCCGATTATAGGGTGTATAATTTGTATTGTCAAATGAAATTCAACAGACCAGAATAAGGGCTTGACGGGTGAACAATAAGAAATTACCAACGATGCGCGACGTGGCACAGGTCGCCGGGGTTGCCCCAATCACCGTTTCACGCGTGATTAACAATACCGGCTATGTCAATGAAGAGACGCGCCAACGGGTAGAAGCCGCCATCCATGCCCTGAGTTATGTCCCCAACAGCCTGTCACAGAGCTTACGCCACCGCCGTACCAACACGATTGCGCTGGTGCTGTCAGACATCACCAATCCGTTTTGGACGACCGTCACACGCGGCGTAGAAGATGCCAGCAGCGAACAAGCGCTCAACCTATTTTTGTGCAATACTGACGAAAAAACTGCCAAACTGGAAAACTACATTGATGTTTTGCTCCAACGCCAAACCGACGGATTTTTACTCGTCCCCGCCGACGACGCGGTGAGCCGCAGCCTGATCGAAAAGATACAACAGCGGCGTACGCCGTTGGTGGTCTTAGACCGTCCGGTGTCTGGTGCGGCGGTGGATGTCGTTCGTAGCGACTCTGAGGGCGGCGCGTACAAAATGACCGCATACCTGATCGCACAAGGCCACCGCAAAATTGCCATCATCCCCGGCCCAGAAGCCATCGTTACCAGTCAATTGCGCTTGGCGGGCTACAAGCGTGCCATGCAAGACTATCAAGTGACCCTAGACCCCGCCCTCATTCGCTTTGGGCAGTACAACCAGCAAGCCGGCTATAACATGCAAATCACCCAAGAATTAATGGCGGATACCGCGAACCGCCCTACCGCGATTTTTGCCGGGAACAACTTCATCGCGTTAGGCGTGTTGCAGGCGCTTGGACGGATGAAGGTCAACATTCCCGATGAAGTCTCTGTCGTGAGCTTTGACGATGTGCCGTTGGGCTGGCATATTGAGCCTTTCCTCACCGTGATCGCGCAGTCTCCGTATCACATGGGCTATGAGGCGGCCAGCTTGCTCATGCGCTTCATCACCGGTGAAGCCGCCCCCGATCATCGGGAGCTTTTGCTGCCTGTGGAATTGATCGAGCGGCAATCGGTGAAACGGCTGGGTTGATGGGTGGGGCATGGTGCGCCATGCCCCTATACATATTCCTTCATGTTATTAAATTTTGCTACAGCTTTGTTTGATGCAATCGCCCTGTTGCGTAGTCGGATACACCTAAACGGCTAAGATTACCCAGTGCTATAATCTTAAACGATGCCCATCATGCGAACTTTAACGAATGCCCGCTCAACAATTAAGCCTGTTCTCTGACCATCCGCTCCGTAAATTTAACTATCCCTTCCCCTCTACGCGCTATCAGGGGAGCAAGCGTACCCTCACCGACTGGATATGGGAAAGCGTCGGGCATTTGCCCTTTGACAGTGTGTTAGATGTGTTTGGGGGGACGGGGGCAGTGAGCTTTATGTTTAAGAACGCGGGTAAGCAGGTGATCTATAACGATGGGCTGGCGTTCAACACTCAAATTGGGCGGGCGCTGGTCGAAAACAGCAACATCGCCCTTCCTGCGGATTTACTTCAACAGCTGCTAACACCCGATAAAACAAACATCACCTACCCAGACTTCATCCAGCGCACCTTTAGCGGCGTCTACTTCACCGATGATGAAAACCGCTGGCTTGACCAAACGGTCTATCACATCCAGAAATTGACTGACCCCTATCAACAGGCGATTGCGTGGTTTGCCCTGTTCCAAGCTTGCACGATCAAGCGCCCGTATAACCTGTTTCATCGTGCCAACCTGTATATGCGGACGGCAACCGTTGAACGTAGTTTTGGCAACAAAGCCACATGGGATACCCCGTTTGAAACGCACTTTCGCCAATTTGTGACAGAGGCCAATGCTGCCATCTTTGACAACGGCCAAGCGAATCAAGCGCTTCAACACGACGCGCTAGACACCCCCACTGGGGCAGATTTAGTCTACCTAGACCCGCCCTACCTGAATCAACAGGGGGTTGGGGTAGACTACCGAGACTTCTATCACTTCTTAGAAGGCTTAGTTCACTATGACCAGTGGCCGCAGCAGGTGGACACCAAGAGCAAGCATCGGCGGTTGATCCCTGAAAAAACCGACTGGAATCACCCGCAACGGATTTATCACGCTTTTGACGCGCTGTTGCAACGGCATCAGCGCAGTATTTTGCTAGTGTCCTACCGTGATAATGGCATCCCCACCAAAGCGGAATTGTTGGCAATGCTCGGCAAATACAAAAACACTGTGCTAGAGGCGACACGCCCGAAGCAGTATGTGCTTTCATCTAAACAATCCAATGAATTGCTCTTGATTGCCTACTAAGGGGGACGTCGTGAGTGTTGATTTTCGTGAGGCGCTCTTGGGCTATTTCAGCGAGATTGAAAAGCGCGTGATGACCGAGCGCGGCGAATGGACGGTTAAGGGATTTATTGATGTTTACCAGCAAATTTACAGCATATCGCTGGATACAAAGGTGCTGTCTAAAGTGCTTGAAATGCTTATGTTCCCTGTGATTTTGCAGTTTGCCCAAGACTATGGCTATGAACTCATTCCGGCAGCCGCCCAAAACCACTATCCCGATTTTATATTGATTGCCAAACAAGATACTAGCCGTTGCTATGCGCTGGACATCAAAACCACTTATCGCACAGGGGCGGATGTGAATGGGCAAATGCGGGTGAACGGGATGACACTAGTAGTCCACCACGAAGATAAACCCAATAACGCCCTTGTCCCCTAGCCCCTTCTTCGATGGGGCAAAAGCAAGTCCCTCGCCTTTGGGTGAGGGGTTTTTCCTGCTCTACCTTGCTGGTGGACTACTAGGCACATTCGGCGGCTACTTCCGTAACCGTGAGCGCCAGTTGAGCAGTACACTGGCCTATAACCGCTATCAGCAACACTATGTCTTGGGCGCGGTCTATAGCCGTGTAGACAATATTACGGACGGGCAAGTTTATGCGATTTCTCAATTGGCCGATATACCATCCGTAGCCCACGATTTTGTATTCTTTCTACATGAGAAATATCAAATCGCATCTGACCGCCCCGGCAGCGGCAACACCAAAAATATCGGCTCAACGACTTATTTAGAGCGTCTTATCAACGGTACAGGGCTATTTGCTCAACTTGGGATTGCTATCTTTGACGACTATTGGATGCACTATCACACACGAGACATGGCACGCCAAGCGGAACTAGCACAAGCGCCCTATCATAATTTGATAACTTATCAGGCTTACAAACAACCAATACTTGAGCCAATGGGGATGCTTGAACCTGTCGCCAAGCGCCAGAATTAA
>JBMOFU010000128.1:0-10768 GCA_049318725.1 Phototrophicaceae bacterium | reverse complement strand
CCAGCACGGAATAACCTAACGGTGTGCAAGACTGAAATCTGACATTTTGGTAGAACGCAATCGCCCTGTAGACAGCACCACGACCTATTGACACAAAACAAAAATAAAAGTACAATTTCAAAAATAAACAAACAATTTAGAACTTGAAAATTCATGCTTTCTGCAAAACGCGAACTAGAAATCTTAGATATTCTCAACGAACAGGGCGCGGTGAGCGTGCGCGACCTAGCGCGGTTATTTGACGTGACCGAAGTCACGATTCGACGTGACCTGCAACGCTTAGATACACAGCAGCGGTTACGCCGAACGCATGGCGGTGCCATGCCCATCGAGACCAGCGGAACGCAAGACCCCACTATCAGCAGCGTGGTATCATCCGACCCCGACCCTGACGCGCTGATTATCTCGCCGGTGAGTAATCAGGTTGCCCATACCCTACGCGCTAACGCCATACGCCGCCAAATACCGCTAATCGCAGAGTCATCGCCGCAAGAGGGGGCTTTGTATCTTGGGCCGCGCAACTACGAGGCCGGGCAAGCGTTGGGCGTATGGGCTGGGCAGTTCTTGTGTGAGCGCACCACTGACGAAATCGTCGTGCTGATGATGATGCAGCAAAACCTACCGAACGCTAGTGACCGTAGCACAGGCTTTATGGACGGTATCTATGAGACGGCGGCTAGGCCGCGTGTGCGCTTCGTCCAATTGGATGGCACAGCCGTCTACGACGCTTCCTACCAAGTCGCATTGGATGCCATTCGCACAGAACCAGCCATCACGGCAATATTTGGCATCAATGACGACTCGTTGCTCGCCGCTCTACATGCCTACCGCGAAGTGCGCGGAGTCGGTGGCGCGTTGCAGTTGGCGGCCAATGTCGGCGGTGAGGGGAACACCATCCTCAACCTACTGGCTGACACCGACGACAGCTTGATCGTAGCGTGTATGGCGCTGTTTCCGTCAATTGTAGGCCGCATGGGGGTAGATGCCGCTTGTTACCTGATGGCGGGCATTGACATGGGCGACGCTGTTTACACCCCGCATAGGCTGTTTGTTTCAGTCAACGCTGGGGATGCCTGGTCAGTCGAGCGATACTACACCCGCGACGCCAACGGTTGGCAACTGCGCCCCGATGCCCTAGCCGAGCTTGTTGACCCGCGGTGGCTGTTGGCACCGCCTGCCCCAGACAACAGGGTGATTTCATTCGTCATTCACTACCGTACCCACGAGTGGTATCAAAACCTTACCGCCGCTATGCAGGCGCGGGCAACTGAGTTAGGCGCACGCTTTAGCGCGCAGGATGTCAAGGAAGACCTAGCTGTCATCGTTCGGGACCTGCGCCATCTCATCGGCAAACTGGCCGCCTCTACGGTGCGGGACGGCGACACCATCCTGCTGGATGCTGGGTCAAGTACCAGTCACATGGCACAGTATCTAGGCACCCACAAACGCCTCACGGTGATCACCAATTCGCTGGATGTGCTGACACGACTCAAAACTAGCAAGGGCGTGCAAGTCATGTTGATTGGCGGCGAGTATAACCCCGTCATCAACGCGCTGGTCGGGCGGGGCGCGCAGTTGTTCCTGAACGATATGCGTGTTGACAAGGCATTCTTAGTTGCTGGGGGTGTCACGTCAGATTTTGGCGTTTCCTCGGTAGATGTGCGCGAGGCAGAGGTGCATCGTCACATGATCGCTTCCGCAAAGGAAGTCATCATCCTCGCCGACCATACCGTTCTTGGTGTGGATGCCCGTTACAAGGTCTGTGACCTCAGCCTCGTGAACACCCTCATTACCGACTCCGGCATTCGAGCCGAGCAAAGCCTAACGCTTTCGCGGATGGGTATTGAGGTGATGCTCGCTGGGCAGGTATTTCGTCAACAACTGGCAAAGGAGGTAAGCAGCACACAATAGGTTTTGATTGTAGTTACATCGTTCATAAAAAATCGTAGCGTTTTGAGAGGATATTCCCTGATGTTTAAGAAACCATTGCTAACCTTTCTTGTACTCGTCGTGGGGCTGATGCCCTTGCTTGTTGTGGGTGGGCAGGATGAGCCGATTACCCTCACCTTCTGGGACAACCAGCAGACTGAATCGGGCTTGAGCCAGTTCCAGCAGGCCGCCGTTGACCTGTTTGAAGCC
The DNA here is from genome assembly GCA_049318725.1 of Phototrophicaceae bacterium. Lineage (GTDB taxonomy): Bacteria > Chloroflexota > Anaerolineae > Aggregatilineales > Phototrophicaceae > CAIRDJ01. Next base: position 8,629 of record JBMOFU010000128.1, on the reverse strand, counting down.
GAAAACCCCAACATTACTATTGAAGTCGTCACCGTGCCATACCCTGAATATCAAGAGCGCCTGCTGCTGGCGGTACAAGGTGGCAACGCGCCAGATGTTTCTACCGTTGACCAGATATGGAACTCTGCCTTTGCTGTTGCTGGGGCAATCACCCCGCTGGACGATATGATCGCCATGTCGGACAGTGTCGCACAGGAGAATTACTTCCCCGGTGCGTGGGAATCTGCCACCTATGACGGTGGCACATACGGTGTGCCGTTTAACGTAGATGTGTGGTCATTCACCTTCTACAACGCCGACAAGCTCACGGCTGCTGGCATCGACCCGGCTAGTATCGTGACATGGGAAGGGCTGGCTGCGGCTGCCGAGGCGCTCACCGACACGAGCGCGGGCGAGTACGGCGTTGGTCTATTCGGCCATCGTGGTGAAGACTCGGTTGTGGTGATGAACTCTTTCGTGTTCTCCAACGGTGGATCAGTGTTGGCCGAGGACGGCAGCTGTGCTTTAGCCGAGCCAGAGGCCGTTGAAGCGCTGGAGTTCATGGTATCGCTCCAGCCCTACGCCCCTGAGGGCATCCTTAATGCCTCGTCTGGAGATATGCGCGAATTATTCCTGAACGAATCCTTAGCAATGGAGTTCTGGCCTGCCCTTGAGCAGCCGACCCTACAAGCCAGTGACCTCAACTGGGAATTCGCTGTGGGTCACGCACCAGAAGGCATGACCCCTGTAGGCACCTACGGCGGTTGGAATCTGGTTATTTACGAGGGTTCCACTAACAAGGAAGCCGCATGGCAGTTCATTGAGTTTCTTACCAGCCCAGAGATCAACGGCAGCGTCGTGGACTTGATCCCGGCCAACGTTGAGGCCGCCGAAGCCTTCCTTACTGAAAACCGTGTCGGGCCCGATCGCATTTTGGAACACCTTAACAACGCACGCCCGCGCCCCCTGTCACCACAGTATCTTGAAGTGGCTGACGTTCAGTTAGACCTGATTCAGGCGATTTTCAGCGGCACCCCGGTTGCTGAGGCCGCAGCGACAGCCTGCGACGAGATCAACGAAATCACTGGCATGTAAGTGCGTTCTGCCTGCGTCCTCGCCCAGACCTAAACCCGGTATTGGGCGGGGGCGCCTTTTCTGACTAGACGGCCTGAGGAACACCCCCATGACAGCCTTAGCGGACACCAAGAGAACCCCAACAAGCCAGCGCACAGCCCTTCGGCGCGCTATGCCCAACGGGCTTGGGCTGGCCGTGTTGTTCACACTGCCCGCTGTTATTCTCGTTGCGGTGCTAATGTACTATCCGATGATCCGCACCTTTTACGAAAGCCTGTTCACCTCGTCCTTCCTCAACCCTAAGCCATCGTTCATCGGCTTGGAGAACTACCGCAAGATGTTTACCGACGATGACTTCTGGCAGATTGTGCGTAATTCGCTGGTATGGACGGCAACGGTTGTGCTGGCACAAAACATCATTGGCATGGGCGCGGCAGTCCTTGTCAACGAGAAGCTACCCACACGCGGCATTGTGCGTGCGCTCGTGTTGCTGCCGTGGGTATTGCCGGGCATCGTCGGGGCAATCCTGTGGCGCTTTATGTATGACCCACAACTCGGCCTCATCAATTCGATGCTCATCGGCTGGGGATTCACTGACGCCCGCATCGGTTGGCTGGCCGAGCCATCACTGGCGATGGCGGCGGTTGTGATCGCCGCTGTATGGAAGGGCTTCCCTTTCTCGACTGTGATTTACGTCGCCGCCCTACAGGGGATTGACCATGAGCAGATTGAAGCGGCGCAGATTGACGGGGCGAACGCATGGCAACGGTTTACCCGCGTGGTAATTCCGTCTATGACAAGCATCATCCGCCTGAACCTGTTACTGACGACGATCTTCACCTTCAACTACTTCGACATGATCTGGGTCACCACACGCGGCGGCCCGTTGGATGCCACACAAATCTTCCCTACACGCATCTATGAGTTGGGCTTCGGGCAGTTCCGCTTTGGTGAGGCGTCCGCCTATGGTGTGGTGTCCGTTATCACACTAAGCATCTTCGCATTGCTGTATCTGAACGAAATTCGCAGCAGCCCGGAGCGCTAACCCATGATGAACCCTGCCAGCCGCCATATCAAGACGATCACCGTCATCGCCCTGCAAATCTTGCTGATGCTGATTGTGCTGGTGCCTTTCTTTTGGATGTTCAGCGTGTCGCTCAAACCCAGCAACGAGCCATTCGCTATCCCTGCCGGCCTGTGGCCTGAAAACCCTACGCTAGATAACTACCGCACGGCCTTCCGCCCGGAGTTCCGGCGCTATTTCATCAACAGTACGATTGTGTCGCTCTCTACAGTCGTGATTTCAATCAGTGTTGGCCTATTGGCCGCCTATAGCTTCAGCCGCTTTGCCCTGCGCCTGTTCAGTGTAATGTTGGTCGGCATCATCCTAGCGCAGATGTTCCCGGTTGGCGCCATCATCATCCCCATTTATAAGGTGATGAGAGACCTGCAACTGCTGAACACCTATACATCGCTGATCTTGGCCTATATCACTATCACACTGCCAGTGGCGGTGTGGATGCTGCGCGGCTTTATCGTGAACATCCCAGCCGATCTTGAAGAAGCTGCGATGGTAGACGGCGCAACGCGCTTACAGGCGTTTTTGCGCGTCATTGTGCCGCTCGCGCAACCCGGCATCATCGCCACCTCGGTGTGGATTATCGTGGTAACGTGGCAGGAATTTCTGTTTGCGCTGGCGTTCACCTCCACCCAAGAGATGCGTACCCTGCCCGTCGGCATGAATGACTTCATCGGGCAGTACGGCATCCGTTACGGTGAATTGATGGCGACCTCCGTCATGATTAGCCTGCCGATTATCCTGCTATTTTTCCTCCTTCAACGTTACTTCGTCGCCGGGATGACGGCGGGCGCAACCAAAGGCTAAGCGCGTGACCCTCACACTCAAAGGCATCACTTGGGATCATCCCCGCGGCTATCAACCACTGATCGCGTGTAGCACGGTGTACGAAGCTGACCATGACGTGCGAATTACATGGGAATGGCGCTCGCTGAAGGACTTTGGCGACCAGCCTATTGACCAGTTAGCTGCCACCTATGACCTGCTGGTGATCGATCATCCCCACACCGGGTTGGCCGCCGCTACAGGCTGTTTAACGCCCTTCGACAACCACCTCAGTGCTTCGACGCTGGGCGAGCTTGCGGCGCAATCCGCTGGGGAGAGCCACGCCAGCTACACCTATTACGGGAGCCAGTGGGCATTAGCACTGGATGCAGCGTGTCAGGTGGCCGTGTACCGGGCGGACTTGATCGAACAGCCCGCGCTGGACACATGGGAGGCTGTTGTTCGTCTGGGCGAGACTGTGCGTCAGCGTGGCCGTACTATCGCCCATCCGTTAGGGGCAACCGACGCCATTTGCAGCTTCATCACGCTGTGTGCCAGTTTAGGGGAGCCAGTCGGGATTAGCGACGGGTTGGTGTCCAAAACTGTAGGGGCTTCCGCGTTGAACCTATTGCAGGCGATTGCGCGCGTCAGCCACCCAGAGAGCGTGAACTGGAACCCTATTGCGCTGCTAGATTACATGAGCAACCATGACGATGTGGTCTACAGCCCGCTGACCTTTGGCTATACCAACTACAGCCGTGCTGGATATGCGCCGCACCGCCTGACCTTTACGACCATTCCCGGCATCAGGGGGTCAATCCTCGGTGGGACTGGCCTTGCGGTGTCATCTCGGTGTCAGCACCCACAACCTGCCGCAGACTTCAGTGCGTGGCTGTGTAGCGCCCCGGTGCAGGCCGGGCCTTATGTGCGCGCTGGCGGCCAGCCCGCTAACCGAGCCGCATGGGAGGACGCCGAGGCGAATGCGCTGACGGGTGACTTCTTCCGCAACACGCTCCCCACGCTCGACGCGGCGGGGGTCAGGCCACGCCATCATGGGTTCACGACATTTCAGGCGGCGGCGGGCGTTGTGATTAACGCTTATCTGCGGGATGCTACTTCGACCCAAGACTGCCTCGCCACGCTATCCGCGTTATATGATGGGCATCGTTAGGAGCTAACCTAATGGACATGTTGCTTACCCTAGATAACTTCGTTGCCTTTGCGCACGGTCTGGATCACCCAGAGTGCGTGGCGTGGGGGCTGGACGGCTATGTATACGCGGGGGGTGAAGCCGGGCAGATCTACCGGGTGAACCCCGAAACGGGTGCCATCAGCGAATTTGCGAATACCGGCGGCTTCATCCTCGGGCTGGCCTTTGATGGCGCAGGCAACCTCTACGCCTGCGACAATGGCAAGCACTGCATCCAGCGCATTACACCCGACGGTACAGTGAGTGTATACAGTCGTGGCGCACCAGACCGCCCTATGTCTGTCCCCAATTATCCGGTCTTTGACCCGCATGGCAACTTGTGGGTGAGCGACAGCGGCGGCCACCATACCCACACGGGTTGCCTGTTCCGTATCTCGCCCGGCGGCGATGCGATAGTCGCCAGCAGCGCGCTAACCCACTTCCCCAACGGGCTGGCAATTGACCCGGCTGGCGAGTGGCTGTATGTGGTGGTTTCTAATGTGCCGAGCGTTGTGCGCGTTCGCTTGCTTCCTAACGGCAACGTCGGTGAGCCACAGACGGTTGTTCACCTGCCGCGCACGGTGCCAGATGGCTTGGCCTTCGATATAGCAGGCAACCTGTACGTGTCTTGTTACACGCCAGACCGCATTTACCGTGTGGCACCCGACGGCACGACAGACATCGTTATAGACGATTGGGAAAGCACGCTCATCGCAACCCCGACCAACATTGCCTTTGGCGGGGCAGACATGCGTACCTTATTTATCGCCAGCCTCGGGCGCTGGCATCTGACCAAAGGCAATATGCTCATTCCGGGCGCAAGGCTCGCTTATCCTGTTATCATATAGAGGCATTATAAAAAACTATGGTCATGAAAATGGCGTTAGACGGTATCCGTGTTATTGACTTCACCCAGATGATGCTCGGCCCTTGGGCGACCCAATTCTTGGGCGATATGGGTGCCGACATCATCAAGGTAGAGCGCCCCGGCAAGGGGGAATGGGAACGCGGCCTGCCCGCCATGGGCCAGTTCCTTGGCGGCGAAAGCCCGTTCTTCCTTGCGATGAACCGCAACAAACGCAGTATTTCCATTAACCTCAAAGACGAACGTGCTATCGCCATTATCCGCCGCATGGTGGCGGGGTGTGATGTTGTGGTAGAAAACTTTCGCCCCGGTGTGATGGATCGGCTAGGCTTGGGGTATGAGGCGCTAAAGGCGATCAACCCGGCCATCATTTACGCGGCGGGCAGTGGCTGGGGGCAGGATGGCCCCTATGTCAAACGTCCGGGTCAGGACTTGCTCATACAGGCCATGAGTGGAATGGCCGCGCAGAACGGGCGTGGCGGCGAGCCGCCCGTCCCAACGGCGGGTTCGTTTATGGATGCCAGCACCGCGCTGACGTTAGCCTTTGGCGTCATGGTCGCGCTGTTTCACCGTGAGCGCACAGGGGAGGGGCAACGGGTGGATGCCAGCCTGTTTAACACGGCGATTGCCATGCAGTGCCAAGAGCTTGTCGCCTACATGAACCTAGATAAACGATGGGAACGCAGCAAGACTGGGATCGGCGCGCCGTGGCTGAGCGCGCCATTCGGCATCTACGAAACGTCTAACGGCTACATGGCAATTTCAATGAATGCGCTGGACGTGCTAGGAGACTTGTTGGGCGTACCGTTGGCTGAATATGCCAGTGAGGAGGCGTCTTACACGCACCGCGACAGCGTGCGCCTGCTCATCGAGGGGCCAGTGCGCGGCAACACAACCGAACACTGGCTTGAATTATTTGCCACCCGTGACCTATGGTGTGCTAAGGTGCAGGACTATGACGACCTCATCAACGACCCACAGGTAGCCCACAACCAGTTAATTCAAGAGGTAGAACATCCTACGGCGGGCAGGATTAAGGTCATCGGTGTTCCCGTTGGCCTCAGTGGGACGCCCGGCACGATTCGGTTAGCCCCGCCAACGGTGGGCGAACACACCGATATCGTGCTGGGCGAGTTCGGCTACACCCCAGACGAAATCGCCGCCTTTCACACGGACGGGGTGATATGACGCTGGTCACTTTCGAAACCCCCAAAGCGGGCATCGCGCTACTCACGTTCAACCGACCAGACAAGCTCAACGCCTTTAGCACGCCGTTGCTTCAGCTGTTCGAGTCGCATCTGCGCCAAATCGAAATAGATCCAACCTTGCGCGTGGTGATTTTGACTGGCGCAGGCGAGAAGGCTTTTGTCGCCGGGGCCGACATTGGCGAATATGCCGAAGCTGACGACCCTCAGGTATTCATCGACTATCAGCTGAACAGTCGTCGCCTGTTTGACTATGTTGAAGCCTACCCTAAGCCGATTATCGCTGCCATCAATGGTTATGCGCTGGGCGGTGGTTTTGAGATTGCGTTGTGCTGTGATGTGCTTATCACCAGTACCAACGCGCGGCTAGGCCTGCCAGAGGGGTTGTTGGGGCTGTGTCCGGGGGGCGGTGGTACACAGCGGCTCACGCGGGCGGTGGGGCCATATGTCGCTGCAGATGTGTTGCTGTCGGGCAACCGACTAAGTGGGCAGCGCGCCTACGAGCTAGGGCTGGCGGCGCAGTGCGTTGAACTCAGCGACCTGATGGACGCGGCGCTCAAAAAGGCAGATTATATGCTCAAGGTTGCGCCGTTAGCCCAACGGGAAATCAAGCGGCTGATCCGCCTTGCACCGGATGCGTCGCTACCGACTGGCTTGTCGCTAGAACAAGAGGTCTTGTTCCGCCTGTATAATACACAGGATGGCCGCGAGGGAATTTCCGCATTCGTCGAAAAGCGCGAACCTAACTTCAAAGGACGGTAGAATATGGGACGAGTATCCGGCAAGGTCGCGCTGGTCACTGGTGCTGGAATGGGCATTGGCAAGGGCGCAGCGGTGGCGCTAGCCCGTGAGGGGGCGGCAGTTCTGCTGGCAGACATCAACGACGACGTAGGCGAAGCCACCGCTGCCGAAATCCGTGAAAGTGGCGGGGTCGCGCTGTTCCAGCACACCGATGTCGGCAGTACCAGCGACATTCAGGCAGCAGTGAAGCGAACCGTTGACGAATTCGGCTCGCTCACTGTGCTGGTGAACAACGCCGCCGTCGCCATCCCCGGCGGCATTGTTGACATCAGCGAGGACGACTGGAACCGCGTCATCAATACCAACCTGACCAGCGTGTGGCGCGGGATGAAGTACGCCATCCCACACATGATTGAGGCGGGTGGTGGGGCGGTCATCAACATTAGTTCGGTGCAATCCTTGCTTGGCTTTAAGGGCTGGTCAGCTTATGCGGCGGCCAAGGGCGGCATTAATGCGCTCACCCAGCAGGCGGCAGCCGACTACTCCAAGCACAACATCCGCATCAATGCGGTGTTGCCTGGCACCATTATGACGCCGATGAACCAGAAGATTTTTGATGAGGTAGACGATCCTGAAGCCCTCATCGCTAATTGGAACAGCATTCATCTGCTGGGGCGCTTTGGTCACATTCATGAGGTCGGCAACACCATTCTATTTCTCGCCAGTGATGAGGCGTCATTTATCACGGGGACGTTGGTGCGGGTTGATGGTGGATTGGCAATTAAGGGCGACTGATGGCACATTACATGGGACGGGACTGGACTGGACACGCGCTGAACTCACGGCGTATGTCGGTCACATGCGGCAGATTGCGGGCGTCAGAGCAGTTGAGTACGCTGACGGCACCGCACGGGGTATCCGCGCTTTTCAGGTAACCACTGGGAGCGGGTTGTATTTTGAGGTGCTAGCCGACAGGGCGCTGGATATAGGACGGGTGAACTTCGGTGGTGTAGCCCTAGCGTGGGCGTCGTCCGTCGGGGAAGTCCACCCTGCCTACTATGAGGCCGAAGGGCTGGGTTGGTTACGATCCTTCTCCGGCGGGCTGATGACCACCTGCGGACTCGACCAGTTCGGGTCGCCCAACGAGGACGCAGGCGAGGTGCTGGGTATTCACGGGCGGGTCGGCAACCTCCCCAGTGAGCAAACCGCCTATCGCTGTTACTGGGATGACGATACGTATCGCATGGAACTGAGCGGCACTATACGACAGACGCGGCTGTTTGGTGAAAACCTAATATTACATCGGCAGATTAGCACGGCGCTTGGCTCCAACGTGATTGACGTGCGCGATAGCGTCACAAACGAGGGGTTCAATATCCAGCCGCACATGATCTTGTATCACTGCAACTTGGGCTTCCCCTTGCTGGGGCCAGATGCAACACTCAATATCAACGCAGCGGAAACCACTCCGCGTGACACCGCAGCAGCAACAGGTATTGACGATTGGTCACGATTCGACACGCCGATGGCATACTACGCCGAACAAGTCTTCCGACACAGTGTTGTGCCGGGTGACGACAATATAGCCGCGGCGACGCTGCGTAATCCGTCGGTTGGCTTGGCGCTGACTATGCAGTGGCGCCAAGACACAATGCCGCACCTGTTCCAGTGGAAACAGATGGGACAGGGAGCTTACGCCTTGGGGCTGGAACCGGCCAACAGTGCAGCTATTC
>JBMOFU010000127.1:0-10896 GCA_049318725.1 Phototrophicaceae bacterium | reverse complement strand
CGTGTGCCGTCCATGAACTTGGTCAGGGTCGGGTCAAAGTATAAGGGAATGGTGTCGGTTGGCCCGTTACGGTGCTTGGCAATAATCACATCAGCCTGATTCGGGTTTTCGGTGGCTTCATTGTAAACTACATCGCGGTAGAGGAACATCACAATATCGGCGTCCTGCTCTAAAGAATTGTGAACGACAATGTTGTTCGCCACAAAATTGCTGTGGGTCGGAACGGTGAGATCATAGACATCGGCTTGGCCGTCGGGTTCAATGGAGAGAATGGAATCCCAGTAAATATCACTCTGAGCAAGTTGCATCAATTTCTCCGATTTAACTACCGTTGCGAGGCGTGCAGCCCGTTCCCTGCTAATGTTCTGTTTATACAATGATGTACCACAATATGACATCCCTAAGCCCGCTTGTATTTCTCGTGATGTCATCTGGAGGGATTGAGCTGCTGGAACGGCATACATCCGCCAAACATCAAATGGAATAACGTCCTTATTGGGATTATGTTGGTGATCTGCTATATAGTTTTGAATCAGTAGCAGATTTTGGTTTTTCTTTTGACCAACTGCCCCAATGACATTTACAAAACGAGCTAAATCAGGAATCCCTGTGATGTAAAGGTTATACATATCCCTTCCCTTAATTGCCCCGCTAGAAGTCTTCTGAATCGAGCGTTTCTGAACGCTGCGAATATCTAGGCGAAGTAAAAGAGATTGAACCTCATCAATCAGGGGTCTACTACTACTGGCGTAGAAGATCGAAGGATACACCCCCCGTGATGTTTTTCTCATGCGGATACTGCCATCTGTAGACCAGAGATGACGGAGAAATAATCCAATATTTGCATTTGATTCAGCGAATACGGCTGAAGGGACTTGCTTCTCATAGGATCGTTTACCCCATAATCCAAGTTGCTCCAGCCATATTGCGATTGGATTACGTACATTGTGGGTTAAGTGCTTCGCTGCTGCTAAGAAAACTTGATACCAGTTATGGTTTTTCTCTTTATAGATGCGAGGCACAATTTCATCACCAAATGCCTCTTTAGCGAGATTCGACACTATCTCGGCCAAATCATATTCGACAGTCGTATACTGTATTGCATGACGAGGCAAGGTACAGCCATCTCCGATGAGATGCCCTAACAATGCAATTTTTGCCTCCATTGAACTTACAGTAGAATCAGGTTGAGGTAAGCGTCTTGGCAACGCAACATGTTCCCCAACGGCTAGTTCATCCAGCCGCTTCCAGCCCTGAATTGTCAAGAAGGGATGATTGCCCGTTGCACGGATTTCATAGCCTAGCGCCGTCTTGAGCTTATAGACGGGTTTGCAGCCTGTGTAAAAGGCGTTGGAAACTTCGGCAGGTTCTAGTAAGTCTGTAGCGGGATTCAGGCTCAACACGCGGAAGCCACTTTGCCCGACCAAATCGGCAATGGGAACATGCTGCCCACTATCGGGCAAGTAGATGCGCGTATCCCCCGCTAGGCAACCGCTTTCGCGTAGGTCGCTCAGTTGCGGACGCTTGTCGGCGCGCTGTTCGACGGCGCGGGAAAGCTGCGCTGCGCCCAATACAGGCACGTTCATCTCACGGGCAAGTTCCTTCAGCGCACGGCTGATGTAGCTCACCTCTTGCACGCGGTTGTTCTCATAGCCCTGCGCGCTCATCAACTGAATGTAGTCCAGAATCACCAAGTCTAGCCCATACTCATACTTGATCCGCTGGCATTTCGTCCGCATTTGCACCGGGGTGAGCGAGGGCGAATCATCAATGAAGATCGTTTGCTCGCTCAGGCGGCCAATCGCCTCGACCAATAGCCCATACTCGTTATTGTCGAACTGCCCCGTCCGCAAGCGCTGCATGTTGATGCCCGTTTCCATCGAAACCATGCGCTGGACGATCTGTTCTGCGCCCATTTCTAGCGTGAATAGCGCAATCCGTGCGCCGTAGTGAAAGCTGGCATTCAACGCCAACGACAGCATGAAGGATGTTTTACCCATCCCCGGACGGCCTGCAAAAATCAGCAGGTCGCTCTTTTGCAGGCCACCGAGCAGCGCGTCTAGCTTACGGAATCCAGACGGCAGGCCAAACCCGCCCTTTTGCTGCTGCATCATGACTTCGATCTGCTCGAAGTAGCGGCTGGCGGCTTCGCGCATCGGCAATACGTCACGTTGGGCGCGCCGTTCAGACACAGCGAACAGGGCGCTTTCCGCCTTTGCCAAAATTTCTTCGACAGAGCTTTCACGATCCAGCGTCACCTGCTGGATGTGGTGGCCGGCCTCTAGCAGGCGACGGCGCACCGCGTCACGTTCCAGCAAGCGCCCGTACTGTTCGCCATACACGGCGCTGGATGTGCTGTTGAACAAGTCGCTGAGGTATAAATCCCCACCGAAGCCGGCATACAGCCCTAGCGACTCTAGCGCACGGCGCAGCGTGTGATATTCGATGGGTTCCCCGCGCCCGGCAATCCCCTCCATCGCCTTCCACAACCAGCGATGCCGCTCTAGGTAAAAGTCATCCGCCCGTAAAAAGCCTGCCAACGTCAAAAAGAGCGACGGGTTAATCAACACCGACCCCAATACCACCCGTTCGATTTCCTCATCATAGAGTTGATCGGGCATCGGCAACCGCGAAGACGGTTCTTTTTCAGGCATTTAAGCTCACAGTCTCTATAGACAAAAACACCCTCACCAACACCCTAAATTGAGGCGTTGGGGCGTGTTTTATGCGGTTGAAGTGGTGCGTGTGCTGGGGTGGTTAGTCGTCGTCGTCTTCGCCGAAGTCAATATCGAGCTTGTCTACGAAGTCCTTAAAGGCGCTGAGGCGCGTTTCTTCAACTTCGGTGCGGCCTTCCCCGGCGGGGGTCAACGGCTCATTCTCAATATCTTCATCGGGTTCAATGGCGGCTTTGTCCATGACCACTTCGGCCACGAAAATCGGCGCTTTGGCGCGCACAGCGAGGGCAATCGCGTCACTAGGGCGGGAATCCACTTCCATCTTTTTGCCGTTGACTTCTACCACCACCCGTGCGTAGTACACATCGTTACGCAAGTCGTTCACCAAGATATGCACGACATTGCCGCCAAGTTCCCGAATGACAGATTTCAACAAGTCATGGGTCAAGGGGCGTTGTGGGGGCATTTCTTGCAGTTCTGTGGTGATGGCGTCGGCCTCGCACGGCCCAATCCAAATCGGTAGGTAACGGTCACTGTTGAGGTCTTTTAGCACCACGATACGATGTTGTGACATCAGGCTTACGCGGATGCTATCAATAATCACTTCAATCATGGGTATTATGCTCTCGGTGGGTCAGTGTTTTGATTCGATTATACAACGAAGGGGGCGCTTGGCAACCATCCAAAAGGGGAGAGCTATTTTCTGTTCCGCAAGTGCGGCAAACAATCACAACAATGCTATAATCGGGGGTATTGTTGTGATACAACCTGTAGGGAACGTAATCTCATGAGTGAGGCGACTGCCAAAACGCCACAAATCGTCCTAGAGCTACAAGAACTGAAAACCCTCACCCGTGAAGTCGCCGACAAACTCCGCGCACAAGATGAAGTGTTACGCCAATATGGGCTACGCTTGCCCGGCGGTGTCACGCAAACCTTGAGCCAAATCATCAAGGAAATTGCCGCCCTTGAGCAAAATGTCGCGGGTGAATCTCGTGAACTTACCCAATTACGCTCATTGGCTGCCACAGGTGCGCTGGTCAATTCATCATTAGATGTTGATGAAGTTCTCATGCGCGCAATGGACAACGTGATTACGATGGCGGGCGCAGAACGCGGCTTTATCATCTTAAAGCGTGAATCTACGGGGGACATTGAGTTCCGCATTGTCCGGGACACGACGAACACGGCCTCTAAAAGCCAAGATAACCCGCAAGTGAGCATGAATATCATCAATGATGTGCTGAACAGCGGCAACCCGATGCTGTCTGACAACGCCTATAAAGACCCACGTATGCAAGACCACATGAGCGTTGCTCAATTTGTGCTACGTTCGGTGATCTGTGTGCCGCTCACCCAACGTACCCGCACCATTGGCGCGCTGTATGTAGACAACCGCCTGCGCGCAGGCGTGTTCACTCACCGCGAGCTAAACCTGCTGACAGCCTTTGCCAACCAAGCCGCGGTTGCCATTGAAAACGCCCGCCTGTTTGAAAAAATTCAGGTTTCCCTGCTGGAAATCACCGAAATCAAAGACTTGATGGATAATGTGTTTGCGTCCATTGGCAGCGGGGTCATCACCACCAACGCCGCGCAAACTGTGATTACGATCAACCGCGCCGCTGAAGCCTTGCTCAGCCTAGACAATATGAAGGTCATCGGCAAGCCGTTGTTGCGGGTGTTGCCGCGCATTGATAGCGGTGAAGCCGATGTTGAATCGCGCTTGATTGAGGCGCTAAGGGGCGGACGGGCAGATTCGATCCAAATCACGCTCGACTTGCCGCTGCGCGAAGAACCGAGCATTTTAAGCCTGAAGTTCTCTCCGTTGCAAGACGACAACGGCAATACACAGGGCGCCACGCTGGTACTGGACGACATCACCGAACAGACTGAGCGCGACGCGATGTTGAGCATCTTACAAAACTACCTGCCGCCGGGCATGATGAAGCACTTAGACCGCATTGCACGGATTGACTTAGGCGGCGAGCGCCGCGATGTCACCTGCCTGTTTATCGAAACGCGCCCGATTAACAGCTTCCCGCCGACGCTCGTTCCTGAAGAACTGATGCACCAAATCAACCACTACCTGACGGTTGCTACCGAAGTCATCCACGCCCACGAAGGCGTCATTGACAAGTACATGGGCAGTGAGGTGATGGTCTTGTTCAACACCCAATTGAACCCACAACCTGACCATGCGGCACGCGCCATGCGGGTGGCCTTAGCCATGCGCCAAGCCTTCATCAAGGACTATGCAGCGCGTGGGATTGCCCCCGACCCGCACTACTACCGCATTGGCGTTCACACGGGGGTTGCCACGTTGGGCAATGTGGGCAGCGTTTACCGCCGCAACTTTACGGCCATTGGGGACACCATCAACCTGTCTAAGCGCCTACAAGAAAACGCCACCAGCGGGCAAATCATCATTAGCGAAGAAACATGGGCGCACGCACGGGTAACAGTGAACGACATTCACGTTCAAGAGCGTGACGCGATTCAGGTCAAGGGCAGGCAGCAATCTACCCGAATCTTTGAGATTTCTTAAACAGGAGCCGAATATCATGGCGGATACCCAACAGCCCCCGCAAATGCCAACCGACGTTCACGGGCAATTGCGTCAGTTAGGGCGTAACGTGCGTGAACTGGTGGATGTGATCCGCACCCAACAAGACAGCTTACGCGGGCGTGGGGTAGAAATCCAGTCGGTTTCTGCATTAGGCTTGAACGCCCTCAAGAACAAAATTGACAAGCTGGCGCAAGACTTTGGCGGCTCCCAGATTGAGTTATTACAACTGCGTGCGCTGGCAGACACTACCGCCCTCATTACCTCTAAGCTAGATGTAGACGAAGTGTTGAACCAAGTGATGGATACCGTCATCCGCTTGACCAGCGCCGAGCGGGGCTACATTGTGTTACGCAACCAAGATACTGGCGAAATGGAGTTCCGTGTGGCGCGTGGTATGGCGCAGGAACAACTGGACAACAGCGAATTTATTGTGAGCCGCACGATTGTCAACCGTGTGGTCGAAAGCGGTGAGCCGATCCTCACAGACAACGCCAGCAACGATGCGCGCTTTCAAGGGCATGATAGCATCATCGGCTTTGCGTTGCGGAGCATCCTCGCGGTGCCGTTGAAGTCCCGCAATGAGTTAATGGGGGTGGTCTACTGTGATAACCGCGTCTTGGCCGGTTTGTTCCGTCAACACGAATTGAACCTGCTTACCGCCTTTGCTGACCAAGCGGGCGTTGCCATTGACAATGCGCGCTTGTTTGCCGACGCACGCGCCCAACTCAATGAAGTGACCAGCATCCGCGACTTGATGGAAAACATCTTTTCGTCCGTCGCCAGCGGGATCATGACCGTCAGCACCGATGGCCGCGTCACGACCCTTAACGCCACTGCCGAAGCCCTATTGGGCGCAGAAAAAGGGCAAGTCCTAGGGCGTTTGCTGCCAGACATCTTCCCTGACTATAGCAAAGCGCTTGCCAATAGCCTGCGGAACGTCCTGACAGCAAACCGAGTTGAACGACTTGAACATACCCCGCAAACCCACTACGGTAAACGGCACTGGAACATCATCATTAGCCCTCTGCACGATATGAAAGACGATAACGCGCAGGGCATCACCCTTGTGATTGACGACCTAACCGAAACCAAATCCCGCGAAACCCAGTTGATGCAAGTACGCCGCTACGTGCCGATGGCCGGGCTAGATCGCATCCGTGCGGCTGACCTTGAGCATATTCAAGTAGAAGCGCGTGAAGTCACAGCCATTTTCTGTGATGTGCGTGGCTTTACCAGCTTTAGCGAAAAGCTCCAGCCAGAAGACTTGATGCGCGTGATTAACCGCTACCTGTCTTTGGCGTCAGATGCCGTTAACCTCTATGAAGGCATCGTAGACAAATATATGGGCGATGCCGTCACGGGGCTGTATAATACCCAACTCAACCCGCAAGAGGATCACGCCATCCGCTGTGTGCGTGCGGCGCTGTCGTTGGTTTCTGACTTATATGCCCAACATGAAGTCTTGCCAGAAGATCAACGGCTGTTCTACGGCATCGGCATCCACACCGGCCAAGCAGTGTTAGGCAACGTGGGCGGGGCAGGCCGTGAAGAGTTCACCGCCATTGGCGAAGCAATGGAAATTAGCAAGGTCTTGCAAGAAAACGCAGGGCCCGGCGAGATCATCATCTCTCAGGCGACCTTTGACCAAGTACAGGCGATGTTTGAATGTGAACCCAGAACGCCCGCCAAAACCAAAGGCTATGACTTGCCAGTTGTCTACCGCTTGATGGGGCGCAAAAAAGGCGCCATGACTGGCCCGCTGATGATTGACCCAGAACTGTTGGCATTGCTTGCGGGGGATGACCTTTAGCGCTTGGCAGTTTTTCCAGCTTTATCGGCGTTCTTTACTAACTTCATCACAACACTAGAGAAAAACCTATGCCAAGCAGCTTAGAATTGCTTCGGTTCAATTTACTTTCCCCAATGCTATTGGCCTTTATCTTGGGGATTATCGCAGTGCGCGTCAACAGCGATTTGAAAATCCCTCAGCAGGCCTACGACATCATCTCGATTTACCTGCTATTCTCCATTGGGTTGAAGGGCGGCTTTGACCTTGCCAAGTCTTCATTGGCGGCATTTACGCTCCCCGCCATTGCCGGGATAGGCTTAGGCGTCTTGATCCCTGTGGTAGCGTTCATCATCCTACGCACGATGGGGCGCTTTGACTCTACCAACGCGGCAGCGATTGCCATGCACTACGGCGGCGTTTCTGCGGTGACACTCAGTACCGTCCTCACTGTCTTAGAAAAAGCCAATATCCCCGCAGAAGGCTTCATGCCCACACTCTACACCCTGTTTGACCTCGGCGCGATTATCTCTGCGTTGTGGCTTGCCAGCCGCACAGCTGCCCTACAACAAAGCGCATGGTCAACCATCCGTTCGGCGTTGACTAGCAAGGGATTCGTGTTGCTCGGCGGCGGCACGCTGATCGGCTTTATCTCTGGCGATAATGGCTATGCGTTGGTTTCGCCAGTGTTCATCACCGCGTTTGCAGGGGTGTTGACATTGTTCTTGTTAGAAATGGGAACTGTTGTAGGGGCAAAGCTAGAAGACCTGCGAACCGTTGGCGGATTTTTGGTAGTGTTTGCCATCCTCATGCCGATTTTCAACGGCTTGTTGGGGATTGTGGTCGGCTACTGGATTGGCCTTTCGATGGGCGGGGCGGTGGTGCTAGGGACGCTTGCGGCGAGTGCGTCTTACATCACTGCGCCCGCCGTGGTCAAGCAACAACTGCCCGAAGCCAACGCTGGTTTCTCATTGACGGCCTCGTTGGTGATTACCTTCCCGTTTAACCTGATCGTCGGGATTCCGCTTTATTTGCAAATTGCGCGCTTGATCTATGGGGTATAAGGGCGATTTAAAGATAATCCCCCCCAATCGCGGGTATTATCCTCTATAGCCAGATTTCCCCGTGTGGAATTATGGAAGATAAACTAAAATAGGGGTTCATCAACCATCCGTTTTACACTTGGAACCCCTACGAACGTGAAACATCAACCCACAGAGAATTGGGGCGAAGCACTCGCCCTCACCGGGGAAACCCTCCGCGCAGGCGCACGCGAAGCCGACCAACCCAAAGAACAAACCGTTGCCCGCTCTTACCGCGTGCAAGAGGCTGCCAAACGCCTTAAACTCAAGCGAGACAGCATCGAAGAAGCAGTGATCTTGGACTTGTTGCCAAGCTTTCTTGACCCAGAAGGCGTCGTGCGGATTCCCGCCCGCGCCATAGAAGATACGCTAACCGATAGCCACCTCTACGAGCAGATCGCCGGGGTAGAGTCCGTGTCGGTGCATGACATTGTTGCCGTGACTGACCTCAACCCCAACACCCTGCGGCGCAAACTCCAGCGCGCCGGGCTAGACCGCCGCACGCCCATCTGGAACGACATTCGCGGGCAGTGGGGCTTGCCGCAAACCTACCCAGACTTCCAAGCGTTACTGGGCAAAGCCGAAAATAAACGGCTGGCGCAGGTCGAATATGAGCGTGAACAGCGCCGCCGCCAAGTGGAAGAAGAAAAGCGCCGCCGCGCTGACCTGCAAAGCCGCCTGCTCGAACTGTTCCCAGAATGGGGGCGCGACGAGCGTAAAAGCCAAGAGGTGATTTTGCATGTTGGGCCGCCCAACAGCGGCAAAACGCACGACGCCCTGAACGCCCTTGCTCAGGCAGGGAGCGGCTGGTACCTTGCGCCGTTGCGCCTGTTGGCCTATGAAGCCTTTGACCGCCTCAATCGGCGCGGGATATTGTGTAACCTGCTGACGGGTGAAGAACAGATCAACGTGCCGGGCGCGCAAGTCACCGCCGCGACGATTGAAATGTTCAACAGCGAGCGCAGCGGCGAATGCGTGGTGATTGACGAGGCGCAAATGCTGGCCGACGCTGACCGAGGCTGGGCATGGACGCGCGCCATGATGGACGCCACCAGCCCGCAAATTCACATGATTGCCTCCAAGATTGCCCAAAACCTTGTTGAACAGATGGCAAAGGCCGCCAGCCTGCCGCTGCGCTTGGTAGAACATGAACGCCTGACGCCGATCCGTGTGGCAGAGAACCCCTATAAGCTGGATCAACTGCCGCCGCAAACGATTCTGGTGGCGTTTTCACGGCGGACGGTGCTAGAACTGAAAAACGAGCTAGAAAATCATGGGCGGCGGGTGTCTGTCGTCTATGGGAGCTTACCGCCAGAGGTGCGCCGCAAGCAGTCTGACCGCTTCGCCAGCCGTGAGACAGAAATCTGTGTGGCAACCGACGCGGTAGGGATGGGGCTAAACTTGCCCGCCGACCATGTGGTGTTCTATGAGATTGAAAAGTTTGACGGGCGCGCCATCCGCAAGTTAGAGCCGATTGAAGTTCAGCAGATCGGCGGGCGTGCGGGGCGCTATGGCTTTTCTGAATATGGCGAAGTCGGCGCGTTAGACCGTCTTGACCATCGTTTTGTGCGCCAGATGTTCCACAAAGATGCAACCGTCCTCACCCATGCGCGGATTGCCCCTACACTTCAAGACCTAGAGGTGATCCCCGGCCCGTTGGCGCAGAAATTGCTGGAGTGGTCGCAACTGCGTTCGATCCCCAAAGAGCTTAAGAGCATCATCAAAATTGCCGAAATGGAAGAACGCATCATCTTGGCGCAAATGCTCACCGACAAAGAAGTGGAAACCATCGGGTTAGCGGCGGCGGTGCGGCTCATCAACGCCCCGACCCGTGAAGCCAGCCGTTGGTATTGGCGGCGCTGTGCCAAGAGCATCATTGACGGCGACCCAATGCCGCTCCCGCCAGAGCCGCCCGAAAGCATTTCCAACACACGCGACCTTGACCTGATCGAAAGCTCGGTGAACTACGCCGATATTTACCTGTGGTTGGGGCATCGCTACGAGTTTGAAGCCTTTGCGCCAGACCTAGACATCGTGCGTGACGAACGCCGCGACTGGTCAGAGCAGATAGACAACGCACTGCTAGAAAAGATCAAGAACGTGCGCGTCTGTTCCAACTGCGGGCGGGTATTGCCTGTGGGCTACAAATATGGCCTGTGCCAGAACTGCTTTAAGGATCGGCGCAACGGCAACAACAATTGATTTAAGGCAATCGCGTTTTCCAATGCGGGCGAGGCAGGTCTCGCCCCTACGGAATCGTTGTGGTCTGTAGGGGCATGGCGCGCCATGCCCCTACAAATACCTATGTCGTTCAACAATTCACATATTTACAACGCAATAGACCTTATCCGAAATTAAACCTATCGGACGCCCCGGTGGGTCGTCCCTACAAAACTATTGCAATGCGACCCCATTCTGTAGGGACAAGGCCTGCCTTGTCCGCAAAACAGGCCAAAAACACCAACTAGCAATCACGGTAGAATATCATTGTGGCGTCAGCAACAGGCTGACAAACGCCAAGCGATGATCGGACGCGGACGACTCAATCACGCCAACGCCGTTGGCAATTTCAGGGTATATCCACAGGTAATCCACCCGCGCGTTTAGCCCCAAGCGCACCAACGTCGCAGAGCGTTCAATCAGCGACCCGGCAAACGGATCACTAAAACCCACGTCATCCACCCGTTGGATGAGGGGGGAGTCTGGAATGTTATTGAATGTGCCGCCCAACACCGTGCGCCCCAATACGCGGTCTGGATGATGCTGGTTAATCACACGGATGATGTC
>JBMOFU010000126.1:0-10935 GCA_049318725.1 Phototrophicaceae bacterium | reverse complement strand
ATTGCCCAAGTGAATATTGGCCGCCTACTCGCGCCGATTGACCACCCTACTATTAAAGACTTTGTGGATAACCTTGACCGCATTAACGCGCTGGCAGAAGCCACGCCGGGCTTCGTCTGGCGGCTGATGACGCCCGCAGGCAATGCCACCGCATTGCAGGTGTTCCCAGACCCGCAAGCCATCATCAATATGTCTGTATGGGAAAGCATCGAAGCGCTACATCAATATGCCTACTACAGCGACCATGCCGCAATCTTCCGCCGCCGCCGTGAGTGGTTCGAAAAGATGGAAACCAACTATATGGCGCTCTGGTATGTGCCTGCGGGAGAAATCCCCACCCCAGACGACGCTAAAGCGCGGCTGGCCTATATGGACTCGCACGGGATCACGCCCTATGCCTTTACGTTTAAGCAGCCCTTCAGCGTTGACGATCTGTTGGCCTATACCGCGAGCAGGGCAGCAAAAGCAGTGACGAGTGAGGGCAGTAAAAACAGGGATGAGGGATGAGTAAAAGCACTCATTACTGTAGTTGCCGTAGTTACTAATTCAAGTTAGTAGCCCCTTAGTAAGAGCGCGTTACACGCCGTTTCGCGGGCAACACAGGTGTCGCCTCTACAAAACCGTTGCAATGCGACAACATCCTGTAGGGACAAGGCCTGCCTTGTCCGCAAAACAGGCCAAACCCATGAACTAGCAATCACAGCATCCCTGTATGTTTACCCTTAATTCACCCGTAGGAGAATGCTCTACCATGACCTCACTCCCCGCTGTGACCAGCAACCTGCCGTCGCTTGCCAATCGAGTCGGCTTTTGGATGTGCGCCTTTTTGGTGGCCTACCTGTTCTTTAACGTTGCGCGCTCGCTGATGAATCCGGTTGGGTTTGCCGTATACTATGGCATCCCGCTTACAGACCCGAACAACACGCCCTTTGTGTATGTGTATGCGCTACGCACACTGTTCATCGCCTTATTTGCGCTGGTATTGGTGATCCGCCAAGATTATACGCTGCTGACGTGGCTGGTCTTCATCGGCGCTGTATTGCCCATTGGCGATGCCGTCTTGGTCGGGCTACAAGGCGGCGCTACGTCCATTGTGATCCGCCATAGTTTGATTGCAGTGTTCCTGCTGGTGACAGCCTTCTTGTTACGCCGCCCGTCGTAGTTTATGGTGGGGATGCAGCGGTCAGGCAGATTAGCGGCGCGGCCTATACCTGCCCGCTAAATCGAAAAAACCTATTCTGACCGTGATTACGAGTAACGGATTTTAACGCCATAAAGACGGGCGACACTTGCGTTGCCCGTAAAACGGTGTTTAGCATTCCATTTCTCTTCTCATGGTCTGCCCCGAATTCATTTAAGACTCGCCTAGCGATTCATAATAGGCTTCCTCCGCTGCGATTGCCGCCTCAAGTGCTTCATCTGTTGGGGTCTGTTCCAATTGAGCGTCAAGCATCTGCCAGTGGTCGTATAACTGTTGGTGAAGTTGTGACGGAGAGGGTTCTTTTACAGAGGTTAGCACAGGTATGGGGAAGGGATTCACTAACCAGTCAATCATCAGTTTGAAGTGGGGGCAGTTGTCATCATAAACCCGCTTGGCGCTGGCTTGTGGGAATAACTGGCGATTATTGGTGAGCTTGCCCAATCCTTTACGATAATGCCCATTAATGACTTGAGCCGGATGTTCAACTGTTTCAGGACTCCGCCATTCGTTTTTTAATACATCGTTCTGGATTTTGGGGTCTGCCAGCAACCACGTTTCGATTTCCATCACCACTGGGAAGGCTCCAAAGCGGTGACGTAATTTCTGATCAATTTGCGCCTCCAGAAGGGCTTTGAGTTGCTGAAACCCCTCAGCATGGCTATGTTTGGCCTTGTCATAAACCCTAAAGGGTTCCTCATAAAGGTCTAGCAAACATAAAACCCCACCTTCAGGATTTTGCCGCAGATAATCTTCGCTTTCCTTCTTGAAATGCGTTTTTAACTCACCCGCCCCGCTATATTGTCGGAGGTCAGTTCTGTCAAAGTGTTGGCTCCAGTAGGGGTATAAAAACTGTTTAACAACTTCGGATTCCGTTTCCCCCTCACACAAGATAAACAAGGTTGCCATCGTTAACGTGACTCCAACGGTTCGGGGGAACGTTCAATTTTGCCCATTCGCCACAGGTTGCCTAACGTATAGCGCTCTAGCCAGCGTTGCAGCGGGTCAATCTCAAGGCGGCGGAGCGTGGTTTCACCATTTTCGCGCTCGGTGACGATCACACTTTCGGGTGGGACAAAATCAATCAGACGCGGGGAGTGTGTTGCTACAATGATTTGGGTACGTTCGGCAGCGTATTGCAACAGTTCACCAAAAATCGGGATCATCTCTGGATGCAGGCCAATTTCTGGTTCGTCAATCACAATCAACGGCGGCGGCTCTGGCAGCAAGAGCAAAATCGCCAAGCCCAAGAAGCGCAAGATGCCGTCGGAAAGCGAAAGCGCTGGAATTCGGCGATTAAAGTGGCGGCTACGGAAGTTCAACGCTGCCCGCCCACCGGCCACAATCTGCACGTCAAACTTGACGAAATCCGGCATAATCAGTTGCATTAGCCCGACCAAACGCGCATAGGCATCTTCATATTGCGGTTCGTTAGCGAGGGTTTGTAAGACAGAAACCAAGTTTGTCCCACTAGGGTCAAGCCGTAAGGGGGATTGTGGGTTTAGCAGTTCGCCCGCCCGAATAGGCTCTAGCTCTTGTTTGCCGAATCCGTGAAAAATTTGCCAGTCGCTTAAGGTGCTTTGCAATTCGTCTAGGCTGGGATAACGGACACGATCCCGAATTTGGGTGATGAGCAATTCGCGGTCTGAAGCGTCAAAATCACGGGACTCTGCGCGGTCGGTTGCCTTCAAAATCCGAACCCGACCACCGCCACCGCTCAAGAACTTGTAATTTTCATCGTATCCCGCAAACGGGGGGCGCTCTAGTTCTTCAAGCTGAATGCTGTAGGTAGTTGCACCCACCGTTGCCACTTCAAGCCGATAGGTCATGCTATCGTTTTGGTCAGTTCCAGTACGGGTTGCCCCCTTAAAAACAATCTCACTTCTAAAGCGACGCTCGGTTGCGCCGTAATATAAGACTTCTTCCACGCCCCCCATTTGATTTAACGTTGCGTTCAGCCGTCCGTCTGCCCCCTGCTGCAACAGCCGAAAGAAGGCCAAGAGGTTGGATTTTCCGCTGCCGTTGCGGCCAATCAAGACGTTCAGCGGTTTAAGTTCAAGGTCAATGTGGGCGATGCTCTTAAAATTGGTCAACTGGAGCCGCTCAATGGTAAGCATGTGATCCCTCTTACAGCTACTTGATGAATACCCCATTATACATTTTAGGGCATTCCACCGCATGTAAGGTCAACTGCTCTAGCGTCAGCGCGCCCGCCATCTAACAGTCAGTTGGCCGTCTAGCGCCAGCCGTTTGCAACATTCATGAACACGGGCGACGCTTGCAAATAGCGGTTGACCTGTCGTTCAGCGGGATACACCAACCCAAGCAACTCGCCGCACTGGAAGACATCCTCTGGCGCGCCCAAGCGTTCAATCGTGGTCTGCGTCGTTGGGCGGGATAAGGTGGAAGATTGCGTCGTTAAAACAAACATCGGAGCAGAGGGCAGGTCAAAATCCATGGCGTTGTTGTACCATAAATACGGCTCTAGCCCTTCAGTCACCTGTACGACCTGTATCCCCTGCGTTGAAAACAGATTCAACGGGCGTGCGTCCCAATAGCCCGCCAAACCATAGCCGAGTTGACGAGTGGCAGCGGCTTGATCCACGCACGCCACCCAATCCGGCGAATAGCGCCGCACTTCCCCCAACGGCAAGGTCATGCGGGCTAAATTCCCGACCCACACTACCGTCAAGGCAAACACTGCTGTCACGATCCCTTGCCATACCCGCGATGAAAGCCCACGCGGATGGCTTGCCAACAGCCCCACCACAAACGGCCAGCCAAAGAACAAGGGATAGTACGTGCCAATCACGACAAACCGATCTATCACGTTGAACAGGCTATCGTAGGGCGCGCCGACATTCGGCAACTTACGCAGGTCTAGCCCCAACGTCAAGCGCATGACAAGGCTTGCCAGCAGGCTTACCAACAGCGTGACGAGGATCAACGTTCCGTTGCGTTGTACGACGCTGGGTAACTGTTGCGGCAACGTTGCACGCTTGATGAAGTGCAGCGTGTAGCCCACTGCAATCAACACAAACGCCAGCCAAACGAGGCTCAACACAGGCGTGGCGATCCATGTGCCATAGACCGCCTGCATCCAGACATTGAGCATCACCAAGATTTGCGGCGATGGCTCCCCCAAGTAGGTGCCAGAGCTATTGACCCGATCCAGCGCTGTTCCGATCACGCGGCTGAATCCGCTGGCAACGGCCAACACCCCGCCGACTATTAGCGCTTGGCGCGCGCTCACCACAGACAGCAAATACAACAGCCCTAGCGCCAACGCCGTTGGGATCACGACATGCAGCACAAACAAGAAATCCGAAGCCCCCACCAAGACGGCCAAAACTAACAGTAGCGTTGCCCCCTCGACCATGCCCCACACCGACGAGGGGCGCGCCTCCATCTCGATCAAGCGCAAGACGCCCCACAGCAGGTAAGGCGTCATCGCCAGCCCGCCGCCATGAATGACCATTACAAACAGGTGATGGCTCAGTTGCCCCACCGATAGCATAACGGGCAAGGCCAACGCCGCTATCAACAAACTTAACACCACAATCCGCACACTGCGGAAGACCTGCCACGCCAGCAATACATTGCCAAACACCAACAAGCCATATTGCAAACCCGCATACACCCCAATGGCGCTAGGCACATCCTGCACCAGCAGGCGAATCAGCGCGTAGAACAGCAGGTCTGGGAACAGATAGGCCACATGGCCGTTTTGCCAATGGGCAAGGTCGCCGCTCATCAGGGTCTGAAAAAACGCCTCTGGGATCAAGGTATCCGCAGAGAAGAAATACGCCTGAAGTTCAGGGTGCATCAGGTAATACAGTATGGCTAAGATACTGCTCAACGCCAACAGCCCGCCCGTAGCCCCTAGCGCCACTGCTGAGTTTAGAATCCGTTTTGAATCAAGCACCTTACCGTATTCCTTTCGGTGGGATGACCTGTAGGGACAAGGCTTGCCTCGTCCGCCGCCGCGCAACGTCTCAGGACGCCCTCTGGGGGCAATTGTTGCGTCTTAATCCGCCATTTCAAAGAAGTAGTAATCCAGAATATCGCGGGCAATCGGGGCAGACACTGCCGACCCTTCCCCCGCGTTTTCGACCATCACCAACACCGCAATCTCTGGCGCGTCCATTGGGGCGTAGGCCACAAACCACGCATGAGGCAAGACGCCATCGCCGGGGGCGGTGGCTGTTCCGGTTTTACCGCACACCTGAATCGCCTGTATCCGTTGGTTGCGGAACTGATATTCGGCAGTGCCGTAGCGCTCTTGGGTGACATCACACATGCCGCGCCGCGTGACTTCTAACGCTTCTGGGCTAATCACGACCTCTGCCATCACCTCTGGCTGGAGGGTGTGGCTGAAAGATTCGCCAATCAGCCCAGTCTGATAGACCAATTGCGGCCTATAGAGGGTGCCACCGTTTGCCACCAGCATTCCCAAACGCGCAATTTGCAGCGGCGTCACGTCTAAGTCTTGGCCGATTGCCATGTTCACACTGCGCGAAAACGACCACTCAAGGCCAAGCCGCGTGCGTACATAGTCCGGGTCGGGGATGTTGCCGGGGTTTTCTGCAAGGTCGGTCAGTCCGGTGGGGACGCCTAACCCAAATGAGCGCATCAAGGACGGCATCAAAAACGGGTCGCGCAGGTCTAGTTGATAGCCGGCCTCATAGAAGAACGGGTTACAGCTTTGCGCTAAGGCGGTGCGTGTGGTGACCAATCCGTGACCTTGTGGCAGCCAGTCACTACGGACGAAGCCCCGTTCCCGCGCCCAACTGCCGATGCAGCTAAAGCGCTGATCGGCGGTGTAGATACCGCTATCTACAACTGCTAAGGTGGTGGCAATCTTCATGGTAGAGCCAGACGGATATAACCCCTGCGTGGCGCGGTTGAGTTGCGGCGTGCGCGGGTTGCTGTTGATGTCGTTAATCACGGCGTTGGCGGCCTCGCGCCCAATCACCGGGTACGGCACAAAGGCGTTGCCGTCGTAGGTCGGGTAGCTGACCATTGCCAGCACCGCGCCAGTGTGGACATCAATCACCATTGCCGCTGCCCCTCGGCTAGCAGGCGCCCACGCTTCGGCTGCATTACGGTAGGTTTGGGTGATGCGGTCTTGGATGAAGCGTTGCAGGCCGCTGTCAATCGTCAGCCAGACGCTTTCAGCCGGTTGCGGTGGATTTTCGGCAATCACGCGCAACACCTGCTGACCGTCTACAATCAACAGCCGCCCGCCGGGACGCCCGCGCAAGGTTTCATCCCAACTGCGTTCGATCCCGCTGCGGCCAACAATGCTATCTGGCGGGAAACCCGCCGCTTGCAGCGCTTCCACTTGTTCGGGGTCAGGGAAGCCGACATCGCCCAACAGGTGCGGCATCAACGTGCCGTTGGGATATTGGCGCGTGGCGAAGCTGTCAAACTCGGCGGCACAGTCTTGGGTAATGCGCGCTTGATAGGCAAGGTAGGCGTCTGGCTCTAGTACGCCCACTTGGGCTAACCATGTGGCCTCATAACGCGCCAGCGTTGCTTCTACGGTAGTGCGTTCCACATCCAGCGCGGCGGCCATGTCCCGCACACAGCCGTTCAGGTCGGGGATGTTGGCCTGTACAACGTTCATCGTGACCATGCGCCCGTTCATATCGGCCAATACTGCGCCGTTGCGGTCATAGATATTTGCCCGTCTTGGGATCACCCGCTCTAGCCGCAGTGCCGCCCCGCCGCCCATCTCAGTAAAGATGTCCCCCGCAGACCACGCTACCCGCCAAGCGTTGTCGGTGGGGTCAAGTACCAGTTGTAGGTCGCGGTTGGGGTCGGTGAAGGTGCCGACGATCAGCGTTTCAAAGGTCACGTTGTAGCGAAAGCGCGCCACCGACGGTTGGTCGCGCACCAGCGTCACGCCCTCATAGCTCACATCCAGCAAGGTCATGTCTGCTGCCACATCTTCATACAGCGCGACAAAATCACTCAGGGGGGTGCTGTCTCTGCCGCTAAAGGTGATGAGGCTGTGCATGGTGGCATAGTCGGCGTCTTGCCATGCGTTCAGGTAGCGGCGGGCGGCATCTTCGGCGGCATCAAGGTTATAGGGCGGCGGCAACGGGGAAGGCGCAAGCGTCGGCACGGCAGACTGCGCGGTTTCGCCGCTGTAGACAGGCGCGCACGCGCTGACCAGCAACATCATCAACCCAAACAGCAACACACGCGGAAAAGCGCTCATGAGGTCGCCTTGTATTGTGGACAAATCTAACGCCCATTGTAGCGTGGCGCTGTCTTGTGAGTAGGGCGGGTAGAGGCGAAAATGGTAGGCGTGCAATACCATCACAAAAACATCCCTTGATTTTCTGGATGCAATGACCTAAATACTGACGTATAATAGCATAATGACAGCACGCCTTAGATCCTGCAACCTTGCGGCAGTGGCATTACGGCGATATTCCGTAAACTTATGGAAAGTACAGATGTGAATTACTGTTGCTATTGCTCTGCCACACGCTATGATTGGTTGTGTCTATCTTTTTTTGGCAAAGCACTTACGTAGGTTTGGAGTCATGATACGTTGAGCGACGCAAACCCTAATCGCAGGCCGCGTGTTGGCGAGTTCACCGAACGTGACCTACGACAATACCAAGAAACCAAGCGCCTGCAAGAGAATCAAGATGTCGAAGACGACCCCAAATGGGGGATGTCTCGTTTTGTGCGGCGCATGGCCTTAGAAATCAGAGTCCGTGACAGTAACGAACGCTTTGTATTCCTCTATGCAGACGTTCAAGACTTAATCATTGGGCGCTATGACCCTATCAGTGGCAACTCACCAGACATTGACCTAGAGTCGTTTGGTGCGCTCAATAAGGGGGTTTCTCGGCAACATGCGGTCATCAGTAGGCGCGATGGCTCGCTCAATTTAATAGATCAAGGCAGCCCCAACGGTACACTTCTAAACGGTCAAAAGTTGGTGATGCAGCAGCCACGCATCCTGCGCGACGGAGACGACATCCGCCTAGGACATTTGGTTGTGCGTGTAACCTTCTTGAACGAATAAGGTATTTGTGAAAACGCGAACCAATGACGAGTGGCTGATCGAGTTACGTTCCACGCCGCCACTGCAAACTGAGGCGTTGAATGACCTTCAGGCACGGCTCAAGCGCGGTATCTTTTACTACCTAAGCCGTGAACGCAGCGACCTTGCTGACCTTGCCCCCCAAGAGATTGACCAAATGGCGCAAGACCTTGCACAAGATGCCGTCTTGCGGGTGTTAGCCAACCTAGACACCTTTCGTGGCGCCAGCAGCTTTATCACA
This sequence comes from Phototrophicaceae bacterium, assembly GCA_049318725.1. GTDB lineage: Bacteria > Chloroflexota > Anaerolineae > Aggregatilineales > Phototrophicaceae > CAIRDJ01. Next base: position 2,430 of record JBMOFU010000126.1, on the reverse strand, counting down.
TGGGCGACGAAAATCGCCATCCGCATGGCAATTAGCGACCTGCGCCACGCCCACTACCGAGACTACAGCCTTGACGATTTGACGATTAACGGCGAATTTTTGCCCTCGGTGAAAGAGGCAGAAACCTCGTCCATTCAAGGGACGTTGCCGCCCAACCCAGAATCGGCCACAGAGCGCGACGACGTGCTGCAAAAGATCAACCAAGCCATTGACGAAGCGCTCACCGAACGCCAACGTGCCGCGCTGGTGGCAATTGCCATTGACGGCGTGCCGCTAGAAATTGTCGCAGAACGGCTAGATACCAACCGCAACGCGCTGTATAAGCTGCTCCACGACGCCCGCCGCAAGCTCCGCGCCCACCTAGAAGGGCAAGGCTTAGGCGTAGACTACATGATGAACCTTTTCGGCGGGGGATAGCCATTCCCCCCACTTGCCCCCGCTACACAACCCTGAACTTTCAACGTGCCGTTCACGCCAGATTCATGCTATAGTGAGCCTATATCCATTCACGAACCAGACATAGGACGCGCACTGTGACCCAACGGACACCGGAAAGTCCCCGACGCCTGCTGAAGGCGCTTAACCCTATCCCCCTTTTACAGCAGGCGTTTGTCGCCTATAGCAACAATCGGCGGCAACAGGCCGAAGGCGCGCTGGACTACATCCTTATGGATTTGCCCGAAGCAATGCCGCCCCTCCCAGAAGCGCGTGGCTTGATCCGCCGCCGTATTTTTGGGGAAGCGCCGCTGTCGTTGTGGGAGCTTGACCAACGCTTCGAGCGGATTGCCGCCGACACCCGCCCCAAAGGGGTGATCTTGGTCATGAGCGGGCTGGCGATGTCTTTAGCAGACCTGCAAACGTTACGCCACAGCATCACGAAATTGCGCGACAGTGGCAAGCGGGTGATCGTGTGGGCGCAGGCCTTTGACCTCGCGCTGTACTATGTTGCCAGTGCCGCCAGTGAGGTGATTCTTCAGCCGGGCGGCAACCTGTTCACGGTGGGCTTACGCCAAGACGCGCTGTTCTTCAAAGAGGCGCTAGAAACCGTCGGGATTGAGGTCGAATCCTTTGCGATTTCTCCCTACAAGGGCGCGCTAGACAGCTTCACCCTCAACGATATGTCGGTAGAAGGCCGCGAACAGGCCGATTGGCTGTTAGATTCACGCTACAACCAAATCATCAGCGGCATTGCCGAAGGGCGCGGCTGGACGCAAGAAAAAGCCAACGACGTGATTGACAACGCGCCCTACCTAGACACCTTCGCTAAGGGGATCGGCGTAGTAGACGCGCTGTTGTTCCAAGAAGAACTGAACAAGTACCTGCAAACGCACGCCATTGTGACGTGGGAAGACGCCGACGACAAACTGCTCATCAAGTTCCGCCGCCCGCAAGAGAAGTACATTGCCATCCTCAAGGTAGAAGGCTTGATGGTCACGGGGGAAAGCGCTTCATCGCCGGGGGATATTCCGATCCCGCTGCCGGTTGTGGACGATGGCCGCGTGGGGGATGTCACGCTGGTCGGGCAGGTACGCGCCCTCATGGAAGATAAAGATGCAGCAGCCGTCGTGCTGTTCATTGATAGCGGCGGTGGCTCTGCCGATGCCGCAGAGAGCATGTATTCGGCCTTGCTGGAACTGGCGAAAGACCGCCCGTTAATCGCCTACATGAACGGCGTAGCGGCCAGCGGTGGCTATATGGTGGCAGCGCCCGCCCGCCGTATCGTTGCCCAGCCCGGCACGATCACCGGCTCGATTGGCGTGGTGGCGGCACGGATCAGCGCCACAGTGTTGCGTGACCGCCTCAAGATCAATGCGGTTGGGCTACAGCGCGGGCGTAACGCCAATATTCTTTCTCCCAATGAGCCGTTGAGCCGTGAACAGCGCGAATGGTTCGGCCAGAGCATCACCCGCGCCTATGACCTATTCTTGGATATTGTGGCAAAGGGGCGCGGCATCCCCAAAGAGGACGTAGACGCCGTAGCAGGTGGGCGGGTGTGGACGGGCGAACAAGCGCTTGAACACAAATTGATAGATCAACTGGGTGGCCTGCGCGACGCGATTGCCGCCGCCTGTGAACTGGCAGGCATCCCTGCTGATAGCCCAGTGGCAGTGGTGACGGACAAGCCGAAAGCCTTAGCCCCGGCGATTGCCGAAACCGCCAACCCTGCCGCTTACCTGCGCTACGCGGAACGCGGTCTAACGGTGATCGGCGGTGGGCGTCCGCTGGTGTGGATGCCGTTTGTTATAGAAACGCGGGGGTAAGGGCAACCCCTATCCCCAACCCTTTCCCCCGTCGGGAGAAAGGGAGCAGGACAGTTCACGAAGATGAAAAGTCCCTCTCCCTTTTGGGGGGGAGGGATTTAGGGAGGGGTGCGGCTATTCAAAAATCCATGCGTCGGTGTTGCGGCTCCAAGCGGGGATCAATTCTTCG
>JBMOFU010000125.1:0-10966 GCA_049318725.1 Phototrophicaceae bacterium | reverse complement strand
GGTGAGGCGGTCAAAGCCTCTAAAACGAGCTTATTCCTGCATGACGGTAGCGAAGTGGACTGGAACTACATCTTTACCGCCCGCAGTATGGACGACGCCACCTCAAGCCATGTGGTGCGGAGCGTGCTAGACAAAGGCTTGGCCGGATGGGTCGTGCGCCAACGGCAGGGGGCGATCATCCCAGACACCGACACCGACGACCGCTGGCACATCTTCCCTGACGATACCTTGCCGGTGCGCTCGGCCATGTGTGTGCCGTTGATGTACAGTGAGCAAGTGGTGGCGGTGTTGACGTTGGTTCATCCTCAACCCAACCACTTTAGCGAATATCACCTGCGGCTGATGACGATCATTGCCAACCAAGCCACTGTCGCCATTCGCAATACACAATTATTCGCCCGCCTGCGCGAACGCCAACGCCAACTTGAAGCGGTGTTGCTCTCTGTGCCAGATATGCTGTTCGTGCTAGAAAAAGACGGCACCATCCTGCTCATCAACACCGGCGCCCAACAGATTTTAGGGCTTGCCAACCGCACAAAAGCCATCGGCTCCCACTTGGCCGACTTTGCCCAACACTCTGACATCTTCTTGACTGTCGTCGAAACCCTAAGCAATCGCCCCCCCTTGCCCGACGAACAATATAGCTTTGAAGTTCGTAACAGCACTGGGCGTCAGCAAGACTATGTGGTGAACATCTCTGCGTGGGAAGACCCCACCGTCACCAATGGCGGCTATGTGGTGTTGATGCACGACGTAACCACCTTACGCAACTTGTACCGCTTTAAGGACGAAATGCTGCGGATTGTGTCTCATGACCTGCGTAGCCCGTTGGCGGTGATTGCCGGCTATGCGGATTTATTCCAGCAAGACCTGCCCGCAGATTCATTCATGCAAGAGTATGTAGAATCCATCCAACGTTCGATAGAGCGCATGGGCAACTTGCTGGAAGACTTGCTCAAAGTGCGCCAAATTGACGAAAAAGGCCTACACCTAGAGCCAAACACCCCTCTTGCAGACTTAGTGCTTTCGGTCTTTCAGGGGGCAGTGCTGGCATCGCGGCAAAAGGGGCAACAAATCTTAAACCAGATCACCATCCCTACAGATTTTGTCGCCAGCGTTGACCCAACGCTATTGCGCCAAGCGATGGAAAACTTTGCCAGCAACGCCATTAAATACACCCCAGAAGACGGCACGATCATCATCCGCGCCTACTTAATTGATGGGCGTATGGTCTATGAGGTGGAAGACAACGGCATCGGCATCCCCCCCCACGCGCTGTCGCAGGTGTTCGACGCCTTTTACCGCGTCAACGCCCGCCAAAACGCCTCGATCAGCGGGGCGGGCTTAGGGCTAAGTTTGGTCAAATCCATTGTGGAGCGGCACGAAGGCCAAGTGTGGGTCAAGAGCGTGGAGGGTGTCGGGAGTACCTTTGGCATGTGGATTCCGCTGTACTCATGACTGACCGCTCCCCCGACGCCCAATCCTTAGCCGCAAACCGCATCCGCCGTGCGCTCAACGAACTGCTAACCAAGCATGGGGTGTTCACGCCAGAAACCTACTCGCAAATCATGCTGGCGTTGTATAACCGCCTGCGCGAAGTGCAAACGATTAACCCCCACGAGCGCGACGGGCAAAAAGTGTGGCGTCCGCAAGAGGACGAAATTCGGCTGGTGACAGTGATGTTTGTGGATGTCGTCGGCTCTACCGAGATGGCGGCGCAAATTGGCGATGAAAACTGGCGCAAACTAATCGGAGAAACCCACGCAAGGCTTGCCAACCAAATCAAGCGTTGGGATGGCGAAGTGGGGCAATATTTAGGCGATGGCCTGCTGTGTTTCTTTGGGGCGCGCCGCAGCCACGGCAACGATGCCGCCCGTGCGCTCTCTTGCGCGTTGGCGGTGCAGGCCAGCATGGACGAGTACGCACGCCAAGTGCTAAAAGAACACCTTGAGGTGACGCGCTTTGAATTGCGGATTGGCATCAGCACCGGGCGTGTGATTGTGGGGATGATCGGCACGGCAGATAAATCTGAAACGTTGGCGGTTGGGACGACGACCAACCTTGCCGCCCGCCTACAACAGCTTTGCCCGCCGGGGCGCGTGGTGGTGGACGCCGAAACCTATTACCACACTCGCCAAGACTTTCGCTTTAGCCTACAAGAAGCCGTGATGGTCAAGGGCTTTGCCAACCCCCTGTCGTTCTACCTTGTAGAGGGGTCGCAGCAACAAACGCTCACTCACCTTGCCGCAGACAACATCGCAGAAATTCCGTTGCCGTTTGTCGGGCGCGAAGCCGTGATGGAAAGCATCCTTGACCTGCTCCACCAAGTAGAGCGTGACCGCAGCATTCAGGTGATGACCATCACCAGCGAGATTGGGCTGGGCAAAAGCCGCCTGCTGCAAGAGACAGCGCGCCTGCCGTTGGCGAATCACTTTTTGACCGTCCTCACCAGCGGCCACTATGAGCGCCAAAACACCTCTTACAGCTTGATCCGAGAAATGCTTGCCACGCTCTGCGACCTTTCTGATTCCACCCCGCGCAATACCGCCGAACAGCGCATTTTGGACTATACCCGCGCCCGCTGGCAAGATACGCCCACCCATGCGATGGCTACCGCCGCTGTGATCGGCTATTTGGCGGGCTATGGCTTCACCGACAGCCCCTATGCCAAAATGCTCCAGCACAGCGAAATTGGCAAAGACCGCGAACAAGCCACCGAATGGCTCGAACGCTGGCTGACGGGGATCAGCGGCGACCGCCCAACGTTGTTGTTGGTAGACAACCTTCAGTGGGCAGACAGTGAATCGTTGATCTTGCTTGACCAACTGGCCGCTGGCAAGCTCCCGTTGATGCTCTTGGCGGTGACGCGCCCAGAGTTCACCCAGAACCGCCCGCCCTACATGACCAACGGCCAAAGCCATAGCACCGCCTCGTTACATCCGTTAAACCCGCCTGAAACCCAAGCGCTGATTCAGAGCATCTTGCAATATGTTGAAAACGTCCCGCCAGACTTGCCCGCCCAAATCATCCAACGCGCCGAAGGCAACCCGCTCTACATCGAAGAATTTTTGCGGATGCTGTTCGATAACGGCGTGTTCCAGCGCGACCCCAACAAAGACGGCTGGCGTGTGAACATCTTCCAGTACCGCATGATGGAAGGCGAACTGCCTAGCGGCCTGTTGGATGTCTTCCAAGCCCGCCTAGATGACCTGCTCGGCACGGCGCGGCGGGTGGTACAGGTGGCTTCGGTCATTGGGCAAACGTTTTGGGAAACGTCTGTCAACAGCATTGTCAACATTGACGCTAAAGCGCTGTTAGATAACTTGATCGCACGCGGGATCATCACCGCAAAACCCGAAAGCCGCTTCGGAGCCGACCGCGAATATCAGTTCCGCAACGCGCTCTACCATGAAGTCGCCTATACCATGTTGCCCAGAGCCAACCGCATGTCTTACCATCAACAGGCGGCAGAATGGCTCTCTGCACGGGTGAGCGCCCACCCAGAAATGCTCGGCACGTTGGCTGCCCACTACGCCGCTGCCGACCGACAAATTGAAGCGCTTAAGACCTACCTAGAGGCAGCTAAATATCACCTTGATGTCGCTTTGTTTGCCGAAACGCTCAAGTTGGTGGCTGCTGGCTTAGGGACGGCGCGCGAAGTACCGCGTGAAAACGCCCTGCCGATTGTCAGCCATTTGTGGTTGATTCAGTCGCGGGCGTTGTATGCAACCCGCCGCTACTCTGAAGCCACCGCCGCCAGCAGTACCGCGCTGATGCTCATGGAAGAACTGTCCACCGAAGTCTTGGTCAATGAGCGCATCCAAGCGGCGATTACGCTTGGCAAAGCCTACACCAGCATGGGCAACTATCAGCAAGCGCTGGAGGTATTAACGCAAGGCCATCAGATCGTCAGCCGCCTAACTAACCCCACCGTGACAGCCGCCTTGTTGCGCGCTTTTGGGCTGTTGTTCTGGTCAATGGGCAACCTTGATAAAGCCCAAGTGTATGAACAACAGGCGTTGATCGCGGCGGAAGACAGCAACGATGAGCGCGAGCTGGCGTCGGTCTGTTCGATGTTGGCGCGCATCGCGCTGGACAAAGGGCGGTTAGCCAGCGCGCTAGACTATTTAGAGCATGTGCTGTACATCAATATGCAACAAGAACACATCCTCTATCAGATTATGGATTTGCGGCTGATTGCGATGGTCTACCGTAACCTGTTCGCCTATGCAGAATCCATCCAGACGATTGAAACGGCCAAGGACTTGGCGCGCCAGATCAACTTTGAAGACTTGATGTTAGAAGGCAGTCTTGCAATATCATTGGTGGGGATGGGGCAAGTAGATGTTGGTTTAGCCCGAATTCGAGCGGTCACGGCCAACGACTTTCTAAATACCTATGATAATTTGGCGGTGCAGTTGGGGCTGGTACGCGCTTTGGCGTTGGCCGGGCATGATGACGAGTGCTTACGTTACGCGCCGACCTTTTTTGAGTACGCTCGCCCACATAACCCGATCTTGTATGGGCGCGGGCTGTTGTGGTTCGGCTTGGTCAAGTGGCGCCAAAAACAGCCCGATGCCCTAGAAACGCTGCGGCAGGCGTTGGCGTCTGAAACGATGTATGGCGGGCGTGACCTGTGGTTATGCCACTATGCCTTATACCTTGCCGACCCAGACGCAACGGTGGCAACCCAACACCGCCAAGCGGCTGAAGCGCTGATTCAAGCGCTGGCAGACAGCTTAACGTCTCACCCCAGTTTGGCCGCACAGGTCACACTAACAAACGCGCAGCGCCTGCTGGCAATGTGGTGGCAACTCCCCCCGCAACATACCCAGCCGTAGCGCTACCCGCTAGCGGCCTCAATGCGGCTGGTCGTAACGGACGGCAACCCGCCTGATAACCGCTCATATTGGCGGTAGTTGTCAATCATCGCGTCGGTATCCTCCAGCTCATAATACACCTTGGCGCGAATCCAATACACTAGCGCATTGTCTGGGTTGAGTTCAGCCGAGCGGTTACAGTCTTCTAGTGCCGCCACATAGTTCTCTAAAAACAGATTGGCCTCGCAACGCTCACGGTAGTTAAGCGCCGAGTTCGGATCAAGGTTCACCGCACGGTCACAATCTGTTAGCGCCAAGTCGTACTCCTCACGGTTAATATACGTATTGCAACGGCTCTGATAGGCGCGTGCGTAACTGGGGTTGATGGCAATGGCCTGCGTGAAGTCGGCAATTGCCGCATCATAGTCTTCTATATTGTTGTAGCCATTGCCGCGAACTGTCATCATGCTGACCTGCTGCGGTTGGTTTTGAAGCACCTGCGTACAGGCCGCGATCACTGCGGGATAGTCTGTGCTACTGCTCAAACAACGGCTACGCGCTTCTGCCTGCTGCTGTACAAGGTCAAACGCAGTAGAGGTGCCGGTGATGCTGCTTTGGCTGTTGCCACTAGACCACAGCAACACGAAGATGCCAAATAGCGAGGCAATCAGCACCGTGAGAATCATCGGGATCATCGGGAATATTTCTATGGGCAATGTCTTATGGGTCTGGTTGGTAACGCTTGGGCGCGGCGTAGTCGGTTTGGGCGTTGGCGTTTGGGGTAGCGCAAAGGATGGGCGCGTAGTCGGTGGGCTGGTGGGCAGTGTTTGGTGCGGTGGCGGGATGGGGATAGGGGTACGGATATTCGCAGGTTTATGATGCTTGCTGGCCGTTTGTAAGGCGTTTGCGAAGTGCGTCACCGTCGGGTAGCGGTCAGCCGGGTTTTTTGAGAGCGCCTTGCTGACAACCTTGCTCACGGCGGCGGGGATGGTTTCGTTCGCCTCGCGCAAGTCCGGCGGGGGCGTTTGGAAGTGATGGTACATCATTTGTGGCGCGGTTTCGGCCAAGTAAGGGGTGCGGCGGGTGAGCATCACCCACACCACCACCGCCAGCGCATACTGGTCTACCGAGCCGCTAACGCCCTTGTTGTGCCACAATTCTGGCGCCATAAAGGGGGGTGTACCAATGTAACTGGTGGTGATGGTGACGCTACCTACCATCTTGGAGATGCCGAAGTCTCCCAAGTAGGGGGTTGTATGCTCATCCAAAAGGATGTTGCCCGGCTTGACATCACGGTGGATGACGCCTTTGCTGTGCGCGTAATCCAGCGCGCTTGCGATTGGCGGGATGACCCACAACACCTGCTCTAGCGTGAAGGCCGTTTTGCGGCGCAATTCTTCTTCGGCCAGCGTGCCACCTTTGAGGTAGGGCATCACAATAAACGGGGCGCCGTCTGGCAGGATGTCAAACTTGTACAAACGCACGATATTCGGGTGATTTAGATCAGCGATGATTTCTGCTTCACGGGTGAAGCGTTCGCGCAGGTCAGCGCTGGCAACCCAATCAGTTGGCATAAACTTAATTGCCACTTCGCGCTGATATTTACTGTCTATGGCGGCATACACCTTGCCCATGCCGCCGCCGCCAATGTACTTGGTAATGTGATAGCGTCCGACGGTTCGGTTGACGTAATTCAGCGGGTCTTGGTCGTATGATGGCACGGCACGCCCTCAGCGATCTGACGATACTATAAATATACCCCTATCGGTGCAGATTGAAAGGGAATAGGCAGGGCGGGCGATGGCAATTGCGTTCTCCAAAAACGTGAGATTTTAGGGTAGGGGCGCAATACATTGCGCCCCTACGAACGATAACAATGCGGTTGCCCCACAAAAGATTTACTGTGATGCGTTGCCAACCACCGACGACAGCGGCATAATGGAGTTGCATCTTTGGCTTTTTGTACACAAAGGTAGGTTTGCTAGCCATGTTCAATATGGAACGCACGTTCAGCTACATCTTTGAAGATGAGGAGTGGGTCGGCAAGGTGATTGTTGCGGCACTCGTCAGCCTTGGCGCGGTCTTTTCTGTGTTGATCTTTGGGTTGGTGTTTGTGGCGGCCTTGAACGGCTGGACGATCCGCTTAATCCGTAATATGCGCCAAGACGTTGCCAAGCCCATGCCAAGCTGGTCAGATTTCGGCGGGCTGATTGCGCTTGGCGTGAATCCGTTGGTAGCGGTGTTGCTGTATGGCGTCCCGCTGTTGGGCTTTTTGTGTATCTTTACCGTTGTGCCAGTGGCCTTCGGCGGCAGTGAAGATGCAGCGGCGGCAGCGGTCGTCGCGCTGCTGTGCCTCTTGATTCCGTTGTTGATCGTCTACCTTGTCGTGGCAGGGTTGTTCTACACTGTCGGGATGATCCGCTATAGTTACACAGAAAAGCTGGCTGACTTTTTTGCGTTTGGGGCGCTGTGGGCAACGCTCAATCAAAACGGGAGCCTGACGCTCCGCTATTTGTTGTGGTCGGTGGTGATTGGGGTGTTATTCAGCGTGGTCAACAGCACCGGCATTGGCTCTTTGGTGACGTTGGCGCTTCAGTTGCCAGTGACCGGGCATTTACTCGGCCAATACGCAATCGCCTTAGACGGCGGCAAGCCTAAAAACAAGATCAAGCGCAGTGTGTAGCTTTCATTCATCGTTGCAATAGGGACGGTTCACATGGCCGACAAGCCAAGTTTCTGCTGGAATTGTTGGCGAGACTGGAAATATGAGTTTTTGCGCCTTTCTCCGTGGGAGCAAGAGCAGTTTTTAGCGGACTACCCGCGTGTGAACCCTAACTTGTATGAGCGTGGGCGCTGCCCGTTCTGTGGGACGCGCTACAACGATCACAAGAATCCATTCGCGCTGGCGTTCGACTTTGATCTGGACGACGAACCGAACGAGCGGTTGAATTCTGAAAGCGATTACCCGAAAGCAGACTGGGAAAAAAACGATGACCGATGACTTGGCTGCCCTGATTGAAACGCTGCAAAGCGGCACGGCTCCACAACGGCGGCAGGCGGTATTTAAGCTAGGGCAAATGCGGAATGTGGCATTGGTCAATGAACTGTGCAGCGCCGCCAGTGACCCCGACGACGGCGTGCGCGCCTTTGCCGCCAGTGGTTTGGCAGCGCTAGGGGCAGCGGCCATGCCCAAACTCCAGACGATGTTAGCCGAAGGCGACGCACTTGCCCAACAAACCGCGCAGGCCGCCATCCGCCACATTGGGGACAAGCGATAATCCACTTGCGGCTAGGCCGCCTAACTATTTTGTGGCGGCGCGCTGTACGGAACCGCCCCTAACCAGATCAACTTCACCTTTGGCGAGTGAGGGCTTAGGTAGGCCATCTCTTGTTCTAGCGTGATGACTTGCGCTGCACGCGCCTGCCCGATCCAGCCCATGCCCCCTGCATGAAGCAGCACGCGCTGCGGCGTTAACCCCAAGCGCTGCAATGTGGCTTCGGCGGCATCCACAAATTCTAGTGGGGCAGTCACTTGCCACTGTGCCAGCGGCGTCATGGCTTGGAGCAACCCGCTTTTGTGCAGCTCTGCCACCATTTGATTTATCGCCTGAGCGTAACCAATTTCAAGGTGCCTGCCATACCCTTTGCCCGTCGTAATGCGGACTCCCACGCCATAAATCGGCATGGGGTTGTCGTTATGCAGCGCGGCCATCCCTAAATGGTGAACCATATTGTAGGCTTCTAGCGGGACTTCCTCTAAGCGGGTGAACTCGAAGGCGTTGCGCCAAACCGACGGCAACGGATAAAAGTGGGCGCGCAGTGTCACCTGACCGTGCATACTCTCTGCTGTTTGGGTGATCGCTAACGGGCGGGTTAGCCGCCAAAAGTCGTTGGGGATCAAGGGAGAGACAACTATATCTGAGGTGAAGGCGGCTACAAATTCGTCAAAGACCTGTACCTGATTGACAAAGACCCACGGTCGCCCGCCACGGCGCCTAGCAATCAGCAACTGGTCTGTGTGGCCTTGCTCATAATCGTTCAGCAACTCCGGCCATAAGAGCGGCTGCTTTGTTACTTGCCCGCGATATAGCCAGTTTTGCTGTAACCCTACAGATGTCTGTTCAGCGCGCACGTAAGGGCGGCGGCGTTGCGTCCACACGGTTTGATAGCGCCCGTCCATGTGGGTGAGGCTTGCCAAGCGCCCCGCGGCTAAGGCTTGTTCGATCAAGCGCCCAGTTAGCCAATGGAAGGCCAACGGATTCACGCCATCGGGCGGGGTGTCGGCCTCCAGCAGGTGAACGTGCAAGTTATGGCCGATCAACCCCCAGTCCTCAGAGCCATAGAGTAACACTTGCTGCACCGCGCTGATGATCGCAGGCAAGACTTCCGTCGGGATTTGTTCGGGGGTAGTGTGGTTGCTGATGAAGATGGTTCCGTCGCCGTTGGGGATCGGTTCCATGCGCAAGGTCAAGCGGATGGTCGGGTGTCCGTCTGGCGGGATGGCGTAGCGATCATTGACGGTGACAGGGCGCAGCAAGGTTTCGCGCCGATTTGCGCCGCCAAGCAGCTTGAGGCTGAACTTGGCGTCAGGGATCATCGCCCGCACGCGCAGGGTGAATTTTTTCTCGTCGCCGCCCTTTTCAATCCCGACCATTGCCCAATTGAGGTCTTCAGAATAGCCGTAGTAGTGGCACTCTGGTATGAGTTCGCTGGCGGTTTTGAGGGCAAGGTGCAGCTTATACGCTTGGAATAGGTTTAACTCGGTGGTACTGACTGGCACGTAGCGCTTTAGCCCTTCCGGGAAGCGGAACTCGCTAATAATGCCCATCGGTCAGCACGCCTATTGATAAGCCAACGGGAGCAAGTCACGGTAGCCTTGCAAGCAGGCGCGCACTGCGGCGCGGGCGCGGCTAATCCGTGATTTGATGGTGCCTAGCCCTGCCTGCACCATTTCAGAGATTTCAGGGTAGGCGTAGCCTTCTACGTCGCACAGCACCAGTGCAATCCGCTGGTCAGGCTGAAGCGCGCCAATACAGCGCTGGATGGCCGCGTGCAGTTCGCCCCGTTGGGCGGCTTGTTCGGGGGTTTCACTGTCGCTAGGGATGGGCGCGTCGTCGTCGCTGTCGGGCGGGGTGAGGTCTTCTAGGGAAGTCACCGGGCGGCGCTTGGCGTAACGCAAGGCATCGTAGCAACTGTTGGTGACAATCTTCACCAGCCAAGCGCTAAAACTCCCCCCACGATAGCTGCTGATGCGATGGTAGGCGTTGATGAACGCCTCTTGGGTGGCGTCGGCGGCGGCTTCTGGGTCGTTCATGATGCGGTAGGCCACGCTGTACAGGCGGTCTTGATAGGCCAACACCAGCGCGTTAAAGGCGTCAAGGTCGCCACGTTGGGCGCGTTGGATCAGCACGGGTTCGTCAGGGATCGTCGGCATGGGCTGGCTCCATTAGGGGCATTCACGAATCATACTCTAAAATCGTCGCTACCGTGATGAAATCTTCGCCGTTGTTTTGCAGCAGCCGCCCGTTGACGGTGTACCAACCCGCATTGATCTGGCACGGGCAGTTCACGGTTGCGGGCGGGATGAGCGTTTCGCGCAGCGTGATCTGCTGGCCGACTTGCCAATTGCCCGTTGGGTAGCGGCCATTGTCCATCGGCAATACGTCCGCTTGGCTGATAAGTGCGCCGCTGGCGTCTATCCAGTGGATGAACAGCGTGTAGTCCTCTGTGGGCGGGGCGATCACGCGCCAAGACAGGCCAACCTCTAGCCCGCCGTCGGTGGGCGTGACCTGTGCCGCCGATAGCGCGAGTGCGCCGCCAAACAGCGCATCAAACGGTGTTGCATCGTCTAGCGGATCACCGAGCGCGACGCCAGCGACTGTCGCACGCGCTGCCGACAAGCGTGTGCCATCAAGTGCGGCGCGGTTGCCTGCGCTCAGGGCTTGAGCGCCCATAAAGGTATCGAACGGCTTGGTATAGACCCCGACCAGCCATTGATAGCCGCCTGCGGGAATATCGCCGTAAATCTGCGTCCAGACGGTGATTGGCATCACTTCGCCTGCTTGCCATGTGGGGGGCGGCGCAAACCAATAGAAAAAGTCCAGTGCGCCGAAGCCGGGCGCGCCTGTGCTGTACGGCTGATAGGG
>JBMOFU010000124.1:0-10992 GCA_049318725.1 Phototrophicaceae bacterium | reverse complement strand
CTTCGTTAATACGTGGGCATGGTGGGGTCAATCTCGTTTGCCCACGCCAAGATGCCGCCCTTGACGTTGACCAGCGGATTGGTATAGCCCAGTTCTTTGAGCATTTTAATCACGTCTGCGCTGCGGACACCGCTGCGGCAATGGACGATAACTTCACGATCACGCGGAATTTGCGCGATGACCGTATCTTCGAGTTTGGCGCGCCCTTCAGCAATTGCCAACTTTGCCGATTCGATTTCTGGCTTGGGCAACTTGAACGTGCCATCTAGCTTGGCGATTTCAAACTCCACAGGGTTACGCACATCCAAGATGTACAGGTCTTCGCCCGCGTCAATTCGCGCCTTGAGTTGCGTCACGGTGATTTCCCCGCCTGCGATGGCCGTTTTGATCTCGTCGGCCAATTGCGTCACGTTCTGGAACGTACTGTGGTCGTGGGCTGGCATCCCGCAGAACTGTTCGTAATCAATCAGTTCCACCTGCTCATGCGGAATGCCACAAACGGGGCAGTTCGGGTCTTTGCGAACGCGAATCTTGGTGAATTCCATCTCTTGGGCGTCGTAGAGCAACATCTTGCCGATGAGCGGTTCACCCGTCCCGACGATCAACTTAATCACTTCGGTGGCCTGTAGCGTGCCGATGGTTCCCGGCAAGACGCCCAATACGCCGCCTTCAGCGCAGTTTGGCACTAAGCCCGGCGGCGGTGGCTCTGGGAACATACAACGGTAGCACGGGCCGTGTGCTGCCCAAAATACGCTGACTTGCCCCTCAAAGCGGAAGATGCTGCCGTACACATTCGGCTTGCCTAACTTCACGCTGGCGTCGTTGACCAAGTAGCGCGTGGGGAAGTTGTCTGTGCCGTCTACGATCACGTCATACGGCGCCATGATCTCTAGGGCGTTGTCGCTCATCAACGGCACGTTGTACTTGTCTATCTGGATGTGTGGGTTTAGGTCGCGCAGGCGCTTTTCGGCGCTGTCTAGCTTGCTCATGCCTACCGTGCTGATGCCGTGAATGATCTGGCGTTGTAGGTTGCTCTCGTCTACCACATCGTAGTCTACAAGGCCGAGCCGCCCGACGCCCGCAGCGGCTAAATACAGCGCCAACGGGCTGCCTAGCCCGCCTGTGCCGATAATCAACACAGAGGCGGCCTTGAGCCGTTCTTGGCCGACACGCCCCACATCGGGCAAAATAAGGTGACGGCTAAAACGCTCTACTTCATCTTTGGTCAGTTCGACCCGATTCTTCACTAACGGTTCCATGTGTGTTCCCCGTGTTAATAGGTTTTGAAGGTCTTGTCAACCCCTCCCTAAATCCCTCCCCCTACAGGAGAGGGACTGGTTTTACTCCCTTTCTCCCGTCGGGGGAAAGGGTTGGGGATAGGGGTATTTACAACGCGGCAATCTGCCGCTTGAGTGTGTCAAAATCTGCCACGCCGTAGTTTACTTGGCGCGGCGCCCCATCAGCATCAAGGATAAAGGTGGTCGGCACGGTCTGGACTTGCCAGCGTTCTGCTACGTCTGGTTGTTCGGTGGCGTCTACCTGAATCACTTGGATGCCTTCCCCCAGTTCTGTTTTGAGCTTGGCAAGCGCTGGCTTTTGCGCGTATTGGCACGGCGCACAGGTCGGCGTGGTGAAGTAAACCACCGTCGGGATGCCATCACGGGTATCTGTCAATAACGAATCACGCTGAGTAATCTGCGCCACTTGCCGCAACGACTGACGCCGCATCCACGCATAGGCCGCAAACCCCACCCCGAACAATATCCCTGCAATCAATAAGCGCTCAACCATGATTAAGATTCCCGCAAAGGGGCAACGCTAAAGCCCGGCACGCCCAAACGATTGAGTTGATAGTACACCCAACAGCCCACACAGAAGTTGCCCCAAAAGTTCAGGTTCGCCAGCGCAATCACAATCCAGACCAACGACCAGCCCAAAGCCACTGCGTTAAGCGCCAAGGCCAACGCCCCTGCGCCGTTAAACAGCGTACCGACCAACAACGAAAAGCGGTGCGGTTCGGGGTTATCCGGTTGTAGGTTGGGCTTTAGGCCAAGGCGCCGTAACCCAAGATACAGCAGGCGATAGGGCGCAAACGGCACCGCCAACGCCCCCAAGAACTGCGCGACGGCCACAAACAACACCAACGGCCATGCGGCTTCCCCTAAGACAAACGCGGCGACCAACAACAGAATCGTGGTCAATTGCCCGGTCTTGAGTGCGGTTTGATCTACTTGCGGTACTGAGGTCATAAGAACATTTCTCCTCAAACTATTGGGCGTGATGCTTCAAGCCCCTACCCATCTATCAAGCCCCTGTTCAGGGTTTTGTAGGGGAGAGCGCGGCCTTCATCCCTACGAATTAACGCCCACCAGCGATGCTAGGGATAATCCGCAAGCTGGCGTCTGCGTCAATTTCGGTAGCAACGCCGTCCAAAAAGCGGACATCTTCTTCACCCAAGAACACATTCACAAAATTACGCAGCGTGTCGCCTTCATACAGGTGTTGCTTGAGTTCTGGGTGGAGCGTGACCAAGTGATTCAGCGCCTCCCCGACGGTACTACCATTGACTTCCACTTTTGCCGCCCCGCTGGTGAAGTTACGTAGGGGGGTTGGAATCTTGATGCTTGCCATGTGTGCTACTCTCCTTAGTGATTGAACGCCATAACATGGGCGACTTTTACTAGATTTTACCTGATTTGCTTGTGGCATAACACAATACGCATAAGTAGGGGCATAATATATCATGCCCGTATGATATCCATCATGCCTCTATCACCAACTCATCGGCGTCAAACTGCGAACGGTCTGCGCGCAAACGCCAGTTATGATGATGATCTACCGCGCCGTTCACCACCGATACGATGATATAGGCCAAATTGGGGAAGGCGTGGGCAAGATCATAGCGTGAAGGTTGCGCGGGCGTGTTGGGATGGCTGTGATAGAAGCCGACAATCTGTAAGCCGCGTTCGTCGGCGTCATCTTCCACCCGCGCCCAAAAGTTTGGCGCCAACCCTATGCGGTGGAACTGTTCTTCGTCGGGGAAGGTGTTTTCGGCTTCAGCAATATCTACAATGTCAATGTCTGCCGCCGATATACGACCGATCAACAGGCCACCGCCCTCGTTGGGGAATGCGGACTGGAGGTGTGCCGTCATGCGGTCATACAGCGCTGTACTAAGCGTTGTGGTCATAATGTGTGTTTTCTCACTGGGATGCGTGGTGCAAATTGTCATCTACGGAACAGACGCGGCGTGTTCTGCACGTCTTATCACAGACAAGGGGAACCTTGCCCTTACATATAGGCTTCTTATGTAAGGCGGCTACAGCGGGTACTATGGAGGCGGTATAGGTGATGCGGATCGTATTCGTTCATAGTGCTATCAGTGTAACCAGCGGTACACGGGTTTGTCAATTGGCGGTTTGCATGAATGTAGGTCGGTTGCATCAAATATCTAACGGCCTCTATTTTATGCCGTGTGGAGGGCGCAGCGTTGGTTAGCAATCTGGCACATTGCCTGCGTAAATCGCCAAGACCGACGGCACCGGATACAGCGAGTCAATCGCAACCTTTGGTTCAGTGGCGGTATTGACGTACATCAGCGATGAACTGCCGCCGTCAAGGTTAACGGCGCTGACGATTTCGATGTCAATGCGGGTGAGGTAGTCTGCCAGCGTTGCCAACCGAATCCCTAGACCGGGCGTGCCAATCAGTAACACATGCCCGTCGCGGTCAATGGCAACGGCGGTGCGGCGGGTAATGATGTCCCCGTCATTGTTGGGGTAAGTGGCACGGCCATTCAATATCAGCATCGGGTAGCCCTGCACGGCCTGCCATAGCGGTTCGTTGTCGTATGGCTCTGCAATGGTGGAGCGCACACTCACGCGGCTGGTCGAATCTATTTGGAATATGCCGCCAATGCCCTCAAAGGCAGTGCCGTGCGTGAGGCCATCGGTCACCAATAACCCTTCAATCTGGTTTTGCAGGTCAAAGAAGTTAGCGTTGACCAATACCATCGGGCAAGCCAGTGCCGCCTGCCATTCTTCACGATGAAGCGGTTCGCCTGCACGGTAATGGGCGCGGATGGCAAACGCGGACGGGTCTATGCGCACGATAATCAACTGTGCGCCGCCGCTGTAGGGCGGGAAGTATAGGCCATATTCAAGGCCGGGGCGGATGCTCGTCCATGTGGCGGCTTGGTAGCGGTAGGGCGGGGTAGCAGTAGGGGTATTGGTTGGGGTGGGCGTAACGGTGGCTGTTTCTGTTGGGGTTGTGGGGTGATCTTGTGCCTTGACCGCAAGGATCATGGGTATGCTCAACGCCAGCCATAACACACAGGTCATCAGCGCACAACACACTTGTAGGCGTTGCAAACGCCAAATCGGAGGATTCATTATTTACCCATCATACCGCGTGTACAAGAACCTTTAAGCAACCCATGCCCCCATTGGCGCGCTTGTGCGATACCACCTTGCCGGCAGGGGGCATGACCCTCATCACGACATGCCCTGACTGCCCTGCACGGGAGTATTAGAGTAGGGTATGACGGCAGTTGGCTTGCGCGGTCAACCGAAGTTAACCGAAACGCCCGCTGACGTAATCTTGCGTTTCTTTGCGCTCTGGCGCGTTGAAGATGCGGTCGGTTGGGCCGTATTCGATCAACTGGCCGACACGCCGCTCGCCCGCCAAAAAGAAGGCCGTGTAATCGCTCACGCGGGTGGCCTGTTGCATGTTGTGGGTCACCAGTACCAACGTGAAGTTCTTCACCAACTCGGTCATCAGTTGTTCAACCTTGATGGTCGAAATCGGGTCAAGCGCCGAACAGGGTTCATCCAAAAGCAAGATTTTTGGCTCAACGGCAATCGCACGGGCGATGCACAAGCGTTGTTGTTGACCGCCAGAGAGTGACCCGCCGCTGGCCTTCAGCTTGTCTTTCACTTCATCCCACAGTGCCGCTGCCCGCAATGAGCGCTCTACAATGTGGTCTAGCTCTTGTTTGGGCTTGTTGATGTTGTTCAACTTAAAGCCAGAAATCACGTTCTCGTAAATAGACATGGTAGGGAAGGGGTTCGGCTTCTGAAAGACCATGCCAATATTACGGCGCACTTGTACCGGGTCAACAGTGGAGGCGTAAATATCATCGCCGTCTAGCAGCACTTGCCCTTCCACATGCGCGCCACGAATGACTTCGTGCATTCGGTTGAGGCAGCGAATCAAGGTAGATTTGCCGCAGCCCGAAGGCCCAATCATTGCGGTGATCTTGTTCGGCTCATAGCGCAGGTTGACGTTTTCTAGCGCGAGGTTAGCCCCGTAATAGGCAGAAATGTTTTTCACCTCAAGCGAATGCGCCTTACGGTTGGCGGTCGCTTCAGGGGTTTGTGTCGTCACGAGTTGTTCGGCTTGCATCGCGTCCTTGCCCTTATCTGGATTCAAAAACAAAGCGTGTCATCGCCAGAGTCTAATACTCTACTTGCGATTTGCGTGTAAAAAAGCGTGCCGCTGCGCTGAACATAGCAATCGTAGAAATCAAGACCAGCGCCGCC
Organism: Phototrophicaceae bacterium; assembly: GCA_049318725.1. Classification (GTDB taxonomy): domain Bacteria; phylum Chloroflexota; class Anaerolineae; order Aggregatilineales; family Phototrophicaceae; genus CAIRDJ01. The sequence goes on along the minus strand of JBMOFU010000124.1, from coordinate 5,452 downwards.
GCAAAAGCACGCGGGAAGTTAGCGGTGGTGCTGTCTTTGTAAATTTGCAACGGAATGGCACCCATTGGGTTTTCAAACAGGTTCCAGTTGATAAAGTCGTTGCCTGCCACCAAGATAATCGGCGCGGTTTCTCCAGCGGCGCGGGCAACCCCTAACAAAACGCCCGTGACGATGCCCGGCAACACGGTGGGGATTACGACACTAATCACCATCCGCCAACGGGGGACGCCCAACGCCAGCGCCGCTTCACGTAACATCCCCGGCACCAAGCGTAACACTTCTTCTACCGTGCGCGCAATAATCGGCAACATGACAATCGCTAAGGCCAACGACCCGGTGAAGCCAATCGGTTGCAACAGGCGGTATTGCACCACGAACAACCAAATAAACAGCCCCGTCACGATGGTAGGCATCTGCGCTAACAAATCGAGGCAGAAGCGCACAACCTCTGCAAAGCGTGAACCGTAGCCGTACTCAGAAAGGTAGATGGCGGTGAGTACACCAATCGGGACGGCCATCAACGCCGCCATGCCGACCATCAACAGCGTACCGATCAGCGCGTTCAAGATGCCGCCTTGCAACGACTGTTTTACCAGCAGGTCAAGGTTGATAGACGACAGACCGTTAATGAACAAATTGACGACAATCGTCCCCAAAATCCCGACGCCACTGAGCGCCAGCAGCACCAAAACCACCACCGTGAAGGCGCTAACCGCTTTACGCCACGTATAGCGGGCGCGGTCTTCGGGAACCAATGCAGACGTTGCTGCGGGGGGTGCTTGCATCACTGCTTTGCTCATATGCCGCCTCCGGTTAATGAGGTGCGCCGCACCAATTCGCGGGCGATAATGTTCACAATGGAAGACACGCCCATCAGCACTAAGCCGAGCGCCACCAATGCAGAAAATTCAATCGGGACGACAGATTCCGTTGCCGAACTGGCAATCCGTGAGGCAATGGTAGACACCGTAGAGAACAAAGACACCTCAATGCGCCCCTCAAAGGTGATGCCACCGCCACCGATCATCAACACGGCCATCGTTTCACCAAGCGCACGCGCCAAGCCCAACAACGCTGCGCCAATCACCCCTGAACGAGCGTAAGGCAAAACGGTTAAACGGATGACTTCCCATTTAGTTGCCCCAAGCGCCAACATGCCCTCTTTGTGAAGGCGCGGCACTTGAGCGATGATCTCTCTCGAAACGGACATAATAATGGGTAAAATCATGATTGCCAAAATCACGCCAGAGGTCAACAGGTTGCGTCCACCGCTGTCCGGCGGGCGTAACAATACGTTGCCTAAAAAGGGAACGTTAGTCGTCACGGCAATTAGCGCGGGGTTGACCACTTCACGCATGAAGATCACCAGCGCGGCAGTCCCCCAAAGACCATAGACCACGCTAGGGATGGCAACCAATAGCTCCACGACAAAGGCAATCGGGCGCCCTAACCATGCTGGCGCATATTCTGAAACGTAGATCGCCGTGCCAACCGCCACTGGGGCGGCTAAGGTCAGGGCAATGAGCGATGACACCACCGTGCCGTAGACAAAGGATAGCGCGCCAAAGCGTTGGGCGGGTAAATCCCACAAGGTACCCGTGATAATGCCAAAGCCATAGGTGCTAAGTGCCAATTGTGACTGGGTGACCAGCACAAGCAGGATGGCAAGAATAACAATCACTGCAACGGCAGCGCACGCCTGCACAACCCATAAAAAGCGTTGGTCGCCAACGCCATAGTATGCTTTGGGAGCAGCTGGGGGTTTAGGGACGGTGGTCATAAATTTGGTTCCTGATGACGAATTCAATAGGTGCTTCAATAGTGACGCTTCAGTGATGAAGGGTGTAGATAAACAACCGCAGGTGCAAGCGTTGGCCTGCACCTGCGGGAGCTTTCAGTTAAGCTAACTGCACAGCAAAGCCGATGTTAACGGCTGGCAATGCTGGTTGGGAGGGCTTGGGAGCCATCTGGGTTGTTGATGCTCAAGATGTTGGCTTCAGCCAAGGCCACTACGCGGGAAGGTAGCGGAGCGTAGTCTAAACCAGCGGCGTAGGATTGACCTTCGTGAGTAGCCCACCACAGGTAACGGGTGATTTCACGAGCGCGGCCAGCATTCGCTTGGTTTTGGCAAGCCACCAACCAAGTGAAGGTCGAGATCGGGTAGGCCTCTGGGTTAGAAGAACGGTAAATCAAGACGATACGGGTGTCGGCAGGGATGTCCACGCCTTCAGCAGCAAGCGAGATGCTTTCTGGGGTTGGGAGGATGAAGCCACCGGTTGGGTTCTTGATTGCGGCGTAGTCTAGGTCGCCAACGAAGGAGAGTTCAACGTAACCGAGTGAATAGGGGGAAGCGTTCACCAAACCCGCTACGCCCGGGTTACCCTGAGCGCTTTGGCCGCGCAACCAGTTGATCGCTTGACCGACACGGAATTGACCCCAGTTGGCGTTTTCGCTGTAGAGGAAAACGGTGAAGTTGAAGGTCGTGCCGGAGGAGTCTGCACGGAACACAGGGAGGATTTCACGGTCAATGGACGCCAATTGTGGGTTCAACGCAACCAACAACGGGTCGTTCCAGCGGGTGATTTCATTCAGGTAAATCTTGGCGATTTCGTTACCGCGCAGTTGGAGCGGTGCTTGACCAGCGAGTTCTGGGATGTTGTAAATCATGGCGATGCCGCCCAAGACGGTTGGGACGTGAACAACGCGGCCACAACGAGCCTGACCCAATTGGGCATCGTTCAAGAAGGAGTCCGTACCACCGAAGTCTACAACGTTTGCAATAATGTCACGTTGACCACGACCAGAACCACCACCAGCATAGTTGACTTGTACGCCAAATTCTTCAGCATAGTCAGCGTTCCATGCGTTGTAAATCGTGAGGGGGAAGGTGGCGCCGGAAGCATTCAACTGGGGAACGGCGGGGGTGTCTTGAGCCAAAATGACAGACACCGACATCAAAGCGACTACGAAAATCAGCACAACTGCGAAACGTTTAAGCATAGTGATGTGTTGTTCCTTGATCAGAAATCGAACGCGAATAATCAGCTTGGCAGTTCCCCACGATGGGGAACGGCTGAATTGCTGCATCACTATAACAACAGTCAGTAAAAAAATAGTTAAAATCATTTTAAGGAATGTAAGATGTTTTTGCCCAAAAAACCATAAACCATAATAATTGAATACAGGGTAGATATGGGGCATGATGCATCATGCCCCATATCTACCCACTGAACAACACAATCACCGTTCACGGTTTCGGCGTCGTGCGGACGCCACAGGTGGCGTCCGCCGCTAAAATTCACGGGTAGATCAATAGATACGCCCTGTCTGTAGGGCGCGAGTAGATTGCCCTATTTGTACAGTGGCGTTGCCACCGGGTTGCGCTCGGTAAACCCGCGTTGATGCCAGTACGGGTAGATGGTGTCGGTTTCGCTGACGGCATCCAAGCGTGCGACCTGCTCGGCGGTCAAATTCCAGCCGACAGCGCCTAAGTTTTCGCGCAATTGTTCTTCATGGCGTGCGCCAATCAACACCGTAGAAACCGTCGGCCTTTGCAATAGCCAATTGAGCGAGATTTGTGCAACGGTTTTACCCGTTTCTGCGCTGATTTCATCCAGCGCATCTACAATGCTGTACAGCCATTCGGGGGGGACTGGCGGGCCTTCGTCAGCGCCCTGTGCCACACGGCTCCCTTCTGGAATGGGGTGATTGCGGCGGAAGCGACCACTCAAGCGCCCTTGTGACAATGGCCCCCATACAAGGGTGCCGACCCTTTGATCGAGCGCAAGCGGCATCAGTTCCCATTCGTACTCACGGCGCAGCAGGGAATAATGGGCTTGATGCCCCACATAGCGCGACCAGCCGTACTTTTCAGAAATCGCCAACGACTTCATCAGGTGCCAACCAGAAAAGTTGGAACAAACCAAGTAACGCACCTTGCCGCTTTGCACCAGTGTGTCTAGTGCGCGTAAGGTTTCTTCTACATCCGTGCGTGCATCAAAGCCGTGTATGGTGTAAATGTCTACATAATCTGTGTTGAGGCGGCGCAGGCTGGCTTCGCACGAGCGGATTAAGTGAAAGCGCGAAGTGCCTACATCGTTGGGTTCAGCGCTCATCCGAAAGGTGGATTTGGTAGAAATCAGCACCTTATCGCGCCGCCCTTTGATCGCCTCGCCTAAAATTTCTTCAGATTGCCCAAACGAGTAAACATCAGCAGTATCAAATAGGGTAACGCCCGCCTCAAGGCACATATCCACAATGTTGGTGGCCTGCGCGACATTGCTATTGCCCCATTTGCCAAAGAAATCATGGTTGCCGCCAAAGGTTCCCGTCCCGAAACTGAGGGCTGGCACGCTAAATCCCGAACCACCCAATACTCTGTATTCCATATTCGTTTCTGCCCCGTTCTTGATAATCGTTACCTTGATTGCTAGTGAGTGATTTTAACGCCACAAAGACGCACGGCACAGATGTCGTCACTACAGATCATAACGCGGGTGTAGGCGCGTCCTATGCGCCGCCGCTACGGACAAAACCGCACTCTTAAGGCTATTCAAGCTCGTGGCGGTACGGCATAGCGATTGCCGCGCCAAGCCGCTGCACGCTAAGGGACGCCGCTCGGTTCGCAAAGGCTAGGCAATCTTCAAGCGAACGGTCTTCCATCAACGCGGTGGCAAACGCCCCCACAAAACAATCGCCCGCGCCGGTGGTATCTACCGCCGCTACGGGATGCCCTTGCACTTGCAAGACCGTTTCTCCCTGCACACACAAACACCCCTGCGCCCCAAGCGTCACGATAAGGGTTTGGTTGGGGTGCGCCTGCAACTGACGCGCCATTTGCGTCATCCCCGTGAGGTCTTTGGCAAGCGGTTGGTCAGTCAACAAGGCCAATTCTGTCTCATTCAAAATGAGGTAGTCGGTCAGGGCGGCAAGCCCGTCGATGAGCGGGGCGGCTGGAGCCGTGTTCAAGACCGTGCGCGCATTGGCAGCCTTCGCCCGTTCAAACAAGCGTCGGATGGCGGCTTGGGGCATTTCAAGCACAGAAACCACGAGGCTGTCGGCCTGAATGGGGATGTCCTCAACTTCTTGCGGGCCGATGGCGGCATTTGCCCCTGCCACAATGATGATGGTGTTCTCGCTATTGGCATCTACGGCGATGATCGCGGTGCCAGTGGGGGCGTCCTTCAGAACGCTCAAATGTGCTAAGTTGATCTGCTCATGGGTTAAGAATGCCTGTAGTGTTTTGCCAAAGGCATCCTCCCCTAAGCAACCGATGAACCGTACCTGCCCGCCCAAGCGTGCCGCTGCAACGGCCTGATTTGCCCCCTTACCCCCCGGAATAAAGTGCAAACTGCTCGCGGCGATGGTTTCCCCCGGTACGGGGTGTCGCGGCGGGGTCACGACCACATCCATATTGATACTTCCAAGAACGACAATATCACCCATGTAAAGA
>JBMOFU010000123.1:0-11002 GCA_049318725.1 Phototrophicaceae bacterium | reverse complement strand
CGCGGCAACCCATCCCAGTAGATAACGCCATGATCCGCCACTCGAACACACCATCTACCGTGAAGCGCAACCGATAGCGATAGGTCAGGTCTTCGCCTATGGTTTCGCTGACGTAGGTCGTCGGGTCGAACAGGTCGCGGGTGAACAAGATCGGCAACGGCAGGCCAGCAATCTCCCCTTCAAGGGTTGCCGTGCCGGTGGCGCCGTCCTCACTCAATGCGATTTCGGCCTCTGCAGGCACAGACGCCAGCGCATCGGCAGGGAAGCAATCGGGGAGTGGCGCGTCATCGGGCAAATAGACCGGCTCTGGCGAGAACTGCACCTGCCAGCGGCTAATCTCGGTGACGGGCGCTGCGGGTTGGGCATCCCCCAATTGGCGCGTGCCTACACCCGTCAAGAGGCCGCCGCTGCACAGCCCACCGCCGTCTAGCCCTGCGACCTCCACACGCCAGCGCATTTCTGTTGGGGAAGGGAAGCTGATTTCGTGGGTGAACAACGCTGTGCCGATGCCATTTAGTGTAGCGGTATAGGTCGGCGGTTCATTGGCCGTGCGGGTGAAGGTCGGCGGGAACAAGACCCCCGGATAGTAGGCGTTCAGCGTCAACGTCTGGAGCGAGTCATCCACGCGCAGGCCAAACGGATACACCAGCAATTCACTGTTGAACTGGCGCAAAAGCAATTGCGCTGCTTCCCAGTCACACACCTCTATCACTTCACTGAGCAATTCGGCGGTTTGCGGCTCGCCTGCCACCCAAAGGCCGTCTAAGCGCTCGATCCGCACGGCAACTGCCCATTCATCGCTGTAATCGTCCAGCAGGATATAAGCATCCAGCGGTAGCGGCGGCGGAATTTCCAGACGGTGGTCAAGCAGGGTGAATATCGCGCCGGCGCGGGTAATCAGCGCGGTCATCACGTCGTTGCTGGCCGCAAACAGTGCAGAAGGCGGCTCTAGGGCGGTCATGTTGCTGTCTACGTTAAGCGTTGCGCCTGCCCCGGCCAAGATCGTGCGGCGGCGTTCTAGCGCCGTCCAGTGGACTTCGCCCTCTAGCGCAATGATCTGCATCGCGCCGAGCGGTTGCGCGGTGATATAGGCCGTGCCGTTAACCGTGACCGCCGTCCCGTTCACGATAAAATCAGCGGGGATGGTGGATTGAATCAACAGGCCGTTTGGCACAAACGGACAAATCGCGGCGTTGGGTTGGGTTAGCACCAACAGATCGGTCAGCGGCGGGGCAGGCGGCTCTGGACGGCGATCCATGGGCAACGGGGCGGTTTCGGTGGCAAAGGTTTCATCGCTAGGGCTGCGGTTGGTGACGCTCGTCCCGCCGAAGATCACCATCCCCACAAATTCCCCCTCTGGAACGGTGCCGTTACGGTGACGGTCTAGCACACTGACGGCAATCCCCCACAGGTCACTGTTGGCGTTCAGTGGCTCTGCGCCGATGCTGGCGATGTCGTCGTTGTCAGCTTGATTGCCGGGGTTGAGCAGCAGGGCTTGCCCGTCTTCGACAAGGTGTAACTGGGGCATCACATCCAACGGGGAACTGGCGTGGCAGCTACGGCCTGCGTTAAGGTCTGGGCAGGATAGCACCGCCTGCTCTAGGGCGGCAAACTGCGTTTGCGCGCACGCTGAGGCGTAATCGCGCAATACTGGGGTGGCGGTGGGGCGCGGGGTATTGGGCGGCAACGGTGTGGCAGAAGGCGTCCGCGTGAGTGTCGGGCGCGGCGTCTGGCTTGGGGTGGAGGTTGCAGTTTCCGTCGGGATGACGGCCAATGTGGGCAGCACCACTAACGATTCTGGCGTTGGGGCGCAAGCGGCCAGCAACAGTACCCCAAAGATTACTCGCCACAGACCACGCGCCATAAACTGCCTTCCCTTCGCAATGAGCCTTGATAGGTTCCATTGTAGCGTGGCCTGCCTGTGATGCAAACTGCGCTATCGGTTATAATGCGTAGTGGGCATGTCTCAACTTCGGCATTCCCCCAGATTTTTCACCTATTGGTCACTCACTGCTGGAGCTAAAGCCGCCCCATGCTGAAAATGCGAATTGATGCCCTCTTGTTCTTGGCGTTGCTGATGGCGGCAGGCTGTGCGCCGCGCACAACGGTCAATCCAGACGGACGCGCGCCCACAGCTACGCTTGCGCCGATTGTCAGCCAAACGCCGCGCCTGACCGCGACCCCCGTCCCCACGCGCACGCCCATCCCGACCTATACGCCCATCCCGCCAACGGTCACGTTGACGCTAACGCCCTCGTTGACCTTCACGCCTACCGAAGAACCGCCCATCCTCGGCGTGGTTGCCTCTTTAGACCGCGTGAATGTGCGGACGGGGCCGGGGGTGACTTATGATGACTTTGCTTCGCTTGCGCCCGGCACTGCCGTGGAGGTGATCGGCCAAAGCAGTGATGGGCGCTGGCTCAACGTCAAGCTGGAAGGCGGCGACGAAGGCTGGATGTCTACCCAGTTGGTGCGCCTCTTGCCGACGCCGACCCCCTTCCCAACCTTTACACCGACGGTTGACCTCACCGCGATTGCGCTTGGCACGATCTACCCGACTGCCGTACTCGGTGGCGGCACGATTACGGCCACGCCTGCCCTGTTCAGTGCGTCGGGGGCTTCCCCCACGCCCGTGATTCCGGTCACGCTCAATCCCAACGCGCAAGCGCTGCTGGAACCCATCACGCCGCTGCCTAGCACGATCCCGCGCAGCGCCAGCATGGATTCGACGCCTGTGCTTTCCACCTTCACGCCCACGCCTTCCCCCACTGCCACGCGCAACCTTGTGGTAGACGAGAGCGTGTTGCCTGTGGTGGACATCAACTCGATCAATGCCACCGCCACCGCCCTGAGCCAGATTGTGCTATTGCCGCCGAGTGCGACGCCTTCACCGACCTTAGCGCGGGAAGCCGCCAATGCCCCCACACAAAGCGGGAGCATCCTTGACCGTGTGATTACGCCGGTATCTGCTGGCACAGCCATCCCCACAGCGGTGATTGGCACGCCTGTCCCAGTCCAGACCAGCGCCAGCGCACGGCTCCAGCAGGGGGTAGATGTGTTGGCCTATTGCGATGATCGTGCCGTCGGTGCGCCGCCGCCGACCACCTTAGCGGCAGGCTCCACTGTGGATATTTACTGGGTCTGGTACGCCGATACAGAGGCCAACATCCAAGCGCACTTGAACAGCGCCGTCTATGAGGTTGTGATTGATGATGTGCCGCTCCGCAACCTGAACCAATATCGCCAACCCATTCGCCAGATCAGCGGGCAATATGCCGTGTTCTGGTACGCTCCAGTGGGGCCGCTGGCGGCGGGGGAACACCGCATCAACTATCGGCTCACATGGACGAGCCGCATCTTTGACGGCCTTGACTTTTACGGGCCCGGCACCAATCGCTTTGAGGAAGTCGGGACGTGTACCTTTACGGTGTACGCCAATTAACAGCAGAGGATGTTTTTCTGTAGGGGGCGCAATCTTCTGCGCCCCATGTGTACCCACTTAACACGATCATGCACATTTTCAGGTTTTTGGGTGTTACACGGACGCGCCAGTGGCACGTCCCTACAGGTCACAAGGGTTGTGTAGGGATGACCCTCCGGCGCGTCCGTGTTTTACAGGCGAAAAACAATGTCAGCAAATCCTTAAGTTCGTGCCTATGGGGGCGCAATCTTCTGCGCCCCTACAACTATCCTATGCCCCGATAGCGTCGGGGTATCTTTCAAATTGCGTCGCGTAAAGGTGGGCATACAACCCGCCAAGTGCCAGCAACGCCTCATGATTGCCACGCTCGACAATCTGCCCGCGATCCATCACCAAAATTTCGTCAGCGGCGCGGACGGTACTCAAGCGGTGGGCAATCACAATGCTGGTACGCCCAACCATCACCCGTGAAAGCGCCTCTTGGATCAACGCTTCGGATTCACTGTCTAGGTGGCTGGTGGCTTCATCCAGCACCAAAATACGCGGATTCTTCAGCAGCACACGCGCTAAGGCCAAGCGTTGTTTTTCGCCGCCGCTCAAACGGTAGCCGCGCTCGCCTGCAACGGTATCGTAGCCTTTAGGCAAGCCCATGATAAAGTCGTAGATGTTGGCGGCACGGGCGGCGGCATCCAATTCTGCTTGGGTGGCGTCGTGCTTGGCATACAGCAAATTGTTCCGCAGGCTATCATGGAACAAGTACGTCTCTTGCGTGACCATCCCGATATGCTCGGCAAGGTTGTCCAGCGACCAGTCGCGCAAGTCTACGCCGTCCAGCAGAATCCGCCCGCTGGTGGTGTCGTACAAGCGAGGGATCAAGTAAGTGAGCGTGGTCTTGCCTGCGCCCGAAGGCCCCACCAACGCGACCAGCGCGCCGGGCGCGATGGTGAAATCTAGCCCATTGAGCGCCTGTTCACGGGCTTGATGGCGCGGTGCATCGCCAGCTTCGGCGGGGGCGCTGGCGGGTTTTTCTGTGCCGTTGGCGTTGGTGTTGGGCGCACGATATTCGCCTTCTTCGCCAATCCGTTTCACACTGCGGAGTAAGCCGCCTTCCAGCGCGTTGTAGTCAAACTGCACGTTGTCAAAACGGATTTCGCCGCGCACGGTGTCTTTTTTCACGGCGTCGGGCTTTTCGATAATGTCGGGCGGCAAGTCAATGATTTCAAATACCCGTTCAAAGCTGACCACCGAACTGCTAAAGACTGTCGGCGCAGTCGCCAGCGATTGTAACGGCCCGTACAGTTGGGCAAGGTACGTGCCAAAGGCCACAATCGTCCCTAAGCTGATGTCCCCGCGAATGACCAAATAGCCGCCCACCCAGTAAATCACGGCACTACCGATGGCCGCTACTTGGCCGATCCATGCGAACAGTTGCACGCCCATCACGGCGCGGCGGATGCCAATGTCGCGCACGCTGGCGGCGTCTGTTGAAAACTGACGGATTTCATCTTCACGGCGGCCAAACAATTTGACCAACAACGACCCGCTAATGTTCAGCGTTTCGTTCATGCGGGCGTTCATGTCTGCGTTGACTTCCATCGCCTCACGGACGACCGCCCGCAAGCGTTGCCCCACGCGGTTAGAAAACCAAATGAACAGCGGCAGCACCAACAGGCCGATGAGCGTTAAGCGCCATTCCAGCGTGAGCATGATCGCTAACGTGGCGACCACCCTCAAGAAGTTCGTGATGATTTCGACAATGCTGCTGCTGATGGCATTTTGGGCGTTGACGACATCATCATTCAGGCGGCTGATGAGTTCACCTAAGCGGGTGTGGGTGAAAAAGCGCAGGCTCATCTGTTGCATGTGGCGGTAAAGCGCCACGCGCAGGTCAAAGATGATGCCTTCGCCAATTTGGGCGTTGAGCCAGCGTTGCCAAATGCTCACCAGCGCCGTCACAAACGGGATCGCCAACAGGCCGAAGGCCAACAGGTTCAAGCGGTTAAGGTTGGCATTGGGCAGGGCGTTGTCTAGCAAATCACGGATAATCAGCGGGGCGGCAAGGCCAATGCCCGTGCTAATCAGTAGCAAGATCAACACTAACGCGGTTTGCCCCCAATACGGGCGGGCATAGCCCATCACGCGGCGGATGAGCGCCCACGTCATGCGCGGCGCGGTTTTGCTGTCAGTGTCGTCATAGAGGTAGCGCCAATAGCTATGTCCCATCATGGGGCGGGTTCCTTTGCGGGTGGATTTTCTCATATTAGACCTGATCTGGGTGGGATTGCGCTACTGCACGTTAGAGGGGGGGCGTTGTGACCTGTAGGGGCGCAAACTATTGCGCCCTTACGAATGTTGCATTCCCATTTACCCCAAGCTGCCGAGTTCGGCGCGCACGGTATGCACCAGCGCATCGGCCTTGAGTTCGTCTAGCGTGTGACATTGCCCGCCTAAGCGTGCCGCCAACTGTGCCGCCAACCCTTGATCGAAGGCGCGATGTTCCATGTTGATGGTGATGGTTCTAATCTGTGAACTGCGGATTTGATCGGCGATTTGCATTGCTTCTTCTTGCGGGGCTTGGTCGCCAATGGAAACATTACCCGCGCCATCGGTGAGCAGCACAATCAGCGGCATGACATCTGGGTTGAGTTGGCGCTCTTTCTTGACCGTTTCATACGAAAGCCATAATCCCGCCGAAAGCGGCGTCTTGCCGCCTACGGGAATGTCGGCCAGCGCTTGTTTTGCCAGCAATACAGAGTTAGTCGGCGGCAACACCAAATAGGCGCGGTCTTTGTGGAACACGACCAAGCCCACGCGGTCACGGCGTTGATAGGCGTCGGTGAGTAAAGACATAATCGCGCCCTTCGTGGCCTGCATCCGCTCGCTAACGGCCATGCTCCAACTGGCATCCACCACAAACAAGACAAGGTTGGCCGCCCGCCGCACGCGAATCTTGCGCTGGAGGTCGCTTTTCTGGAGGGCGTAGGCCATCCCCGTCTCAGATTTTTGGGCGGCACGCGCCCGCTGAAAGACCGCCGCCGCACGCAACGTGGCGTCAAAGGCAATATCGTTGTGCTTGCCGTTGGCAGGGACGGCCTTCACATAGCGGCCACGCTTGCGGTCAGTGCGGGTGCGGGAACGGCGTCCACTTTGGCGGCGGGTGACTTTATCCAGTTGGCTTTCGATCCGTTCGGCCTTGAATTCCTCGCCCGTTTTGGGCTTTTGGCCGCCTTCCCACCAGTAGCTACTCTTGTTGTCGAACACCGACTGCGGCGAAGGGTCGGCTTGGCCGTAATCTGGCACATCTTGCGAGTCAGCCGCTATGGACTGGCTTTTTTTTTCACTGGGCTTTGTTCGTTGCTGGAAGCGCTTTCTTCGATTTCGTCGCCGCTGCCCCACTCGGAATTGGCTTCGTCCATGTCTTTTGCCAGCTTCTTCATGTCTACGCTGGCGTCGGCAAACGGGCCACGCTTTAAGCGGTGGGGGATTGCCAACTCGAAGGCGATGAGAATATCGCGCCCGTTGATGGCGGTGCGGCCTTCAAAGGCGGCGTGGGCGCGTGAAGCCTTGAGGATCACTAAGTCGGCGCGGTGGCCGTCAATGTGCAGCTTGCTGGTCATGCTGGCGATGGTGAACAGGTCGCGGCGGCTGTAGGCGACTTTATCCACGATTTCGCGGGCAGAGACAATCTGCTCCGCCAACTGTTGCTCTTGCGCTGCCCAATCCTTGCGGAAGCCGTCTGGGTCGGCTTCATAGGCGATGTGCCGCTCCAGGATGTCCATCCGCTCAGATGGCGCTTGAATCCCCTTGACTTCTACGGACAGGGCAAAGCGGTCGAGCAATTGCGGGCGCAGGTCGCCTTCTTCGGGGTTCATCGTCCCCACCAAGATAAAGCGCGCCGGATGCGTAAAGCTGATGCCTTCACGCTCCACGACGTTCACGCCCATTGCGGCGCTGTCGAGCAGCAGGTCTACTACATGGTCGTCCAGCAGGTTGATCTCATCAATGTACAAGATGCCGCGGTTGGCCGCCGCCAAGACGCCCGGCTCAAAGTGGCGTTCGCCGCGCTGGATGGCCTTTTCAATGTCTAGCGTGCCGACCACACGGTCTTCGGTGGCGCTCACGGGCAAATCAATAAACGGGATTCGCCGTTGGCTAACGGGTGGCGTTTCTGTGGCATAGCGCGCTTTGGTCTCATCTGACCACGTAGACGGCTGGCGTGGGTCATCACTGTAAGGGGAATCTGCGACGACATCCATATCTGGCAAGAGCGCCGCCAGCGCACGCGCCGCCGTAGATTTGCCTGTGCCGCGCTCACCGCGTACCAATACCCCACCGATCCGCATATCTACGGCGTTGAGGATTAAAGCGCGCTTCATGGTTTCTTGGCCGACAATGGCCGTGAAGGGATAAACAGGGGGTCTGCTCATAGGTTTCTAGTCCAAGTAGGTAGATGAATATTTTTCTCGGTGCAACTTAAGACCGTATTATAGTGCAGGCAAGGGGGATGTTCTACAGGGGAATTATTATGGCGATTGCAGCAAATACGGGGTTAGGCACTTTTAGGGGCGCAGCACGCTGCGCCCCTACGAAAGGTTATGATGCTGTATAATCTGGCAGGGGCGCAATCGTTTACATACATCAAAGGAACCCTAAAATGGAACTTGAAACGTTGGCCGTTCACGCGGGCAATTCACCGGCGTTCAATAGCCGCAGCGTTGCCCCAGACCTTGTGCTTTCTACCACCTTTGAGCGCAACCCCGACGGCAACTATGACGGCGGCTACCAGTACACACGCGGGGAAAATCCCAATCGGTTGGCGCTGGAAGGCGCATTAGCGCAGTTAGAAGGCGGCAGCATGGCGTTGGCCTTTGGCAGCGGACTCGCGGCGGTAAATGCGCTCTTGCAGACGCTTGCCCCCGGCGACCATGTGCTATTGCCCGACGACCTGTATCACGGCACACGCTTCTTGATCCAACAAGTGTTTGGCGGCTGGGGGATTCAACACAGCATCACCGACTTCACCGATATAGACGCCGTGCGTGCCAATCTCCAGCCCAATACTAAACTGGTCTGGATCGAAACGCCGTCCAACCCGTCGTTGAAAATTGCCGACCTTAGCGCCATTGCAGCGCTGGCACATGACGCAGGGGCAATCGTGGCGGTGGATAATACGCTGTCTACGGCGGTGATCCAGCGCCCATTGACCTTCGGTGCAGACGTAGTGATGTATTCCACCACCAAGTATATCGGCGGCCACAGCGACGTACTCGGCGGTGCGTTAATCGTGCGGCACGGCCTAGAAGATGGGTTGGGGGGACGGCTCAAGCGGGTACAAAAGCTCGGCGGCGGCGTGCCTTCTCCGTTTGACTGCTGGCTACTGTTGCGGAGTATACCCACACTCCCGCTACGGGTGCGGCAACAGTCACAAAATGCGCTACAGATCGCGCAGGCGTTGGCCGCACATCCCAACGTCGAACACGTCTACTACCCCGGCCTTGCCTCACATCCGCAACATGCCCTTGCGACGCGGCAGATGCCGAACGGCTTCGGCGGGCTGTTGTCGTTCCGTGTGCGCGGGGGGGAATCCGCAGCGCGGGCAGTTGCCAACGGCGTGAAGATCATCACCCAAGCGACCAGCTTAGGCGGTGTCGAGACGCTGATTGAGCATCGCGCCTCTGTAGAAGGGCCAAACACGCTCACGCCGCGCAACCTATTGCGCCTGTCGGTGGGGATTGAACACGCCGCTGACCTCATCACCGATTTGACCGACGCGCTAGACGCCTAATCTAAGGATAGATCGGCTCAACTGTTTTGCCCTTGAGCAGGATTCCAACATGACGCCAAAGCGGGTTGAAGCGATCACGGCGCAACCCTGCCCCTAAAAGTAGGCTACTGCCCCATCCGTTCAAACAGGCGTACCAATACAGCCGCTTCTTCTGCCGAAAGATGTGACCCAAACAATTGCTGAATGCCCGCCGCGTAGATCGGCCACGCGGCACGCATGGCGGCCACGCCAGCGTCGGTGAGGATGGCATAAAAACCGCGACGATCATCGGGGTCTAGCTCACGGCGTAAATAGCCTTTTGCCTCTAGCTGATCTACCAAGCGCGTCAGCCCACTACGGGTGAGCAACACCCGTTGAGCAAGGTCGGCCATACGGAGTTTTTGGTCAGGCGCTTCGTACAGTTCAATCAGCACATCATACCAATTCAGGGGGATTTGTTCAGCGGCAGCCAAGCGGCGGTCAATGTCGGCAATCAACAGGCGATGTGCTGTGAGGAATAGCCGCCATGCGTGCAATGTTGTAGGTGGGAGCGTGTCAGTCATAGGGTCAGTGTAGCAAAAAGTAGTTGCATATGCAACCAGATTCAGGTATACTCTTTTTAGTTGCGCGCACAACTATTGCATAGTCAACAATACACGAGAGAGACCCCATGCTATATACCCTCTGCAAAGTGAGTGAAATCCCAGAGCGCGGCGCTAAACTGGTCGAATTTTTTGGGCGTGGCGCACACGTCTATCAGGTGAACGGTAAACCTGTTGCGGTTGCCAATGTGTGTTTGCACATCGGCGGCACGCTGGAATGCAAGGATGATACATTCGTGTGCCAGTGGCACGGCGCAGCGTGCGCAATGGAAGATGGGCATCGCTTGGTTGCCCCTGCCCCGGCCAACAGCAAATTGATGTTCCTGCCCACCCACGTAGACGGGGACGATTTTAACTACGTCTGGGGGGAATAAGGAGCAGGTTATCGTCTTTTATAGGTAGCAAAGCAAGTCAATAAGGCTTTTCAGCCTGTATGCCTATCAAAACCGTCATATCCTTTAGGTTGTGTGTGTAGAGGGGAACCCCTAGTCGGTAAGCAACAGCAGCAATCAGACAATCATGTATTCCAATCCCATGACTTAGCCGATAACGTTCTACTTGCTTCATAGCCCACTGTTGATCGGCATCAGTAAAGTACAGTAAATGGAACTGGTCAAGAACGGATGCGGTGGTTTCCTGATGGATTCGGCTGCCTGCACCGTGCATTGCCTCTAACCAAGTCATTGAAGTAAGCGACAATCGAAAGGGCTGTTTATCCACCCAAACACGGGCAGCAGGATTTTTCCGAAAATAGTGGATAACGACGGTTGTATCCACAATTGCAACCGTCATTGTTCATCCTTCCAGTAGGTAGACAGACGATCTGCTTCTTTTTGGCGTTGGCGCTTGACCCACTCCACCGGATCATCAATCTCTGGATCAACCCATTCAATCGGTGGCAGTTCGTCGAACAGGCGGTTGAGCGATTGCCCCCAGTGTTCTTGAGCGGGCGAATCCTCAACGCCATCGGCGTCCACACCAAAGGAATCTACCAACAGTTTAACCAATACTTTGCGGTCTTCTAAGCTCAAATGTTGGGCTTGTTGGGCAATTTCGGCAATTGTCATGGAAAAACACCTCGTCGCTGTGTGGTTTAATCCCCACCATTATAGGTGATCCTACAAACGTTAGAAATATGGGGGCGAAATGCCCCCATCAGTTAACGTCTAATCCGCCCCCAGTTCTTGCTCAAGCAACGCCAACAACTCATCATCG
>JBMOFU010000122.1:0-11007 GCA_049318725.1 Phototrophicaceae bacterium | reverse complement strand
AGGCAGTTGCCCAACGCCATGATGATCCCGCCTTCGATTTGCCCTTGCAGCATCAACGGGTTAATCGCCCGACCGATGTCTGTGCCGCTGATGATCTTATGGACTTTGACTTCGCCCGTGTCTAAATCCACGCTGACGAGCGCGGCTTGGGTAGCGTAGCTAAAGGCAAAGTGCATATCCCCGCCTGTGCCGAGCGGTTGCGTCGCAGGCGCATGATAGGCGTGCTTGGCCTTCGATTGCAGCCCGTTTTGCCGCATGAACTTCACCACATCTCCCATTTCTACGCTGGTGCCGTTCTTGCGGAGCAAGCCTTCTTCGTAGCGTACCAGTTCTGGAGACACATCTAGCAGTTCCGCTGCACTGCGGGTGAGCGACTCGCGCAAGGTGATGGCTGCCAAGCGCGCCGCATTGCCGCTCATGAACGTTTGACGGCTGGCCGTCGTGGGGCCACCGTTGGGCGTCAAGTCGGTATCGCACAGCAGCACCTTCACCCGCTCATAGGGGAGTTGCATTTCTTCGGCCACACACTGCGCGATCACATGGGCAATGCCCTGCCCCATATCTGCCGCCGCCGTGCGGATCTCTACCGTGCCGTCCTCGTAGGCTTCGATTTCCGCCTCGCTGACATCCGGTGCGCCGCCGCCTAGCCCTGTATTCTTGTAGGCACAGGCCACGCCCCAAGCGTAGGCTTTATTGCCCTCACGCCAGGCCCACTGGAAGCCGCCGCCGTTGTGATGGGCGATCATGTCCGTCTGTACTTTGTCCATCGTCGCCAACAGTCCTACGGATTCGCGGAGCAGTTGCCCGGTGGCGGTCGTCACGCCGACGGTTTGCGCGTTGATCCGACGGAACTCTAGCGGATCCATGCCGAGCGCCTCTGCGACCAAATCCATGTTCTGTTCAACCGCAAACGCCGATTGTGTCACGCCGAACCCGCGAAATGCTCCACACGGCGGATTGTTGGTATACATGGCAAAGCAGTCTATCTTGGCGTTCGGGACGTTGTAGGGGCCAGTGGCGTGGGTCGTGGCGCGTGTCATGACTTTATCGCCCAAGGAGGCATACGCGCCGCTGTCTCCGTAGAGCGTGGCTTCAACGGCAATCAGCTTGCCGTCTTTGGTCGCGCCCGTTTTGATGTGGATATTGGTCGCATGGCGCTTGGGGTGGAACAGTAACGACTCTTGGCGCGAGTAGAGCATCTTCACCGGGCGGCCTGTGACGGTTGCCAACATCGAAACGTGAATCTGTCCGGCGATGTCTTCCTTGCCACCGAATCCGCCGCCGATCAACGTGCCGATCACGCGCACTTGTTCTTCGCGCAATCCCATTGCCCGCGCAATCTGGTTGCGGTCTTGATACGGAATCTGGCTGCCCACATACACCGTGAGCTTTTGATGATCGCTATCATAGCCTGCTGGCAGGCCAATGCTGCATTCTGGCTCTAAAAAGGCGTGTTCCGTCGTGGGCGTGTGATAGGTACGCTCGATGATGACATCTGCTTGCGCGAAGGCCGCGTCAATGTCCCCGTGACGCACTTTGATGTGCTTCAGCACGTTGCCTGTGGGGTGCTTGGGATGCAGCACAGGCGCGTTCGGATCATGGGCGGCTTCGGGCGTAATCAACGGCGTGAGCGGCTGATATTCCACCTCAATCAAGCGTAGCGCGGCCTCTGCGATTTCGGGCGTATCTGCGGCTACAATCGCCACGGCATCCCCCACGTAGCGCACCACATCATGGCACAGCACCGGCCAATCAAGGTAAACCAGCCCATGAATGTTTTCGCCGGGTACGTCGGCGTGCGTCAGTACCGATTGCACGCCTGCTAACGCCTTTGCTTTTTCGGTATTGATGCTCAAAATCCGTGCGTAGGGATACTCGCTACGCAGCGTGCGGGCAAACAGCATCCCGTCAAAGGTGTAATCGTCGGTATATTTGGCGCGGCCTGTCACCTTCGCTACTACCTCAATCGGCGGCACGCTGCGGCTAATCACGCGCATGGGTTCATCCACTGCGGGATCATTGACTGCGTGCGGCGCTTCGCCGCGCTTTTCCGCCGCCGCAGACTGCACTGCGCGAATCACGCTGGTGTAGCCCGTACAGCGGCAATAGGTGTCTTTCATCGCCACTTTGATGTCGTGTTCGGTGGGGTTCGGGTTTTCTTCGATCAACGCCGCCGCAGTCATCATCAAGCCGGGGGTACAGAAGCCGCACTGTACGGCCCCATGCCGCACAAAGTTCGCTTGAATGGGGTGCAGTTGGTCAGGCTGGCCTAGCCCTTCAATGGTGGTGATGTGTTTGCCCTGCGCCTTCATCAACGGATACACACACGAATTGACGGGCGTACCGTCTACCCACACGGTACAGATGCCACATTCGGCCTCCTCACAGCCAATCTTCGTCCCAGTGAGGTTGAGGTCTAGGCGTAAAAATTGCGCTAACGTGCGGGATTCCACCGCATCGCGGGCAATAGGGGTGCCATTCACAGTCAAAGAAATTGAGGTCATGAGGGTTTTTCCTAGCGCTTTTTAGCTTCCATAAGTGTGCGTAAATTGTAACGTAAAATTGACAAATTGCGCTGGCAATAGCATACAAGATTTGCGGGTATGTTTGTGCTATGCCCTTTTACAGCCCTTTAATAGGTTTTAGGCAATTCTGCCTATATCCATAGGCAAGAAAAAGGTAAGATAGTATTTGGCTATATAGTTTTCATTTCTCTACTTCGCAAAAAGGACAGCCCATGAAGAAAATGCTCGCAGTAATCATCACATTGCTTTTGGCCGCAATGCCGATTTTGGCGCAGGACGAAGCCCCCGTCTTGGAACTGCCTATCCTTGCATCGGGTACCACCACCGAAGGGGTATTGTTGGCAGAAACCCAAGCCCAACTGTACGCATTCAACGGCACTGAGGGCGACACCGTGACCCTCAGCATGACCCAAACCGTAGATGAGCTTGACCCGTTCTTGGTGTTACTCGGCCCTGCTGGGCAGGTCGTTGCCAGTGATGATGACAGCGGCACGACAGAAACCTTCTCCGCGTTGATTGATGCGGTGAGCCTGCCCGTTACGGGAACCTACTTTGTGGTTGCCACCAGCTACGAATATATTGATAACTTCTTTGAGTTTGACGCCTCTGTGCAATTGACCTATGAATTGACCGTTGAGGGCTTTGTGGATTCCGCGCAGGTGGAAGGCACTTTGGACTACGCTGCCGGGCAACTGATTAGCGATAGCGCCATTACAGGCCAAAGCACCCCCGAAGAACCCGTGTACTTTTACACTTTCATGGGCAATGCCCAAGATGTGATTGGCCTTACGCTAGAGGCGGCAGAATTTGACACGGTGTTACACCTGTTCGCGCCGGGCGGCCAGCGGATTGCCATCAACGACGATATTGACACTGCCGCAAGCAACTTTAACTCTGCCATTGCAGGGCTAGAACTCCCGCTGGACGGTCAATATTTTGTTTTTGCGACGGATGTCTTCTTCTACGACGCTGTGCCTACCGCCAGTAACGACACGTTGATCTTCAGCGGCGGTGAATTTACGATTACGCTCACTGGGGCAACGGGTGAACCGCTGGCAGACCGTACCAGCACAAAATAGGGGCATAGTGCATCACGTCCCTCTACAAACCGTTGTGAACCTTGTAGGGGCGCAATATATTGCGCCCCTACAGAAATTTTGATACCCCCGTCACAAGCGGTAAAACTTCTGGGCATTCTCATAGAAGACCAAATGTTGTTCATTGGGGCTTAAATCCTTGAGCAATTCCAGCGCGACCTTCACCCAGTCGTTGTAGGTGATGTGTGCCATCTCTAGCACCGGGTAATCCCCGCCGAACATTAAGCGTGCAGGCGTGAATACTTCTAGCACATGGTCTACATAAGGGCGCAATTGCTCCGGTTGCCAGTGGTCAAGGTCGGCTTCTGTGACCATGCCCGACACCTTGCAATGGACGTTTTCTAGCTCGGCCAATTGGCTGATATGGGCGCGCCACAGGTCAATTTCGCCCTCTGCGATATTGGGCTTGCCGATGTGATCTAGCACAAAGGCTACATCTGGGCAGGCTTTGACCAGTTGCACGGCCTCTGCCAACTGGTGATATTTAACGCACAGGTCAAAGCTAAAGCCGTATTGCGGCAACACCCCCACTGCCTTGACAAAGTGCTTGCGCGTGGCAAACCCGTTTGCTTCCCCTTGAATATTGCGGCGTACACCCTTGACCAACGGGTGCGCCTGTAAGACATCCAACCCGGCATGGAAGTTATTGCTCTCTAGGGCAGCGTAAGCCACAATGCCCTTAATCCGTTGATCGTCGTCGGCCAACGTATTGACCCAACTCACCTCTTGGAAGTTCTGTTCGGGGATGGGGTTGGCTTCAACGAATACAAGGCCGACCATCTCCCAGCCTTCCCCGCTGGACGGAAGATCGGCGGGCAGATAAGGCTTGTTAATCTGTGGTGTGGTGTCTAGCCACGGGTAACGCAAGCGAGTGGGATTCCAAAAATGAATGTGACTATCAATGAGTTGCATTGCAAAGGCTCCAAAAGCTATTTTCGTCTATCGCCTTTATTGTAGCCAGTTCACGGCAAAACGTAAAAATCCTAAAGATGTCATAGGGCAACGCGGGGCTTACGGGGTGGGGAATATGTCAACGCAGATGTATTGATCGGGAACTGAGGGCGGCTTGCACCGCCCTAGCGCATTTAAGTTGCGATGTGTTAACGGCAGGGGTCTGTCCACGCTAGACGGTAGAGCGATGCCCCGTCATACAGCGGCCCTTGCGAGTCTGCAATGTACAACAACGCATTGGCCTCATCAATGTTTATTCCGTCGGGGCGTACAATCCCTAAATCTGACGGGATCGTAATCGCACACAGCAATTCCCCTTCGGCCTCAAAACGGAATATCTTCTGGTTGCCTTCTTGACCGTTGCCGCTCATTGCAACAGCATATAATGTGCCGTCACTGTGTGCGTATAGCCCACTGGGCGCCCATCCCTGCGGCAATGGGAACTCTGCCACCTGAGTCAGCGTTTCGCCCTCTGCTAGGCTCAACGATAAGACGATCACCTGACCGGTTCCTTGAATGCCCGCATAAAAATAACCCGTTTGCGGGGAATAGGTGAGCGCTTCAATGCCTTTATCGGTGGCCGTGCGAACGCCTACGTCGGCCAAATTCCACTCGCGGGTAATATCGCCAGTTTCCAGATTCAATTCATAAATGAAGTTATATTCATCCCCGATGTATAGCATCCCTTCGGCTTCAGCAAAGGTTAGCGCTTCCATGTCTACATCACGGCCATTCACAGCGCTAAAGGAATATGCACGGAGAATGCGATCATCGGTCAACGAGGCCGCCACAATTGATTTAGGATAGTAGCCGCTGTAATTCAAGAGTTGCACGGGATGCACCCCATTGACGCCGTAGTAGGTATCCCCATCAATCAACACCGCACTATTGCGGAAGATCATATCAACGCCGTTGCCGTCGCCTGCCGCCACTTGATCTGCCAGTGCCGCGCCATACGTCTCTACATCTGCAATCGGCAAATTGACTTGTAACACGTCTGCGCCCAGTGGCGCCGCGCCGCCCTGCTGCATATAAACCACAACAAACCCGCTTGAAATCACTGCCAACGCGATCAAGCCTGCGATAGAAAAGTTTCTAACTCGTTTATTCATAATACCCCCTTCAGTGATCCTAGAAAAGTGGGGGATATTATACCATGATTACCAGTGACCGATTTTAACGCCACAGAGACGGATAAGGCAATCGCATTCTAAACGCACAGGATATTATCGGATAATACATAAATTTGTAGGGGCATGATGCATCATGCCCCTACGGGTGACAACGGTCTTGTAGGGGCGCAATATATTGCGCCCTATGCCTGTAAAAACAGGGGTTTAATCTTTCCGATATGTAGGGTTATTGCCCCCCTTCCCCCCTATCCCCAACCCTTTCCCCCACAAGAGAAAGGGAGAAGGGCAATCCACGCGGGTAAAAAGTCCCTCTCCCTTTTTGGGGGGAGGGATTTAGGGAGGGGTTAGGGGCAAACGTGAGAACCTTAATTTGACAGAAAAGGTCACGTCCCTACAGGTCACACCGCGTTTTTACTGCGCCGCCTCAACCAACGGGTAACGCTCATCCAAAGCCAAGTTCAACAGCAACACATTCACACGCGGCTCCCCTAACAGCCCGAAGGTGCGCCCCTGCGTGAATTCATCCACTAATGCCGCAATCGTTGCGACCTCTGCCTCGCGCAGGGCAGCAACCCGCACCACTTGATATTGTGCTGCCGCGATGCTGATGTGCGGGTCAAGCCCACTGGCAGAAGCCGTCACCAAATCTACTGGGATTAAGCCGCTGTTTTCTACCCCGGCGGCGGAATCGGCTTCACGCAATGCGTTGATGCGCGTCTGTACAAGGCCGTCTTCGCCCACTAAAGCGGGGTTGAGCGGGCCATAGTTAGACCCAGAAGATAGCGCCGCATTATAGGGAACAGGCCCCGTGGCAGACGGGCGCCCCCAAAAGTAGGCAGGCGCGCTGAATTCTTGGCCGATGAGTGCCGAACCGACCACGACCCCCTCATCGTTTAGAATCAGGCTCCCATTGGCCTGTGATGTGAAGATCACCTGTGCAATGCCGGTGATGGCTGCCGGATACAGCGCACCGGTGATTACGGTGAACACGATAAACGAGACGATGGCCGGGCGGATAATCTGGACTAGGGTTGTTTGTCTTGGGGTATTCACGTTTGTCTCTCCGTGGGCAACTTGGCTCATTAGGTTAAGCCTAGCGCAACCAAAATCAGGTCAATGATTTTAATGCCGATGAACGGGGCGATTAACCCGCCCAGACCGTAAATCAGCAAGTTTTCTCGCAGCAGTGCCGAAGCCCCAATTGGGCGATAGCGCACGCCGCGCAGCGCCAACGGAATGAGGATGATGATAATCAGCGCGTTGAAGATCACCGCCGAAGCAATGGCGCTGTTCGGCGTTGCCAATTGCATCACATTGAGCGCGTTCAATTGCGGGTAGGTGCTGGCAAACGCCGCCGGAATGATGGCAAAATACTTTGCCACATCGTTGGCAATGCTAAAGGTAGTCAGTGCGCCGCGTGTCATCAACAGTTGCTTGCCAATTTCCACAATTTCGATCAGCTTGGTAGGGTTGGAGTCAAGGTCAACCATGTTACCCGCTTCTTTAGCGGCTTGGGTACCGCTATTCATCGCAACGGCCACATCTGCCTGTGCCAACGCGGGCGCGTCGTTCGTACCGTCGCCAGTCATCGCCACCAACCGCCCGCCTTCTTGGTTCTCACGAATCAGCTTGAGCTTGGCTTCAGGGGTGGCTTGAGCGAGAAAATCATCCACGCCGGCTTCGGCGGCAATCGCAGCGGCAGTTAAGGGGTTATCGCCCGTAATCATGATGGTTTTGATGCCCATCCGCCGCAGTTCGCCAAAGCGCTCTTTAATGCCGCCCTTTACGATGTCTTTTAGCTGCACGACACCCAACACCCGCTTGTTTTCTGCCACGACCAGCGGGGTAGCCCCTTGCCGAGCGATGTTGTCCACAATCGTCTGAACAGCGGGCGAAAACTGCCCGCCCTGCCCCTCAACATAGGCTCTGACTGCATCAGCCGCGCCTTTACGAATTTCGCGGCCATTCAAATCTACGCCGCTCATGCGCGTTTGCGCGGTGAAAGGGATGAAGGTTGCCCCTAAAGCGATGATGTCCCGTTCGCGGATTTTGTACTGGTTCTTCGCCAAGACGACAATGCTGCGGCCTTCTGGGGTTTCATCGGCTAATGATGAGATTTGCGCTGCATCGGCCAATTCCTCAATACTAACCCCTTGAGCAGGCATGAATGCCGTCGCTTGACGGTTCCCCAACGTGATCGTGCCGGTCTTATCCAGCAACAGCACGTCAACATCCCCGGCGGCTTCTACCGCACGGCCAGAAACCGCAATCACATTCGCTTGGATCATCCGATCCATTCCTGCGATACCAATCGCAGAGAGTAACCCGCCAATCGTGGTGGGGATCAAACACACGAGTAAGGCCACCAACACGGTGACGGTGATCGGTTGCCCCTGACCTGCAGCATTGACAGCATAAATCGAGTACGGGAGCAGGGTTGCGGTTGCCAACAAAAAGATGATGGTCAACGCCGCCAACAAAATGTTAAGGGCAATTTCGTTGGGCGTCTTTTGCCGTTTAGCCCCTTCCACCATTGCAATCATGCGGTCAAGGAAGGCTTCACCCGGGTTCGTGGTGATGCGTATCACCAGCCAGTCGGACAAAACCCGCGTGCCGCCCGTAACGGCGCTGCGGTCGCCGCCGCTTTCACGGATCACAGGGGCGCTTTCGCCAGTGATGGCGCTTTCGTCTACCGAAGCCACCCCTTCGATAACTTCCCCGTCGCCGGGGATGACATCATTGGCCTCTGCCAAGATCACATCATCCTTGCGGAGTGTGCCAGCAGATACTTCTTGGAAGCTCGACCGATTTTTGGGATTGCTCAACTTCTTGGCACTGACATCGCGCCGCGCCTTGCGTAAGGTATCGGCCTGTGCCTTACCGCGCCCTTCGGCCATCGCCTCTGCGAAGTTGGCAAAAATGACGGTAAACCACAACCAGACAGAAATCGCAAAGATGAAGGTGGCGGGCGCTTCTCCCTGCCCTAGCAGTGCCTGTATAAACAGGAGCGTCGTCAAGACAGACCCGACTTCAACGATAAACATCACCGGGTTACGCAGTTGAACACGCGGGTCAAGTTTGGTGAGCGCGTCCAGCGCCGCACGGCGGACAATCGCCGGCTCAAACAACGGACGGGCTTTTACTTTCAGTTCTACAGACATGGTTCAATCCATTCTTTTAGGTGTTCAGGTTCATACAGCGCAGGCGGGAACAATCACCCGCCAATCATGATGAGATGTTCAACAATCGGCCCCAGTGCCAGCGCGGGTAAAAAGGTCAACGCGCCGACAATAATGACCACACCAATCAACAACGCGATGAACAGCGGTGTATGGGTGGGCAACGTTCCCAAACCGTTTGGAACCTGTTTCTTGCGCGCCAGTGAACCCGCCAACGCCAACGCAGGGATCATCAACCAAAAGCGACCAAACAACATGGCAAAGCCAAGCGCGCTATTGTAGAAGGGCGTATTGGCGCCTAATCCGGCAAATGCGCTGCCGTTGTTGTTGCCCGCAGACGTGAACGCATACATCACTTCGCTGAAGCCGTGCGCGGCAGGATCGGTGTTATAAATCGTCGCCAAGCCGCCCGCGCTGACGACGGCAATCGCAATGCCAATTAAGACCACAATCGGCATCACAAGGATAATGAGCGACACCATTTTTATGTCGAACGCCTCAATTTTCTTGCCCAGATATTCAGGGGTGCGCCCAACCATCAAGCCCGCAATGAACACTGCAAGGACGGCATAGATCAACATGCCGCTATACAGACCCGACCCCACGCCCCCTAGTACGGTTTCACTCATTTGCATCATAAACAGCGGCACTGCCCCACCCAAAGGCGTGAACGAGTCGTGCATTGCATTCACTGCGCCTGTGGAGGTTCCGCTGGTTGCGACCGCGAACATCGCAGAACGTGCAATGCCAAAACGCACCTCTTTGCCTTCCATATTGCCGCCCACATTGACATCGGTTGAAACCGTGTCTGCGCCAAGTCGTTGTAACTGGGGCGTTCCGCCAGCTTCAGCGGCATAGGCCGCAAAGATAAACACCACCTGCAACAGCAGCATGGCCGCCAAAATTGCCCAGCCTTGCCGCGCATCCTTGACCATCTTGCCGAAGGTATAGGTCAAGCCCGCCGCAACCACAGTTTGTGACAGCAACATCACAAAGTCGCTGAGGGGGGTTGGGCTTTCAAACGGATGGGCAGAATTGGCGTTAAAGAAGCCGCCGCCGTTGGTACCAATATGCTTAATGCCTAACTGGGATGCCGCTGGCCCCAGTGCTAAAACTTGTTCGGTTACAGTATTGCCGTCGCCGTCGGTGAGCGGGGCAATCAGTTGGGCAGATTGATAGGGCGAAAAAGTCTGCACCGTCCCCTGAGAAACCAATATCAGCGCAACCACTACAGCCAACGGCAACAAGATGTACAACACGCTGCGGGTGAGGTCTACCCAAAAGTTACCGAGCGTTCCAGCGCTGTGACGGGTAATGCCCCGAATAAAGGCGATCAACACCGCCATACCCGTTGCGGCAGAAACGAAGTTCTGCACCGTTAACCCCAACATTTGCGTGAGGTAACTCATGGTCGCCTCGCCCGCGTAGCCTTGCCAATTGGTGTTGGTGACAAAGCTCACAGCCGTGTTGAACGAAGAATCTGCCGATACTGCCGCAAAGCCCTGTGGATTCAACACCAATAGATGTTGGAGCCGCTGTAGCGCATACAGAAATAACAGCCCCACAACGCTGAAAAGTAACGCGGAAAGCGCGTAAATCTGCCAGCTCATTTCGTCATCTTCACGGATGCCGAACAGACGATACAACAGGCGTTCTACGGGGGCAAAAATGCGGTTGACGACCGATTTTCCTTCGTAGACATTTGCCATGTAGCTACCCAATGGCCGCACCAGCAACAGCAGTGCGACCAGATAAATCAAGATTTGCAGAATGCCATTGATGGTCATGAGAACCACTCCGGTTTAAGTAAAGCGACCACCAGATACCCCAGTAGCGCCAGTGTAACCAAGCCTGCGATGATATAGATGAAGCTCATTGGCTTATCTCCTTCAAATTCTTTCACAGAGGACAAGAAACCCCCATGAAAGCCCAAAAAACGCGAGTACAAGCCCAACAAATACAACGTCCATCACTTAAACCTCCGGCTATCTATGCAAGGCTACCCGTTTGCACGCAACTTAGCGCTTTACATTGGCCTTCAGGTTCATTGTACGCCGCAACGCAGTAAAAATAGGGTCATTATCCGAGCAAGAAGGGTCAAGAAAAGATCAAGAATACGGGG
>JBMOFU010000121.1:0-11113 GCA_049318725.1 Phototrophicaceae bacterium | reverse complement strand
TAATGACTGTTTAACACCTTTACAGTCGCAACTTCAGACAGATTTTGCTATGTTCTTTCGTGTCTATGAAAGCTAACCGCAAGAGTTTGTAAAAACCTGTGAGTACCCCTCAACTGCACCCCATTGCCACTGATTTACCCCAACGCCGCAGGGCATTTTTGAACCCCTTAGTTGTCCGAGAAAACCTTGCGGGCTATGCGTTTATCTTCCCCGCTATGGTGATTATCGGCTTATTCGGCCTGTTCCCCATTCTGTATGCGGGCTATATGAGCATCCACAATTGGACGGCCAGTCAGGGGCGCTCTTACTGCCAAGCAGGCGTTGAAGGCATCCAAACGCTAGATGGGGTAGGCGGCGCCGCTTGGGTGTGGCAATCTGCAAGTGCTTTAATCAGCAATTGCTTAACCAACTACAACGAGATTATTGGGGACTGGTCTGGCGCGCTGTTTTTCGTGCTGGGCTGTGGCCTATTGTTGTTGGCCTACTGGCTGTGGAACCATGCGTTTGAAAATTTTCACGAGTACAAGCTCGTCTATCAACTTGGGGTGGCCTTTGCGGTGGTCGGGCTGGGGCTATTCACCATTGCCTATGGCTGGGCAAAACTCAGCGCACGCGGGGATGAAGACTTCTTACAAGGGCTGGTCTACACCTTTTACTATGCCTTTGGCAGTGTACCGCTCCAGTTAGGGCTAGGCTTGACCCTTGCCTACTTGCTGTTCCAGAACATTCGCGGCAAGCAGTTTTACCGCACGATTTTGTTCATCCCCTACATTACACCTGCGGTCGCTTCTGCGGTGGTGTTTCGGATTGTGTTTAGCTCACGCGACAGCTCGCTTGCCAACCAATTCTTGACCTTTTTCGGTGGCGATTCACAAGGCTGGATTGCCGAAAGCCAACCATTTTGGAACGCGCTGTTTGGCTGGAACCTACAAGGCTTTTGGGCTGGCCCCAGTATGGCGCTGGTCACGGTGATCTTGTTGGGGGTCTGGACGTATACCGGCTACAACGCGGTGATCTTCTTGGCGGGGTTGGGGGCAATCCCCATTGATCTGTACGAGGCGGCACGGGTAGACGGCGCGAGTGAGTGGCATTTGTTCCGCTACATCACCTTGCCGATGATCTCTCCGGTGACGTTTTACCTGTCAGTCTTGGCCTTCATCGGCACGTTTAAGGCGTTCAACAGCATTTATGTGATGCGTGACGCCTATTCACAAGGGACGACCGACGCTGCCGCCATTGTGATCTTCGACACGTTTTATAAGGCCAACCAGTTCGGCTATGCAGCGGCACAGGCCATCGTCTTGTTCTTGATTATCTTTGCCCTGACACAAATCCAGCGTACCGTTTTCGAGTCGAGGGTTTTCTATGGCTGATACACCGCTTACCAACAATACCCTTGCCCAACAGACCGCCTATGCCGAAGGCAGAGAACGGCGCAACCGCTGGCTTACTCACCTGCTGTTGCACAGTATTCTCATTTTTGCCTCGTTCGTGGCCTTGATCCCGTTTTACTGGATGCTGGCGACTTCTGGCATGACGCTTGGGGAAGTCATTAACCGCCGCTGGATTCCAGCGTTACAGTGGCAAGAGGACTTCGGCATTGTGGGGGTAAGCGCTGAGGGCGGCTTGCGGGAATCTCGCCCGTTGGGGAACTTGGTGGAGCCGCTCCGCAACTATGACCGCAACAGCAATGAATTGGCGGTATTCGTCACCGCTTTAGAGTTACAACATCCGGGGATTATGGCCGAATTGCGGGCGTATTACAGCACCAACCCGAATATCACTGCCCAAGTAGACGAATGGGTGAGCCGTACTGCGGCAATAGATGTCGCCAGCGTCCCAGTGCGCGAAGGCCGCCAAGCCGATATTCGGGCGCAAGCGGCGCGCTTTATCCGTGATGTCTATGGCATCCCTGTTCACATCAACTACTTGCAGGCATGGGATGAAGCCAAGTTTGGCAAGTACTTCCTCAACAGCGTGATTATCACCGCCTTGACGATTGTTGGGCTGTTGGCAACGTCCATCCCTGCTGGGTATGCCTTTGCCAAGATTCGCTTCTTCGGGCGGAATTTTATCTTTGCGGTGTTGCTGGCAACCTTGATGATCCCTGAATCTGTGACCATGATCCCTAATCTGTTGGTGGTAAAGGGGCAGGTTTTCAACCTGCCGTTACTAGAAACCAACTGGCTATGGTTTTGGTGGACGGGGGCGACGCCCTATTTCAGTTTTGCGTGGAATGCCGATGTTTCTTGGATTGACCACCTAGAGGCGCTCACGATCCCGTTTATGGCGGATGCCTTTGCGATCTTCCTGCTGCGCCAGTTTTTCGTCAAAGTTCCTGACGAACTGTGGGAAGCGGCCAAAATTGATGGTTGTAGCCATTTGCGCTTTTTGTGGCAAGTGGCGGTACCCATTGCGCGCCCTGCCATCGTCACCGTTGCCCTGCTCACATTCATTAGCTCGTGGAACGCCTTCCTGTGGCCGTTACTGGTGACGAATGATGATACATGGCTGCCATTGATGGTCGGGTTGTATAGCTTTACCAGTGAGGCGGGTACTGACCTGCATTTGCTGATGGCGGCAGCCGCCATTACGGTGCTACCGATGATTGTGTTGTACTTTTTCACCCAAAAGACCTTCACCGAAGGGATTGCCACCAGCGGATTGAAGGGCTAAGGGCGGGCGCGGGGATTCGCCCTGTGCGCGCTAACATCACTGTTCAGGGATCAAACAGGCGAATGGCCTGTTTTTTTCGGAGGGAGTGCTAACGCACGCTAGAACCTCGTGTAAGACCTGCGGGACAATCGTGACACCCTTATCAAGGAGAGAGGCATCCACAATGTCCAAGAAGTTGAGCTTGTTGTTGATTGTTGTTTTGGCTGTGTTGGCGGTTATGCCAACGTTTGCACAAGATGCCACCGACTACGAAACTGTAGACCCGACTGGCGCCACCGTTGTATTTTGGCATCAACACTCCCGTGAACGTGAAGAAGCGCTGAACGAAATCATCGCTACCTTCAACGAAACCAACGAATATGGCATTACCGTTCAAGGGATTTATCAGGGTAGCTATGGGGACATCTTCAACCAGATGCTCACCGTGATGAACACCACCGATGCCCCGAACTTGGTTGTGGCTTACCAGAACCAAGCAGCCACCTACCAACTGAGCGATTCGCTGGTAGACATGAACCCGCTGCTAGACAGCCTAACTTGGGGTTTGAGTGCCGAAGAACAAGCAGACTTCTTCCCCAGTTTCTTTGAATCAGATGTGTTTTCCACCTTCGACGGCGCACGTTTGGGCTTCCCCCCCAACCGCTCTGCCGAAGTGATGTACTACAATGCAGACTGGCTGGCAGAATTGTTTGCTGCTGGTGCCATCAGCTTTGAAGGCGTACCCCAAACCCCAGAACAATTCAAAGAAGCGTCCTGTGCTGCGGTTGCCAACCCGTTCAGCGCCGCCACTGGCGACCCCGCTAATGCCGTTGGGTATGAACTCAGCACCGACGCTTCACGCTTCGCCAGCTGGACGTTCTCTTTCGGTGGGGACATCTTCGACTATGAAACCAACCAATTTACCTACAACAGCCCGGCTGCTGTTGAATCTATGACCTTCTTGCAAGATTTGTTTGAAGAAGGTTGTGCGCGTGGGATCACCGAACAGTTCGGTGACCAGACCAACTTCGGCGCTGGCACCACCCTGTTTACCATTGGGTCTTCTTCAGGGATCCCCTTCTACCGTAGCGCTGTTGAAAGTGGCTCCAACCACCCTTGGAGCCTTGCACCACTCCCATATGTGACCGAAGAACCCGTGATGAACATCTATGGCGGTTCGGTTTCGATCCCCAAGACCACCCCAGAGCAAGAATTGGCCGCGTGGTTGTTCGTCAAGTATTACACCACCCCAGAAGTTCAAACTCAGTGGGCAGTTGCTTCTCAATACTTCCCCGTTCGTGCCAGCGTTGCAGAGGGCCTAGCAGATTTCTTTGAACAAGACCCGGCCTACAAAGCGGGCTTTGACCTGCTCCAGTTTGGTGCATCCGAGCCGCCTGTCCCCGGCTATGACTTTGTGCGTAACTTGATCCAAGAGGCGATGGCCGAAATCGTTTCTACCCCAGACCTTGACATCCAAGCCCGCTTGGATGAAGTCAATACCGAAGCCAACGAAATCTTGGCTGAACAAGTTGCCCAATAGGGTTAACATCACAAGGCAATAAAAAAAGGGGCGTACCTAAACAGGTACGCCCCTTTCGTTTCTGGTGGCCTTCTTTTATTCGCCGCCACCGCTATCGCCGCCACCGCTATCGCCGCCGCCACTGTCGCCGCCGCCGCTATCACCGCCGCCGCTATCACCGCCGCTGTCGCCGCTACCAGCATCTAACGGGGTATCACTCACTGTTGCCGTCGTCTGACGGATCCTCGGCACCGTCTGATGTATCGTCGCCGCCGTCATCGCTGCTTATGTCACCGTTGCTGCTGTCACCGCTAAGTGCATTACTGAGCAATTCATCCACTGGCGCACAGGTCGTATCGCAAACGACGCCTTCTTCAACAAAGGTGTCAAAGAAGGTGCTGTAGGCGCTACCGTCATCCTCATACCCTGCACTGAGCGCTTCGAAATCGTCGGCGTATTCCGTGCCGACCACATCGGCAAAGCCGTCATCAAACGCAAACGTCCCATCTTCAGATTCGTAGTAAGAGAACTCGTCGGGTGTATCGCTGTCAGACGCGAAGTAATCGCCTAACTCTGGGTCAAAGAAGATGTTGTACAGGTCAAACTCGGCATCTTCGTCATCGAAGAAGAAATCATCGTAATACTCAAAGTACAGGTCGAAGAAATCATCTGTATCCTCAAAGTCCTGTATATCGAAGTCGGTGCCGTCAAAGTCGGCTTGTGCCTCTGCCAACGACCCCAACACATCCACTGGCGCCGGGCGGGCAATGGATTGAGCGTTTGCCCCCTGCGTGCCAGAAAGCGCCGCCACCGTCTGACGATACAGGCGCTGTGGCACAGGGCGCAACACCACATTTTGCCCGTTAAAGCTGGCCGCAATGCCCCCTGTGAGGGTCAAGCGGCTTGTTGGCCGTGAACTTTGGCTGAGAATTGCATCGGGCGGGATGCCCACTCGTGCAACGCCCGTCATCGCGTTGAGCGAGAAACTTTGTGGGCGGCGCTGATTCACCAAATCCGCTTCGCTGCTGGTGGCGGGGGCGTCAAGCTCTGTCAATGCCTCATCCGGATTATTCGGGTTGGCATCAAAGACCAGCGTTGCGCCGCCTGTGGTTTCAATTTCTAGGTCGTTCAAACGCAAGGTTTCACCGCTTGCCCCCGGCGGAACCAAGATCACGATGCTGTTGGCAGAGGTGTTTTCGGTCTCTGCGCCGCCGTCCACCATCAAAACTTCGAGCGCATAGCGGTCTTGGGTTTGGATCAACCCGCGCCCACGATTGGCAGACATCAAGCGCGTGTTAGCCTGTAAGCTGACCTGTTGTTGAAACGCACTGGGGACAATCGAAGCGCCACCAAACACCAACAGGCGGGTAGGGCTACCATCTGCTGCGCCAGACGGCAAACTCAACACCGCCACGCTGTATGGGTCTAGCGTTTCACCCGCCACACCGACTTCAATGCGGCTGACTTCGGCCAGATCAATCACTTGGGCTTCGCTCACGCTGATTTCAGCCCCATCACTGCCGATCACTGTAAATGCGCCTTGACCAAAGCACACGCTATTTTCGGGGGCGTCGCCACAGTTGGCCTCTGTGCTGATAGTTGCGGCCTTCACAAACGCTGGATTCACCCCACCAGAAGCATAGACCGCATTGGGGGAGGGCGCAAAGGCGTCTATCATTGGCTCGAACACGTCACGGACGAAGTGCAGGGTATCGGCGTCCAGCGGCGTTTGGAATTGAATGGCATAGACGGCATTGCCGATCTGTGCCGTGTAGAAACGCCCATAGGTGCTAACGTCATTGTAGGTTGCCACGTTCCACAGGTGATATTCGCCCTGATAAACGCGCTGTTGCACGGCCTCCGCAGGGATGGCACTGGCCGTTAGCAGTTCCGCCAGCCAATCCTCAGCGGTGATGTCGTCGCGGCGGTTTAGCGCAATCGAAACGGGGCTATCGGCAAGCGGTTGATGGCGTACCCAACCGGCGTCATCCACGCTTAACGTCCATGTGCGCGGCACAGGGTAGGCGGTGGAATCTGGCAGGCGACGGTAGCGCCAAACGCTCTCGTCACTGGCGGCAACATCACGGGCATTGAACAGCACAAGGCTATCCTCAACCACATCAAACACGCGGTCGCGCTCTACAAGGTCGCCGCTTTGGGTTTCAATGGTGCCGACGAACGCCGTTCCGCCTTGTAAGGCAAGGTCGCTATAGATGGAGAACAGGCGGCCTTCCCACGTCACGCCTTGCGCGTCTGTATAGCGATAGATGGCATCTACCGCCGTTTTACCGCCAACGCTGTTGCTCCCGTAGGGTAGGTCTGGCGTGATATTGATAAAGCGGTTGGCTTGTGCTGTAATGTCGTAGATGTTATTTTCTGCCGGGAAGTAGTACACGGCGATTTTGGTTTGGCCGTCTGGACTGACGCTGACCAATTGGTTGCCTGCATCCACCACCGGGCTATAGCCTTCGGGATAGGTGAACGACACGCCCAAAACGGTATCTACAAAGCCGTTGACATCTTGCGGCAGTGTGCCGTTATCTACAGTGACGCGCACCGAGTCAAAGCCGCGTGTGCCGCCGAAGGTTTCTACCAAGAAGCCGAGTTCATAGTCGCCAGAGGGCGTATTCTGCTCGCTAAACGTGAGGCCACCTTCAGGCCATGTATAGGTGTTGCCGACTTCGCGCTTGACTTGGCCGTCAGGCTGCACATAGTCCACATAGGATTCAAAAACCGTCCCAGCCGGGATCACGACATTGCCTAGCGCGCCGTTTTGCGTGGCGCGGCTAATGACATTCTGAACAGTGCCGTCTAGCCCAAAGACCGCCGCGACATCTTGCCAGTCTTCACTACCAATCGCCTGATAGCGCCCCTCTAGGATGGCTGTCTCCCCAGAGAGCGTCAGGCGCTCGTTGTACTGCACTGTGCCGTCACTGACCACTGGCAATTGGAGCGGCATCCAACCAAACACCGATTGATCCACACCAGAGCGCCAACGGTTGATGTACTCAATCTCGCTGCCGATCACCGTCTGGGTGAGGATGTCGGTATCTTGCAGTCGCAGCAAACGGCCATCTTCAAGTAGGCGGTCTACCGTGAAGCTCCCCTGTGCAACGCGCCGCCCAACGACTTCCATAGAGACAGTAGGGGGTACAAAGTTGCTGGTGGTGGTAGGATACACCCGCGTGACCGTGACCTTTGGCGCCACAGGCGGATGAAACGATTCTAGCGAATCTTCGGCCAGCCACAAACGCGGTGCAACCACGTTGTTATACGTACGGAGCATACTACCCCACCGCCCCAATGAGGTTTCTTCAAGGTATTGGGCGCGGAAGTCCGTGCCATCTGACGGGAAGTAAATATTGTAGTGGGTAGAAAGTCGGGCAGAGGTGTTCCCCGCCTCACCGTAAATCCGTGAGTCTTCTAGCGAACGGATGACCCCTTCAGCAGCGCGGATGAGGGCAATATCGTCTGAAAAGGCGATCACCTGTTGCATATAGTGGCCGAGGTCTACCATCGTGGTGTCGCCCGCAAAGAAGGTATAGGTGTAGGTGTTGGCGCGTGCCTGCCCTAACACCGTGCTGTATTCCAGCATATTCGCTTCCGTGACCCGTGCGAACTCATCCAGTGCCGTTGGCACCCCCTGAAAGGTGTTCAGGTTGGTCATGGAGTTGGTCAAATAGCTGACCAACGAGCCTTGCACGTCGCGCAACATATAGGCGTCTACCAAGAGCGGCGCAAGCGTCGTCAGGTCTAGGGCGGGGTCGGTCTGTAGCGCTTGGGTGAGCGCGGTCATATCTAGCGCAGGGTTGACAACCAACTCTGCGGAGGCAAACGACACATCAAAGTATTGCCCCATCGTGTCGAAGTATTCAACACTGCTCATCAAACAGGCATCATTAATCAACAGGTCAAACTTGCTGATGTTGGCCTGCTCAAGCGCAGTGGTAAAGGCACGCTCCAGTTCTGGCAAACTGATGATGCTGTGATCCGAAGTATCGTCGGTAATCAAGCCGCGCCATCCTGCGCCATGACTGCCAAACGCTACCGAATAACGTTGCGCGGGGAAGGTTTTCATCCCCCAGACCAAGAACTGCGCCAGCGTTTCACCGTTGCCCGTGTCTAGTTGCCCTAAGTCTGCTAGGGGTTCGCTGTCAATTGTGGGGGGATAGTTGGTGAGGTAATCGCCAGTGGTGTCTGCACCGACTTCAAACAAACGCACGCTGTTCCAGTTGCCGTTGCTGTCGGTGTACTCTGGGGAACGGTCTACGAGCGCGACAATCCGCACTTGGTCAGTGCTGCCGCCCGCCCGCTCAAATTCGTCAAGGTCATGGAGGATGCCTTCTTCAAGGTTATTGTCACCGCCGTAGTAGACCAAAATCGTCCACTCGGCTTCGGGGCGGGTTTCTAATTCGGGGTAGCCTGCCGCAACTAGATCATCAGCAGTCACGGCATACGGTACAGTTGCCGCTTCAACTGGGGGGGCAACCTCTACAGACAGGCTAAATTCGCCTGCCGATGTACCATCGGCCACGCCGTAGCGCGTCACGACAACCGTATAGTCGCCTGCGGTGGCCTGCGCGAACTCAATCCGTGAGCTATAGTCCCCTTGTGCGCGGTCATCGTTTTCGGCCACGATTAAGCTATTGGCGTCTACAAGATACAACAGGGTATCTAGGTCGCCGCTGGTCGGCAACACATCTAACACCACATGGCTACCGTCAGTGGCTACCGAAAACGGCACTTCCACAAACGGTACTTCGTTAGAAACGCTGCCTGTATGGGTTTCTGGCTGACCGAGCGGCGCCAACGAATACGCATAGGTACTGAGGATGAGTAACAGCATGGCAGAGGCAAAAATTGCACCACGCCGAAGTGTTCTTTGCATAAAAAACCCCTTCTTAAAATTATCCTGCGTCTGGGGGGAATTATAACGGTTTCTTGAACGGTTTGTAGATCATATCAAAGGGCGGTTGCATCAAACACGGCAGTCACACAGTGGGAACATGGTTGTTTGTAGGGGTATGTGGCGTGCCCCGCCCTTACGGTAAAAATCGTCTGGTTTTCGAGAATGCGATTGCCCTGCAAGGCAGGGCGTTTACTTAATAGCGGATGAGCAGGTTTTCCCGCACACGTTGGAGGGTCGCTTCAGACATCCCGCCCGCCTGCATCAGGTAGTTGGCGGCACTGCCGTAAGTATGGTCTACCCAGTCTAGCGCTTGATTGATCCATGCGGGTTCAACCAATGAAAGCGCGTCCAGTTGCGCTAACGGAATCCCAAAGCGGGTGAGCGATGCAAGGTCATGCGCCAGCCGCGCCTTCTGTTGTTCAAAAACAAGGTTGCTTAGGGAATAGTCCGCGACGATGGTTTCACGCGGGACGCCCAAGACTGACAGCAATAAAGCTGTGGTGATCCCTGTACGATCTTTCCCAGCTGTGCAGTGATAAAGCACGCCAACACCGGGGGTGGCAAATTCGCCAATGACGGCGGCATACACTTGCGGGCGGGATTGCAATAACATGATGTAGCCTTCCCCCAAGCGCGTGCTTAACTGATTGCGTTGGAATAACACCATATTCAAATAGCGGTTGGTGTTGATTTCGTCAATCACAGGGGTATGCTTCAGCGTGATGCCTGTTGGCACACGGCCTGCCCGTTCTGCAAACTCTTTGTGCGTGCGTAGGTCACAAACGACGTTGATCCCCAGTTCAGTCAACCGATTGAGGTCGCGTTCGGTGAGCGTGTTCAACTCCCCGGAGCGGTAAATCCGCCCCCAACGCACCCATTGACCGTCATCGGTGGCATAGCCGCCCGCGTCGCGCAAATTGATGCCATCCTCCAGCGGCAATAAGCGCTCGGTGACGCGCACGGTTTCTCCGTCGTGTTCCCCGCCGCTAAAGCTCACATCAAAGGCATAACGGCGGTTGGCGTCTGGCGGGGTGAAGGTCACAGACGTTTGTTGTGGGGGAACCGACAACGGCACAGACTGTGCAGCATCCAAAGATTCCAGCACGCGCACACGCACACGGCTTGCCGAAGGCGCCCACGTCACACACAGGTCGCCGTCAGCAGTGCGGGTCACCGTTGCCAATTCTGTGGGGGTGATGATTTTTTCTGCGATGTGTGTCGGTTGCACCCCACGCCCACCGCGCCAAATCAAATAGCGCAATACCGCGACTGCCACACCTAGCAAGGCCACTAGCCCAAATACGATCCAGCCGATAATCCGCAAAGCTCGCAGCATGTTGTTTTCCTATGGGTTGTTCACACATGCCCTAGAGCATCGCACATTCCTGCGTACAGAACAACTACACTTAACGCCAAATTAAAGATCATCCGTTAAAATGCTGGTAAAAGGGGGTAAGGGTACCCCCTACAAAATTCGTCATGACCTATACAGGGGCGTTGCGCCCTGATACACCCCAAGCCATCCTAGATTATCTACGCCAAAAGGGACTTTAACGCCAATGTCTGCCCATGAATTACAAGAGCTACGCAAAGACAAAGACCACTTCTACCGCAATAACCCCTACTCGCCGCTGACCGACAACCAAAAGCGTGCCTTCAAGGGGTTAAGCTATTATCCGCATAACCCCGACCTGATTTTGCACGTCACCGTTACCAAAAGCGACAACCCGCAACAAATTTTGATGCAGACCACTGGAATGCAACTCAAGCCGTTTTTCAAATATGGGACGTTCGACTTTGCCGTAGGGGGTGACAGCGCCACCTTGACCGTGTATCGCAGTCCGGACGGAAACTTTTTCTTGCCGTTCGTAGACGCCAACGCAGAGGTTGAAACCTACCCCGCAGGCCGCTACCTTGACCTTGAACCCGAAGGCGACGGCTCATTCATCATAGATTTCAACTTGGCGTATAACCCCTATTGTGCCTATAACGAGCAGTGGAATTGCCCGATCACGCCTGCCGAAAATCGG
>JBMOFU010000120.1:0-11155 GCA_049318725.1 Phototrophicaceae bacterium | reverse complement strand
CTAAAGGGTTGCTGCCTCTGCCCGTTCTTCATGAAGCAAGCGCACAGGCGTGGCGTTTTCAGGGTGATGGCCGATCATATTCTCATAAAACGGTTGCATCCCGGCAATATCAGCTTCAATGTCCCCACTGGGCATAATCGGCGCGGTGATGCGTGCCAGTTTACGCGCATAGTCTGGCCCAGAAGGGACAATTGGCAAGCCGGTTTTCTGCGCCAAATAGTAAAAGCCGGGCTTCCAGCCTTCGGTATAGCCGCGCGTGCCGCTTGGGGCAATCAAGAGGATGAAGCGCTCATGCGACTTTGCCGCACGCATCACGGCCTTGAGCGACGCCAACGGCGATTCACGATCCATCGGAATCCCGCCCGTCCAGCCAAAGAACGGACTAAGCAGCGGCCAGTTGAACACTTCTTTTTTAATGACGTAATGCACTTGCCGCCGCTGCTTACACGCCCAATAGAACATCACCACTAAATCCCAGTTGGTCGTGTGTGGCTCGGCAATCAACATGAACTTGTCTAGCGGCGGGGTTTCCCCGTCTACGCGCCAGCCCAAAATCCGCTCGGCGATAAACACCACCAGCGGCGCAAGAATATTCTTCACCCACCATACATTAAAGGCGTGCATAGGCGCTTGATGTCCTCCATCGGGCTAGGCTGTCTGCTGATGCTTCTCATTATAGCGGGTTTCGGCGGCGGATGGGGAAGATCATTTACCCTGATTACGAGCCACAACGCCGTACGACACCTGTGTCACCCCTACAAAACCGTTGAAATACAACAACATCCTGTAGGGACAAGGCCTGCCTTGTCCGCAAAACGGCCTAAAAACATGACCTCGGAATGTAAGATTTTGATCTGCCACTCACTATAACGAACCATGAATTTTTGCACTTTTGAGCGCGCCTGCTCTATAATTAGTCAGTAGCACGTCATTAAAAACGTGACGGTTTGTGATCGGTCTTTTACTTGATAATCCCTTAAACTTTTCATATACTTTCCTTAACATTATCAAAGCAATCAAGATGGAGAATTGAACCTATGAGCGTCAAGGTCTATTGGTACGATGATGCCCACACCATCCTCGTTCAAGCCTATGCCGGTCGGCCTACCCAACAAGATTACTATGAAGGTTCCTTCCGTGCGATTCACGCCATCAACGAGGTGTCTCACTCGGTAGACATGATTATTGACTTCAATCAGGCACGCCCAAGCATACGCCAAGTCCTCATCGTTGCCGAATACACCAACCGCAACAAAGCCCAATATCTTAACACCGTGGTCGTTTCTGGGCGGCGGGTAATCATCCAATTGTTTTTGGAATCTGTGCGGCGCTTCTTCCCGATAATGTCGTCCTCGTCGTATTACGCCAGCAGCTTTCAAGAATCGCTCTCGTTGATTCAACAAAAACGGCGCAAGCGTTAAAAAAAGCAGTAGAAAAAGTGATAAGTGATGAGTAACCGCAGTGGTGAGTAACTCATGTTACGCACACCACAGCGCATTTTGTAGATTTCCGTTGAACATCGTCTCACGGACAAGGCAGGCTTCGTCCCTACAAGGTCATGGATTATGGATTGTAGGGGCGACACCTGTGTCGCCCGTGAAACGGTGTTTAACGGCCATTGGCTAACAGGCTGTGTAAGGTGAGTGAGTAAATAGTCGTTACTTTTTTTACTCATCACTGTATTTCACTGCCTTTGCCGTTACTCGCTACTGTTTTTACTGCTTTTACTGTAGTTGCTTATGCTGATACAGTTGCCCGTCAGCGAATCCGCGCCCACGATAGTAACCGCGCGTCCCCACTGCGGAAATTACCGCCAACGAAGCATAGCCGTGTTCGCGGGCAATCGCGCTGGCGGCTTCTAACAACTGTGTACCTAGTCCGCTGTGTTGCGCCGCGCCGCCGGAAGCCTCCCCCACGCCCAACGCCTGCCCATAGATGTGTACTTCACGGATCATGGCCGCGCCTGCCAACTCTGGCGTGATCGGTGGCAGATCAAGGTTGGGGAGCGCCAAGCGCAAAAATCCAACAATTTGACGGGTGGGCGTGATGAACTGCAAGAACACTTCTTCCCCCACGCTGGAGGCATAACGCACCACATCCAGCGTCAGCGATTCTGGATTCACACGCTGGCCGCGCACCTCGCGCTGGCGGATGTCGCCCGTATTCAGGCCGCGCCGTGTGAGTTCGGCTTCGGCGTCCTCACGCAGATTGGTGTTACGGTTGCCATCTACAATATCAGTGCCGGGGATGTCTCGAATCACGCGGGTGATGCGGCAATAGTCCGGCGTGTGCGCCATCGCCGCGACCAGCACCTCTAGCAGTTCTTCATGGGTATAGGGCTTCCACTCCCCGCGTTGATAGTGCTTCATCAGCTTGGCGCTTTCGATCAAGCTGCACGGGTAGACCTTTAACTCATCTGGCCGAAAGTCGGGATCATCAAACATCAGGTGATAGTCGGCAATGTCCATTTCCACACTAGAGCCGTACAGGTTCGGCATCCAGTGGGCGTGAATCTTGAAGCCCGCCTGACGTAACAGCTTCACTGCCGCACGGGTCGCCGCCACCGTATGCCCGCGCCGATTCACGCGCAGCACATTATCGTTCAAGCTCTGGAAGCCGATTTGCACTTTGGTGCAGCCCAAGCGCCGCACCCGCAGCACTTCTTCCGCGCTGATGTAGTCGGGGCGGGTTTCAATCACCAGCCCCACACAGCGGCAGGCCGCCGTTTCGTTGATCTGGTGGGCGGCTTCCAGTTCTGCCCAACTGGCGACCTCATCAATCACGCTGCGCGTTTCGCTCTCGGCAATCACCCGTGAACGACGGATTTCTTCTTTGTAAATCTCTTGTACCGTTTGGTTGTAGCTTTGCGTGAGCGCCGCCCCCATCAGCTTCACATTGCTAGGCGTGAACGACGGCGCAAACTGTGATCCCTCACTTAGGGCAGCCTCTACGATAGGGCGGCCATCTACGTTATTGCCAAAGTCGTGCAGTGCGTCAAAAATCCGTTTAACGAACCAGATTTGGAAGTTTTCGGGGTAAAATGACCATGTGCCGCCGAGGATAATCATCTCGATTTTGTCGGTCGGGTGGCCGATGTTCCGCAAGGCCAACAGGCGGTTATACGTCTGCAAATACGGATCAAAGCCGTTCATCTCGGCACGCTGTGCGCCCGGCTCATCGGCAAGGTAGCTCTTGGGCATCCGCACATCATTGGGGCAGAAAATACACTCGCCCGGGCAGGGGAACGGTTTGGTCAAGACTGTCACGGGCGTGACGCCGCTCATCGAGCGCACGGGTTTACGGCGCAAACGCGCCACCACTGCTGGGTCATAAGCGGGGAGTTCGCCGCGTTCGGTGAGTACCCCGTAGGCGTGGATCAGTTCATCGCGGCCAAAGAAGCCTTTGCCGTCACGCGGATATTGCGCCATGAGTTCGCGCAACTCATTGGGCGTTAGCGCTGGCGCAGCACTGACCGCCTGTAAAATACCGAGTAGCGCCTCTTTGTAGCGGTCTACGTCCAGCGGGTTATAATGACGTGGCATGGGGGGAACATTCCGTTAGAACAGCTTACACAATCGCTTTATCTTGCCCAATCTTGGATGTTGCGGATAGGGTGATTTCAGCACGCACTGTATTTCTATCAATCCTAATCTATAGGGGGACATTCGCTCATGACTGGCGAAACCAATCTAGCAATCCTACTCAAGACAATGCAACCGCGTTTGAATCCGGGGAAGGTGGTGTTTTGTTCCTTCTCGTTGGATGTCGCGCTCCCGTCAATCACGCCGATTGGCTGGTTCAGAGAGAGCGAAGGCATCACCCTGATTTTGCCGAAGGAAGAAGCCACTGCGTTACAAATTCCGTTTTTGTTTGAAGCGGGCTGGATCACTCTGGATGTGCATTCATCTATGGATGCCGTCGGATTTTTGGCGGTCATCAGCAAAGCGCTGACCGACGCTGGCATCCCCTGTAACGCGGTGTCGGCCTACTACCACGATCATCTGTTTATCCCCACCGCTGACCTTGACCGCGCCCTAGACGTACTAGAGTCGTTGAGCCAGTAGCAAAAAACCCCTATGCCTAACTCACAATAAAAGGAACGCAGCCCATGCCCAAACTCACCATCAGCCTTGCCCAAATGAACATCGCGCTGGGGGACGTGCCGCGCAACATGGCGACCATGCAACGGATGGTCACCGAAGCGACCAAGCGCGGCTCACACATCCTGTTACTGCCCGAACTGTGGTCAACCGGCTATGCGTGGGGCGAGCATAAAGCGCTTGCCCAATCCATTGGTAGCGGGGTGTTTACCGAACTTACACAACTAGCGACCCAAAACAAGTTGAGCATCTTCGGCAGCGTGCTGGAAAGACGCGGCCAAGAAGTTGCCAACGGCGCGCCCTTCTTTGCCGCCAATGGCCGTCAGATGGGCATCTACCGCAAGATTCACCTGTTCCGCCAGTTCAACGAAGACCGCTACCTACAGGCCGGCAACGCCCCACTGACAATGGATTTGCCGTGGGGGGCAACTTCCGCCGCGATTTGCTATGACTTGCGCTTCCCAGAGCTATTCCGCCGCTACGCCAATGAGGGCGCAGTCTTGATTTTGCTGGTGGCAGAGTGGCCGCTAGAGCGCATCGAACACTGGCGCGCCTTGATCCGTGCGCGGGCGATTGAAAACCAAGTGTATATCGCGGCGGTGAATGCGGCAGGCCAAACTGGAGAAACTGTCTTTGGCGGTCACTCCATGATTGTTGATCCGTGGGGAGACGTGATTGTAGAGGCTGGCGCTGACCCGACCCTGCTCACGGGCGAGATTGAAACTGAACGGGTGAAAGAGGTACGCACACGCCTTACCGCTTTGGATGACCGCCGCGGCGACCTGTTTGGCTAACGCCCAACGGATCACGTTAATGACCGTGTGGCGGGGCATGAACGTTCATGCCCCGACGCATTCCTCATCCCTGTATTTACTGCTTTATAATACCACTGTATTTGCTCAACGCACGCCGTAACACCTTGTCGGTGGCGTCGAAGAACGGCGCGCTATCCTCGTCGTAGTGCGTGCGCTTGACCGCCTGAAAGCGCATACTCACATCAAACAGCAACGGATGCGGCTTTTCCCCCGCCAACAGAATCCCCTCATGGGCAATCACCCCGCCCAAGACCAATGGCAGATACACATGTGCATAGGTCAAATCAGCAGGGTTGTCTTGGAATAGCGTTAGCACCTGATCGCCATAGGCGGCTAGTTCTTCGGCACTGCCAAAATGGA
The DNA here is from genome assembly GCA_049318725.1 of Phototrophicaceae bacterium. Classification (GTDB taxonomy): domain Bacteria; phylum Chloroflexota; class Anaerolineae; order Aggregatilineales; family Phototrophicaceae; genus CAIRDJ01. The sequence continues at coordinate 5,880 of JBMOFU010000120.1, read as the reverse complement.
GGCCGGTGGCGTTTTCTACCATTGTGAAGCCGCGCCCAATGGCGTCACGCAACAAGTCTGGATAGAGCAGGTCTGTGATGATCTTTTCTGGCGCGCTAAGGATGGCAGGTTCGTTGGAGAGCAATTTCAAGAATCCGTTGAACCAGTGCGGCAAAGTCAGTGTGTCTGGCAGCAGATCATGCTTGAGGATGGGCGACAGGTAAAAGTGCGCGGCGGCAATGCTGTTCTGCGCCGTGACTTCGGCTTCGGCGTATTCTAACAACAGCGTCAAAAAGTAAGCGATCATTTGGGCTTCACTGGCAGACAGCGTGTAACCCGATGCCGCAAAGCGTTTTTGCGTGGCGGCCAACAGGTGCGGGTAGCACGTCTGGCGGTTGAGCTTGGGCAACAGTTGCTCGGCCAAGCGTTGACGGTACTTTTCAATCACCATTCTGGGGTCAAAGTAATCTTGCATTGACCACAAATTTGCCCAACGCGGTTTGAGTTCGGGCGGCTGACCCAGCCCGCCGGGGATCACGTTAAAGGGCGTTTCAAGCGTATGGCCGCGCAGTGTGCGGTTCCCCACCGCGAAAAACCGTAACCCCTTCAGGCTGTTGATCTGCTCACGGGCGGGGTCGCGCACTTCTTCAAGCGTTAGCGCGCTGCCGCCTTCGGTCTTACGGACGCGGTTCGGGTTGCCCTTCGGCGTTTGCGAAAACTCAACCGCCACGCTGTAGCCGCTGCCGATGGCGGTGTCTGGCAGGCTTGCCACTGGCAACACCACATAACCGACCTCGGCGGGCTGCAAATCTACGGCAATGGAGGTACGCTTGGTGATAAAGCGGTCACGCTTGCCCTTTTGGTCAACTTCGGGCAAGTTGAGTTTAATCACAACTTCAGTGGGGGCATCGCTGGTGTTCTGGAGTAAAATGACCACTTCAAACGGCTTGCCTGCGCGCACTGCAAAAGGGCGCACAGCCACTGCGGTTTGAATGACCCCAATGTTTTGGCAAACGCCCCCCGTGATGTAACCCAGCACATCAGGGTAGTTGGGGGTATAGGGCATAGGGTAAAATCCTTACATTTAGGACACACGTTTACTCAATCAATAACACAAGGTTACAGGGGCAGGGATGATGATAACAACCCCGAAATGGTGGCAGACTGGCATTATTTACCAAATTTATCCCCGTAGCTTCATGGACGCCAACGGCGACGGGATCGGCGACCTTGCAGGCGTCCTCCAACGGCTAGACTACTTGCGCTGGCTCGGCGTGGATGCTATTTGGTTTTCGCCCATTTTCCCATCACCGATGAAGGACTTCGGCTATGATGTGGCCGATTACGTCAACATCCACCCAGACTTCGGCACGATGGCCGACTTTGACCGCCTGCTAGAAGAAGCGCAATCCTACGGCATCAAGATCATTCTTGACCTTGTGCCAAACCACACCAGCGACCAACACGCATGGTTTGCCGAAGCCCGCAGCAGCACCGACAACCCCAAACGTGACTGGTACATTTGGCGCGACCCCAACCCAGACGGCAGCCCACCGAACAACTGGCAATCGGCCTTTGGCGGCTCTGCATGGGAACTCGACGCCGCCAGCGGTCAATACTACCTGCACAGCTTCCTCAAGGAACAACCCGACCTCAACTGGCGCAATCCAGCGGTGAAGGCGGCTATCTTCGATGTGATCCGCTTTTGGCTGGGCAAAGGGGTGGCGGGCTTCCGCGTAGATGTGATTGACTTGCTCTACAAAGATGCCGCCTTCAGAGACAACCCCATCGTAGACGGCGTGATGCAAAGCCGCTACAGCAGCTATCAGCCAGAAGTGCATGACGTAATTGGAGAAATGCGGGCGGTCTTTGACGAGTTCCCCAACAGCGTCTTTATCGGAGAAACCAACTACGACGCCGACCTTGCCACGCTTGCCAAGCACTACGGCGATAACGACCAGCTGATGTTGCCGTTCAACTTTCAGCCCATCAGCATGACACGCGGCCAAGTACCTAGCGCAGAAGCGTTTCAAGCGCATATCAACGCTTACGACAGCGCGCTAGGGCGTGACCAGCAGCCCAATTGGGTGTTGGGCAACCACGACATGCCGCGCCTTGCCAGCCGTGTTGGGCCATTGGCGCGGGCGTTCGCCCTGCTACAGATGACGCTGCGCGGGACGCCCTTCATCTACTACGGTGAAGAACTGGGCATGGAAGATGTCAACATTCCTGCCGCACAACAACAAGACCCGTTCGGGATTCGGGTTCCCGGCCAATCGCGTGATCCCGCACGCACACCGATGCAGTGGGATTCCAGCGCCAACGCCGGCTTTAGCGCCAGTGGGGTGAAAGCGTGGTTGCCGCTGGCGCCAGATCATGCCAAGCGCAATGTCGCACTAGGCGAAAGCGACGTGCATTCTATGTTGACCTTTTACCAACGCTTGTTCACCTTGCGGCGCTCGCTTTCGGCCTTGAATCAAGGGCTGTACTACCCCATCCCCAATCCCCCGACGGGGATCATTGCCTACGTGCGCCAATACAACGACCAACGGCTAGTAGTGGCGGTCAACTTCACTGACGAAGAACGAGACATCAACGTGACCGGGTTCCAGAGTGGGCATGTGATCCTTTCGACACGGCTTGACCGTGACGAACTGGCAGACCTCAACCACCTGCAATTACACCCCTATGAAGGCGTCTTGATCGAAATCCCGGCGGGGACGCAAGCCGTCGCCCGTGTAGAAATCCAAGAGTTGTAGCGGGGTGTGGAAACCCGAGCGTGGATTCATCCCTGTAGGGGCGCAATGCATTGCGCCCCTACAAACGATGTGTGGCGTGTCCACGTTTTAGGGGCAAAACGATGCTCCCCTAAATCCTTAAGTGGGTTGCCTATATGTAAGGGCATCAACGCTCACGCCCTCTATAGGTGATGATACTCACCTGCATTTAGAAGGCATGATATGATCCCAGATAACTACAAAGACCTTTTCGAGAAGCCTGTCCTCGTGACTTTTGTGACGATGCTCCCCGACGGACAACCGCAAGCCACCCCCGTGTGGTGTTCTTATGACGGCGAATATATCCTCATCAATAGCGCACTAGGCCGCCGCAAAGATAAAAATATCCGCGCCAACCCCAAAGTGACGATCTTGGCCGTAGACCCCGCCGACCCCTACCGTTACCTTGAAGTGCGCGGCGAAGTCACCGAAATTATCGAAGATCAAGCGCAGGCGGTGGCGCACATTGACGCGCTTGCCCTCAAATATACAGGCAAGACGCCCTACTATGGCGGTTTCAGCCGTGACGCCGTACAAACCCGCGTCATCTACAAGGTTAAGCCCACGCGCATCAACGCCCATTAGCGGATAAAGGGCGTGGCGCTCCACGCCCTAATCCTGACCGACGCCACAGGTGTCGTCCCGTGTATACCCACTTAACACGATCACATTTCACGGATTCGATTTTTGGGCGGCTTGCGGACGCGCCAGTGGCCCGTCCCTACAGGTCACAACGCTTTTGTAGGGACGACCCTCCGGGGCGTCCGCGTTTTACAGGCAAAAACCATGCCCCCAAATCCTTAAGTGGGTGCCTATGGGACGACATAAGTGTTTTCCCTACAACAGTCATCAACAGGTTGTGTCATAGATAAGTACATCGCACTGGCATTCTGATAGCCCCACACACGACAAAACAGACAATCTGCCCCTGACAATGCCCACTTAAAATTGGCAAAACTGCCCGTTTCAGCATATGATCTATAGGCAAAGAGAGTTGGCGCAGATACCCCCGGAGCCTCACGACTTATGACGACCTTTTATCCCCTACCGCGAATTGAAATCCGTGCGCTCACTGAACTGCGTGAAGACCGCCCTGTGGCGCTCATCACCGGTCATCACTCGTGGGAAGCCGTAAAATCACGCCTTCGCCTGCCGATTGTGGTGCAGGCCGAACCGACATCCGCGAATGTAGAAGACCTTGACTTGCTCGCTGACCAACTCCCGCCCGATGTCGAAGTGGTCTATGGCGTTGGGGGCGGCTTGGTGTGTGATGTTGCCAAGTATATCGGCTGGAAGAACAAACTCCCCGTGATCGTTATCCCCACCGCCCTGAGCGTAGATGGCTTCTTTACGGCGTTGGTGGCGGCGCGTAAGGGCGGCGTGGTGGAATATGTGACCACCGGCCCTGTCGAGCGCTTGATCTTTGACTGGAGCGTGATTAGCGCCGCCCCTACCCGCGTGCGCGGTTCAGCCATCTTGGAGCTACTGACGATGGTCAGCGGCCTACTGGACTGGCAATTGGCGGCCAAGCGCAGCCAAAATACCGAAGATACGCGCTTTCAGCCGTGGGCGGCCAGCATCGCCGCCGGGATCGCGCAGCAAGCCTTCCGCATTGCAGAAGGGGTCGGCAGCGGGCAAGTGGACGCGCTCCGCAGTTTGCTAGACCTTGTGGCAATGGAAGTGCAGTTGACCAATCAACTGGGTCACAACCGCCCGCAAGAGGGCAGCGAACAATACTTTGCCTATGCCATTGAAGCCAAGCTGCACACGATGGGGCTAGACATCACCTACGCCGATATGGTCGGGCCGGGGATTTTGATCTCGTCGGTGCTGCATCAACAAGACAGCAGCGGCATTCGGGAAACCTTGAAGAAGGTCGGCGTGCGTCTGGATCAACTGCCGCGTGAGTTGATGATCCAAACGTTGATGGAACTGCCCGCCTATGTGCGCCAGCATCAATTGCCGTACAGCATCCTGCACGAAATCAGCATAGACCGCGCCCGCGCCGAAGATGTGCTAATCAAAGCAGGACTGTAAACTACAGTGAAAAAAGTAACAAAAGTGATGAGTGACCACAGTGTTTTTACTCATCACTGTTTTTACTGTAGTGACTGCTTTTACTGCCCTTAACTGTTTTTGATATAGGTAGGTGAAATGGCTTACGGAAGCGTTTCTTATACGGATGTTATCGTGCAGATGACGCAAAGCGGTTGGAAGATCGTCACCCAAACGCCAGACGCGACCACTGTCGAAAAACAGCGCGGCGCGCCGGGGATGATTGCCATTCCGTTGGCGGTGATCCCGGTGGTGGGGTTTGTCTTGGCAATGGTCTGGATTGGGTTGGCGGGCAAGTACGTGGTGGATATTGAACGCAAGCGCAACAACGCTCGCCTTGTCACCAAGCGTGAAACCATAGAGATCAACCACCGTGACGACCTAGACCTATTCCTGCGCGACCACGATACCAAGCGCAACGTCAGCTATGCCACCGTCACCACTGTGGGTTTGGTGGCAACCTTTGTCTTGTTCGCACTCGTGACATTCCTACGCTGAGGCTTCCCCTATGACCAATGCCCCGACTCCAGAAGGGCGCGAAGTCGCCATTCCGCTAGAACAGATCAACGGAATCGCGTTGGTGTGGTCAATCCTCCTGTTGGTCGTGCCACTCTTGATCTACGCGGCAGTGCATGGGGATTTCTTGGGCTTGATCGGCAGTATGGGCGGTAGTTGGCAACAGTTTTTGTGGACGTTAGGGCTGTTCTTTTTGCTGATCGTTGCCCACGAGGGCTGTCACGCACTCGGTTGGAAGTTTGCCGGCGGGTTGCCGTGGTCGGTGATGTCCTTTGGGATGAAGTGGCAAACGCTCACGCCCTATGCCCATGCAAAGGGAGAGATGCGCGCCGACGCCTACCGCATTGGCGTCATTTTGCCGCTCATCCTCACTGGAGTGTTGCCTTTCCTAATCGCGCTTTGGGTCGCCCACCCCACCACCGCGTTCATCGCCAGTGTGATGATTAGCGCCGCCGTCGGGGATTTGCTCGTGCTGTGGATCATGCGCGGATTGCCGCCTGACGCGCTGGTGAAAGATCATCCGTCAAAGGCAGGGTGTATTGTGGTGCAGGAA
>JBMOFU010000119.1:0-11254 GCA_049318725.1 Phototrophicaceae bacterium | reverse complement strand
GAGCGCACGCTAGAGGCCATCAACCATCGGGAAGCGTTTGGCTTCAACTTTGACCCCAGTCACTTCATCCACCAACTGTTTGACCCGTCTAAGTTCATCGAGCGCTTTGCCAACCGGATTTATCATGTGCATGTGAAAGATACCAAAGTGCGGCTAGACAGCACGCGCAGCATTTTGGGGTCACACTTGGGCTTTGGCGACACGCGGCGTGGCTGGAACTTTGTTTCCCCCGGTCACGGCGACCTGAACATAGACGATATGATCCGTGCATTGAACAGCGCCGGCTACAACGGCCCGCTGTCTGTGGAGTGGGAAGACAGCGGCATGGATCGTGATTTCGGCGCCAGCGAAGCCTGCGCGTGGGTCAAGAAGAACGACTTTGCGCCGTCTAACGTGGCGTTTGATGCCGCGTTTGCGGAATAAGACCCCTCCCTAAATCCCTCCCCCTACGGGAGAGGGACTTTAGCTCCCCCTCTCCTGAAGGGGGAGGGGGCTGGGGGGAGGGGTTGCCCTACAACGCACAAATAATTTCATTTTTGCACCGAAAGGACGCACGATTATGACCGATCAACCCATTGGCGGTGGATTCACCAGCATGGCCGCCGGGCAGACCAGCGGCGACGCCCCCACGCTCGGCGTCGGGATTTTGGGCTACGCCTTCATGGGCAAGGCACATTCCAACGCCTTTAAGAAGATTCCCTACATGATGTACCCGCCTGCGGCCATCCCGCGCTTGGTGGGCATCGCCGGACGCAATGAGGCCGCCGTCCAAGAGGCCGCCAAGCGCTACGGCTACGAACACGCCTACACCGACTGGCGCGAGATGATCGCCAACCCCGATATTCAGGTGTTCGACAACGGCGGCCCCAACAACGAACACGCCGAACCGACGATTGCCGCCGCGCAAGCGGGCAAACACGTCTTTTGCGAAAAGCCGCTAGGCCGCACTGCCGCTGAATCGCTGGCGATGCTGGATGCCGTCACTGCAACAGGCGTCAAGCATATGGTGGCGTTCAACTACCGCTTTGTTCCGGCGATTATGCAGGCGCGCCACCTGATCGAAAGCGGCGCGTTGGGGCGAATCTATCATTGGCGCGCCGTCTACCTTCAGGAATGGGGGATGGACGCGGCAATGACCACCAGTTGGCGCTTCCAGAAGGACATTGCCGGCAGCGGCGCGCTAGGCGATCTTGGCGCGCACATCATAGACTTGGCGCGCTTCCTCGTCGGTGAGCCAAAATCGGTTATGGGGTACACCCAAACATGGATGACCGAACGGCCAGACGGCAAAGGCGGCATGGTCAAATCTGATGTGGACGACGGCTTCATCGCCGCAATGGAGTTTGAAAACGGCGCGCTTGGCACGGTAGAAGCGTCGCGCTTTGCAAAGGGACGCAAGAACTACAACAGCTTTGAGATTAACGGGGAAAACGGCTCGATTCAGTTCAACCTTGAACGGCTGAACGAGTTGAACGTGTTCTGGGCGTCAGATCAACCGAATACCACGCAAGGCTTCCATAACGTGCTGATTAGTGAGGGCAACCATCCGTACTGGTCAAATTGGTGGCCGCACGGTCACATGATCGGCTGGGAACACAGCTTCGTGCATGAGTTCGACCACTTCTTCCGTGCGATTGTCAACAATACTGACGTTGCCCCCTACGGCGCAACCTTCTTAGACGGCTATCGTAACTCGGTCATCTGTGATGCGATTGTCAACAGCGCGGCCAACGGGCAACGGGTGGCGATTCAGTATGAGCGCTAACGCCTTGCCACGCCCCACCCTAGACACCGCCACGCTTGACCGTGCCAGCAGCGGCTTGCTCGTGGCGGGCATTCTGGGGGTATTTCAGTTCGCTGTGATGCCGCTCTATTGGGTGGGCTTGGGCGCGCTGGCGATCAGCGTTGTGCTTGCGCTGGTGAGCGAACTCTTACAGCGGAAGGTGTGGCAACATCTGGTGTTGCGCTTGGCGGTGATGGGGATGGTCATCGGCACGTTGGGGATGCTCCAGTCATGGAACATTTGGCTTTACGCCAACGGCTTCACGCTGCTTGGCTGGAGTACGCTCACGTTTATTGTCGTGTCTCACGTTCCCGTCGCGGAATAACAAAGATTCACCCCTCCCTAAATCCCTCCCCCTACGGGAGAGGGACTTAATAAACCCCCTTTCTCCCTTTGGGGGAAAGGGTTGGGGATAGGGGGCGCGCCATGCCCCGACGTTGATAACTAGGAAAATGCCCCATGCAACCGTTATATGCCCCGTTTATGCAACTGGCCGAACATCTGCCGATGGCCGTTGCCATCCTTGACCTTGACCTGCGCTACCTGTTCGTCAACCGCCGCTGGCAAACGGACTTTCATCTGTACGACCCGCAGTTGGTCGGCAAACGCCACTATGACATCTTCCCCGAAATTGGCGATGACTGGAAGCAAATCCACCAGCGCTGCTTACAGGGGGAGGTGCATACCGACGATGAAGTGCCGTTCCAGCGCAGAGATGGCTCTTTAGACTGGCTTCGGCGCGAAATCCGCCCGTGGACGTTGCCCAACGGTGAAATCGGCGGGCTGTTGATGATGATCGAAATTATCACCTTACGCAAACGCACCCAAGACGAACTGCGCGGGCAACATCGCTTTTTGCGCCAAGTGATTGACCACAACACCAGCTTCATCTTTGCCAAAGACATCGAAGGCCGTTATACGCTGGTGAATGAGGCGTTGGCGGTGGCCTATGGCTCGGTGCCGGAAGAAATGGTCGGCAAGTTCGATGAAGACTACAACAGCAACCCGTTTGAAACCGAACACTTCCGCAGCGACGACCTAGAAGTCGTCCGCACGCGCCAGCCCAAGTTTGTTGCAGAAGAACCTGTCACCAACGTGCGTGGCGAAACGCGCTGGTATCAGACGATCAAAGTGCCGTTGATCGCTGAAGATGGCGTTGGCGTGCAACTGTTGGGGATTGCCACAGACATCACCGAGCGCAAGCGCGCCCAAGACGAGTTAGAAGCGCAACATCGCTTTCTGCGCCAAGTGATAGACCTCAACACCAGCCTGATTTTTGCCAAAGATGAACATGGCGACTTCTTGTTGGTCAACCGCACGCTTGCCAACGCCTTTGGCGTAGAGCCAGAAACAATGGTTGGCAAGTCCGATAAAGACTATAACCCCATCTCTGCCCAAGCCGAACAAATCCACCGTGACGACATGGAAGTTTTGACCACCCGCCAGCCCAAGTTCATCCCCGAAGAACCGATCACCAGCAGCATCACTGGCGAAACGCGCTGGTATCAAACCACCAAAGTCCCGTTGTTTGCCGACGATGGCGGGCGCGCGCGGCTGTTGGGCGTTGCCACAGACATCACCGAGCGCAAACGCTTTGAAGAACAACTGCAACGGCTGGTGATTCAAGAGCAGGCGGCGCGGCAGGCCGCCGAAGCCGCCTCCAAGATGAAAGACCTGTTCTTGGCGAACATGAGCCACGAGCTACGTACCCCGCTGAACGCGATTATCGGATTTCTGCGGGAGATGCTCTACAGCGGCCAACTGGACGTAGACAATACCCACATGGCCGAGCGCGGTTTGGTCAACAGCAAGCGGCTAGAAATGCTCATCAACAGCGTGTTAGACCTCTCGCGCTTGGCGGTGGGCAGCCTTGAGTTGGTGATCGCGCCTGTGCGTGTGCATGATTTAGGGGTGTTGATTAAACAGGACATGCAGCCGCAGACCAAAGCCAAAGGGCTAGACTTGCTCTTGGCGGTTGACCCGCACCTGCCGCCCACGATTTGGCACGATGAAGAACGCCTGACGCAGATCATCACCAACCTGCTGGCAAATGCCATCAAGTTCACCGCGCAGGGGCATGTTCAGCTACGCTTAATGCGCGCCGACCCAGACCGCTTGGTGATTGAAGTCTCGGATACAGGCGTCGGAATCCCAGAAGATATGCACGACACCATCTTCGAGAGCTTTACCCAATTGCCGCAGCCGCAGCCCAAAGGCGGGGTTGGACTTGGGCTTTCTATCGTCCGTAACCTTGCCGAACTGATGGGCGGCACTGTGTTCTTGAAAAGTGCGCTCGGCTCAGGTACGGTATTCAGCGTAAACCTACCGCTAGAGCTAACGCCTATACAGGACGCCCCCACTGATGCCCACCGATAAAACTGTGCTGGTTGTTGAAGATGACCCCGACGGCCAAGAGATTATTGTGCGGATGCTGTTCCGCGCCAAGATTCCGGTGGAAGTCACCGGAACCGCTGAAGACGCGCTGCACCTGCTCACCGCCAGTGAACACGCCGTCGCGGTGATTGATTTGGCCTTGCCGGGCATGGACGGCTTCGAGTTGTTAAAGCACATCCGCGCCCAAGCTGTATTTGCCACGTTGCCATGTGTGGCGGTCACAGCCTTTCATACGCCGTCGCTCAAGCAACACGTCATCCAGTCTGGGTTTGACCATTACTTCGCCAAACCATTGGACGACCGCCGCTTTATTGAAAAGATCACCGAGCTATTGGGGCGGGCGTAAATCACCAATTAGCCACTGTGACGTATTCCCCAGACACATAGCGCCCGCGCTGACCGTCGTACTCAATTTCGTACCAGCCGTTGCGCTCCCCCAAGACGATCATCACCACGTTTGGGCTGACCGTCCCCACGCGCTCAAATTCCGTGCCAGCACCGCTACGGACGTTCAACGCCTGTGTGGGGCGCAGGTATTGGCGCGTCAGCACGCTGGAGGGCGCGGCTGGAGCGGTATAGGGTTCAGCCAGCAACGTTTGAATGGCGGCCTCGGTGTTGGGGTAGCGACCTTCGCCAATGTGCCGATAGCGGATGTTGCCCTGCTTGTCAATCAAGAGGATGGTCGGCCAAAAGCGGTTGCTGTAAGCGCTCCATGTGCCGCGGTTGTTATCTTGGGCAATCGGATAGGTCACGTTGAGCCGTGTCAGCGCCGCTTCTACATTGGCGAGGTCGCGCTCGTAGCCGAACTCTGGATAGTGGTTGCCAATGACTACCAAGCCCTGTTCAGCGTAAGTTTCATGCCAGCGTTGTACATAGGGCAAGGTACGGATGCAGTTAATGCAGTCAAACGTCCAGAACTCTAATAGCACCACTTGGCCGCGCAAGTCGGCTAGGCGTAGCGGCACATCGGTGTTTAAGAACACGTTATTCAATAGCTCTGGTGCAGCACCGCTACTGGTCAGTGCGTTGGTTTGAGCGTTTAAGGTCATCAGCCATGTCCCTACAAATAACATCACAGTGATTATCAAGCGATAGAAAATCTTCATCAACGGGTTTTGCCTGCTATACCAACCAAAGATAGCCATTAGACATGGGAATCAGCAGAAAACTTACCGCCGTTAGCGCTGTGGGGGATAGGTAGGGTTCAACGGCCTTTACAGACTGGCGCCCTGCGGTCTAGGCGACAGCTAGTAGGCTATTCACACAGGCCATCAATTTTTGATTGCTAAACGGCTTGCTGAAGTATTCCTTGACCAGATGCACAAGCGTGTTGGGGATGCGGTTTTCGTGGGCGCTAACCACCACCACGGGTGGCGGTGCAGGGATTTGCGCTTGCACGCTGGTCAGAAATTCGATCCCGTTCATGTCTGGCATGAGCATGTCTAAAAGAACGATGTTAAAGGCTTGGTCACTCACCAGCAGTTGGTCTAGCGCAATTTGCCCGCTTTCTGCCTCAACTACACGATGCCCTGAAAACTCAACCAGCGTGCGGAGCAAAAAGCGGATGGTGGATTCATCGTCAACGATCAAGATATAGCCCATAGTGGATTCCTCTGCCTTTGCGGGTCGGGTGCTTGTTCATAGGTTGTGGTGGACGCTTTACACGGCCTTGATAAGCACGTATGGCCGCCTATCTTGAATGTACGCCTTTATCGCCAATAGCACGTCCCTCCTGTGTGGGGCATCACCTCATCCTTTAGGGTGATCTTTGGGGGGCGGCGCAGTCGTGTTGCAACCGCCTTTGCTTGCGGTTGGTGAACTCTAACTGGCCTTTACGTGTTGTTTACAGATACGTCCCAGAGAGTGTGGAATAATATAAGGTGTCTAAACATTACCCTATTGTTGGCGGAGTTTTTAGATGTCGCCAGTTGAGAAGCCTATGACAAACCCAGAGACCGTTATTTGCAAAACCTGTGGCAAAGAATCTGCTTCGGGCGCGTTGATTTGCAAGAATTGTGGCAACTTGCTGCGCGACTTGCCTGCGGATATGGATTCGATGAAAACCGTTATGATCCCGCGCTCGCAAGTGCTTGGCCCCAACGATTCTACAGACGAGTTGGTACGCACCACGCGCTTCAAGAATAATTCGGTGTTGTACCTTTCCATTGAGCGTGTCAATTCGCCCATCACGCGCTATGTGCGCCAAGACCAGCCGATTGTGCTAGGCCGCGCCGAAACTGGCATCTTGGGGCGCAGCGATGTAGACCTCAGCCCCTACAACGCGCAAGAGCGTGGGGTAAGCCGCGCCCACGCCCGCATTTCTTACAATGAAGGGGAGTTGTTTATCGAAGACTTGGGCAGTTCTAACGGTACCGTCCTCAACGGAGAAACGCTCAAGCCCGACCAACGCTACAAGATTCACGACGGCGACGAAATCATGCTCGGGCGCATGATGGTTTGGGTGAACTTCTAGGCTATGGCGCTCACAATCATCGGTTTAGGCCCCGGCGCAGCAGACGACCTCACCCGCCGCGCATGGCACGCGCTCGAACGTGCCGAGACGATCTACCTACGTACTTCGCGCCATCCGTGCGTGCCAGCCTTGCCCAATCCGCAACGGCACATCGCGCTAGACGGCATCTATGAGTCTGAAGTGGCGTTCGCCCAAGTGTACGCCCGCATCAGCCAAACCGTGATCGCCGCCGCCGCGCAAGCGGATGTGGTCTATGCCGTGCCGGGCGACCCGACCGTAGCCGAATCCACCGTGGTGCAGTTGCGCCGCATGGCCGCCAAACAAGGCATCCCGCTCACGGTGGTCAACGGGGTGAGCTTCATCGAGCCGATTTGCGCCGCGCTAGAACTTGACGCCATTGATGGCCTGCAAATTGTAGACGCGCTCAACGTGGCCGCCATGCACCATCCGCCGATCAACCCCGATTGTGGCGCGCTGTTGGGGCAGGTCTACAGCCGCGACGTGGCAAACGCTGTCAAGCTGGTGCTGATGAACCAATATCCCGACGAGTTCCGTGTGGCACTTGTCCATCACGCGGGGGAAGCCCAACAGGTGGAATGGTTGCCGCTGTTTGAGATTGACCGCAGCCCGCACATTGACCACTTGACCGCGCTCTACGTCCCGCCGATTGGCAACCGCAGCAGCTTTGAAGCCTTCCAAGAGGTGATTGCCCACCTGCGCGCCCCAGAGGGCTGCCCGTGGGATCGCGCCCAGTCGCACGAATCTTTGCGCCCCTACCTCATTGAAGAAGCGTATGAGGTGCTAGACGCGCTCAACCGCAACGACATGCCCGCACTGATGGAAGAACTGGGGGATTTGCTGTTACAGGTGGTACTACACACCCAAATTGCCACCGAAAATGGCGAGTTCACCATGCCCGATGTCATCGCGGCGATTAACGCCAAGATGATTCGCCGTCACCCGCATGTGTGGGGAACCACAGAGGCCAATACGCCGAACCAAGTAGTTGCCAACTGGGAACAGATCAAACGCACGGAAAAAGCCGCCAAAGGCGAAGCCGCCGACGGCTTTACGTCGGTGTTGGATGACATCCCCGCCAGCTTTACGGCGCTCATGCGCGCCCAAAAATACGCCCGCCGTGCGGCCAAGCTCGGCTTTGACTACGCTGACCTAGACGGCGTGCGCGCCAAAATCCATGAGGAACTGGCCGAACTCGCCGCCGAAACCACGCCCGAAGCTCAACTGGATGAAGCCGGCGACCTTGTGTTCGCGGTCGTAGACCTGTTGCGCTGGCTGGACATTGAAGCAGAAGTCGCGCTAGAGGCGGCCAATGCCAAGTTCGCGCGGCGCTTCCGCCACGTAGAGCGGCAAGTGTTTGAAAGCGGCAAGCCGATGAAGGATTACACACTCGAAGCGCTCGATCAATTTTGGCGGGCGGCAAAAAAGGCAACGTAAGCGCGCTGTTTTAGCGCGTCATATAAACCGCCCCCTACGGAATCGTTATTTTTCGTAGGGGCATGGCGCGCCATGCCCCTACAAATACCCCGTATGCGGTTTTAGCGTGTCAATCCCGAATTTGATGCAACCGCGCTGAACTTGATGAGGGCTACACTTGACAAGCGTAGGCGCCATGCGGCATTGTTTATGGGAATTGCAAAACGGAGTTCTCATCAACCCACCATGCCCCTACCCGACCTGAGCGCACTTTTCTACTTTAAGGGGTTGCCCCCTGCTGCCCTTGAACGGGTGATGGCAACCGCCCACAGCCACCGCTACCAAGCCGGGGCGATGATCTTCAATGAAGGCACAAAATGCGCTGGATTTCACATCTTGCAAGAGGGGATGGTGCGCGTGTATCGGCTCGGCCAAGAGGGGCGCTTGCACACGCTGAACCTGTTGCGCCCGCCTAGCACGTTTAACGAGGTCAGCGCGCTAGACGGCGCGCCTAACCCGTTTAACGCCACGGCTGTGACCGAAGTCACGGTGTGGGTGATCCGCCGCGACCCGCTGTTACAGTTGATGGGGGAACATCCGGTATTGCTCAAGAATTATGTGCAGGCGTTGGCGCAGATGAACCGCGAATACCTAGAACGGCTGGAAGATATGACCTTCCGCACCATTCCAGCGCGCTTGGCAAAGCTATTCTTGCACGAAAGCCCCTACGCGCTAACCGAAGCCCCCACGCGCCTGAGCCAAGAGGAAATCGCCGCGATTTTGGGAACGACACGCGAGGTCGTCGGGCGGGCATTGCGCGGGATGATGAATGATGGGTTGCTCCGCAAAGAAGGGCGCGCGATCTACATCCAAGACCGGCTTGGACTAGAACACTTAGCCCATCATGCCAGCTTTGAAACAGAACCCTAACAGCCCACACCCCGCTGACTGTGCTATACTATTTTTGTTTCACTGGTTGGGCTGCCCCCACAGAAAGCATTGTTTATGACCGCATTACGGACTGTGCTAGTGATTGACGATGACCCCGACATGCAAGAGCTATTAGAGGCCATCTTCAGCCACGCCCAGATTGACATGTTCAGTGCCTTCAACTATGAGGAGGCCGCTAAGTTGTTGGCCTTGCCGAACGCACGTTATATCGCCGCCCTTGTAGACTTACGGCTCCCAGACAAAACTGGGTGGGAAATCCTCAAGGCCATCCGTGAAACGGTGGGGGATGACCTGCCGTGTATTGCCATCACCGCCTATCATACGTCTAAACTGCGCGAAGAAGCCCTGCACGCGGGCTTCAGTCATTATTTGGCAAAACCCATTAACGCCGATGAACTGGTGGAAGTCATCCGCACGCTCATCGTTTAATCGTTGATCGTTCTCGATGTTCTGTTCTATCTTTCTATTATGGAGATTTGACCCTGATGACCCCCGGTGGCATGTTGTTCTTCGTGGTCTTTGCTGCGATTCAAGTTGGGATGTACCTTTCCATCCGTCGCCAGTGGTTGAGTCCGGCGACAACGGCGGGCGCGGGCATTCTTGCCAGCATCATCATTGCGGCGTTGATGGCCTTAGCACAGGGGAACGTACTCGGCCATGCGTTGTTGGTCGGGCTATTGATGGGCGTGCTGTTCAGCGGCGCGGTATTGGCCGTGTCTTGGTACTTCCATACCCGCCAAATGCCACCCACTGCACAGCAATAATCCCCTGCTGTTGGGGGTAGCGTAGCCCTGCCCCCGACTGATTTCCCCCGCTGTCACTCTACATTTTACCGAATCCATACGCAATTTTAACCAAAAACCCTTGATTTTCCTGCTGATATGCTATTCAAATGCCACAAAATCCGTTATAATACTTTCAAATTTGGGATATATTTGGGATATAATGTGCGCGGCTCAGTCAGTCGCGCTGGAGCCAACTATGAGAATAAGCGTGCTGCAAGAAAACCTGCAAAAAGCCCTCAATACAGCGGTTCCGGCGCTAGACACCCGCCCCACCCTGCAAGTGTTAGGGAACGTGTTGTTAGCCACCGAAGATTCGCGCTTGCGCGTTTCGGCCACCAACCTAGAAATGAGCATCACCACATGGATCGGCGCCAAGATCAACGACGCCGGCGCCATCACGCTACCCGCCAAGACGCTACAAGAGTTGGTGAACAACCTTGCGCCAGAACGGGTAGACATGAACCTAGACCCCGCCACGCAAACGGTCAATGTGCGCTGTGGGGCGACGACCTCTAACATCAAAGGGATTGACGCGGAGGAGTTCCCTAAAGTGCCGATTGGCGGCGAACCGGATTTTTCCATCCCCGCCAAGATTTTGCGCGAGATGATTACCCACACCGAGTTTGCTACGTCTAAAGACAGCGGGCGCCCGATTTTGACGGGCATCTATATGGAACTAGACAGCAATATCATGACGCTGGCGGCGGCAGATGGCTATCGGCTGGCGGTGCGGACGACAGAACTGGACACGACCTTCCGTGAGCGCGTGTCTTTGGTGATCCCCTCTAAGACAATGGCCGCCGTCAAGAAGATCATGACCGACGACGAAGATATTCTGGTCACCCTGCCCGGCGAGCGCGATTTAGTGATGTTCCAGACCAAGCACACCGAAATTTCATCGCAAGTCCTTGAAGGGCGCTTCCCAGACTTCCGTGCCATCATCCCGCAACGCTATAGCACCAGCACCATCATCGAAACGGGCGACTTGCTCAAGGCCGCCAAACGCGCTGAAATCTTCGCCCGCGACAACGCCAACAGCGCACGGATTGCCATCCGCCCGCCTGCCAGCCCCGGCGACGCGGGCGAGATGCTCATCATTGGCCGCAGCAGCGAGCGCGGCGACAACGAAGGCACCTTGCAGGCGACCATCGAAGGCGAAGCAATTGAGATTGCCTTCAACATCAAGTATTTGATTGATGTGCTGAATGTAGTGGGCGAAGACCGTGTGATTATCGAGAGCAACGGCCCAGCCAACCCCGGCGTCGTGCGGATTTACGAGCGTGAGGATTTCTTGCACGTCATCATGCCGATGAGTACCGCCCGTTAGCGAATCCCACCGTAGGGGCATGATGCATCATGCCCCTACAACCGATCTGCATAATCCACCGTAGGGGCGCAATGGTTTGCGCCCCTTGCCTGTAAAAACAGCGTTTT
>JBMOFU010000118.1:0-11266 GCA_049318725.1 Phototrophicaceae bacterium | reverse complement strand
CCATGTGTAGCCACTTAACACAATCACCGCGCACGGTTTCGATTATTCGGCGGTATCTATTCACGACTCCGTGAAATTGTAGGGGTGTGACCTTTGGCGGGTGGGCGAGACAGGTCTCGCCCCTACAGATGCACCGTTTTTAGGGATGACCCACCGAGGCGTCCACCGTTGAAATCCATGGCTAGGTGAATAGTCTGGTGGACATGGCAAGCCATGTCCCTACGGGTCACAACGGCTGTTTAGGGACGCCACCTGTGGCGTCCGCGCCTCACTAATATAATTGTGGGTGCGCCGGCCATTGGGCGCTTAACCCGGCACGCAGGTTAATCACCTGAGCGCAGTCTAATAGGGCTTTGACCGTCTGCTGTGTATCGCTGTGCTGTTTGCTGACGGTTAGTTGGGTGACGGCTAACGCGGCGCTGATTCCAGAACTTGGGCTGCCGACCAAAACTGCGGTATCTTGCAGGCCGACGTAACTTTCATCCACCGCCTTAGAAATCCCGGTGGCGCGGATGTGGTGGAGCCTTTGCCAGAGTTGTTCGCGCTCGATGATGGCAAGCTCTATATACTCGTCGGTGTTGGCTAACAGCCCCTCCAGCTGATCGTTGGGGAGCGCCGCCAAGAGCAAGCGCCCGGATACGGTATGGATCAGGGAAAAACTAGCCCCCACTGAAACGGAAATCCTGACCTTGTTGGGGCTTTCGGTTTGGGTCAATACCAACAGGCGGTTACGGCGGATGACACTCAAATGGCAAGATTCTTCCAGCGTGCGGGCTAGTTCTTGCATGGGCAAGTTAGCCGCCTGCAACAGATGCTCTAGGGGGGAATGGCGGTGTGACATCTCAAATAGCTTGAGCGTTAGCCAATACTTGTTAGAGACATCTTCACGGGCAACGTAATCTTGCTCTACAAGGCAGTTCAAGGTGCGGAATAACTCGCTGGTGTTTTTGTCGGTCATGGCCGAAATCTGTGAGAGCGACAAGGGTTCTTGTGCGTCGGCCAAAATTTCTAACACTTCTAGCCCTTTTTCAAGCGCAGGAACGCGGTACGTAGGGGCGGATTTTTTATCAGTCATGGTTCGCTTCTGTTGTCTTAGGGTTCAAGTTGAGCCGAAGGGGATTTGCGCTCAACAAGATACAAGTGCTGGCAGGCTAAAACAACCTCATCTTTTTGGTTGAACACCTCAACTTGTTCCACCATGTAGCCTAGCGTGGGGCGTTTGGGGTAATCGCGCTTTTCATGGATGGTGGCGGTCACGCGGATGGTATCCCCAATGAAGACGGGTTTGATAAACCGCACTCGGTCATAGCCGTAAGACATCGAGAGCGGGTTGATCTCTGTGGCGGTCATGCCTACGGCCATGCTCAAAATCAGCGTGCCGTGTGCCATCCGCTGTTGAAAGGGCTGCGTTTTCATCCATTCTGCGTCCATGTGATGGGGGAAGAAGTCGCCCGTTTGTCCTGCATGGATGACAATATCAGCTTCGGTGATGGTGCGCCCAAAGGTTTGGCGGCTTTCCCCTAAGGTATAGTCCTCAAAATAAGTGGATTTTTGAATCATAGAAGAAGTCCCTGTTTTAGCCTGTGGGGTAATTGACAATCTCACTGGAATATACTATATTTCGCATATGAAATCAATTTTTGCAAGTAAAAAGATAACCTTCTTCTCAAGCAGATTGTTTGCAACACTAGGAACCGCCATGAGCGAAAAAATAGTGCTTCGGGGCATCACATGGAACCATTCCCGCGGGTATGTTTCTGTCGTGGCAACCGCCCAACGCTACACCGAATTACACCCAGAAGTCGAAATTGTTTGGGATAAACGCTCGTTACAAGCCTTTGCCGATGCCCCCATTCAAGCCCTAGCCCAAACCTATGACCTGTTGGTGATTGACCACCCTTGGGCGGGGGTTGGCGTGGCAAGTGGGGTGCTGCTGCCGTTAGAGGACTATATTCCGGCGGCATACTTGGCCGATCAAGCCGCGAACAGTGTGGGGAAATCCCACCAGAGCTATACATTTGGCGGTAAACAATGCGCCCTAGCCATTGATGCCGCTACCCCAGTGGCTTCCTACCGACCCGATTTATTGGCACGCTATGGCCTAGAGCTACCGCAAACGTGGGATGACTTGCTTCAGCTTGCCCGCAAAGGCTATGTGATCTTCCCGGGGATCCCGGTAGACACGTTGATGAACTGGTATATGCTGTGTTCGACGCTCGGGCAAGACCCGATTCAAGCTGACGAATGGGCGGTGAGCGACGACATCGCGCTAGAGGCGTTAGAACGCCTGCGGGAGTTGAGCCGCCTTTGCCCGCCAGAAATTTTTAATCGCAACCCGATCATGACCTATAACACGCTGTCTAGCCAAGACGACTATGTGTATTGCCCGTTCGCTTACGGCTACTCCAACTATTCACGGCGGGGGTACGCGCAACACGTTTTGGCGTTTGGCGATATGATCCGCATTCATGAACACACAGATCGGTGCCGCACCACGCTAGGCGGCACGGGATTGGCGATTTCTAGCCACTGCACCACGCCGCAGATCGCGGCAGACTACGCCATGTTCACCGGTAGCCCAGTGATTCAACAGACGGTCTATGCTGAGAACAGCGGCCAGCCGGGGCATCGCAGTGCATGGCAAGATGAAGCGCTCAACGCCCGCACGCTTGGTTACTTCCAAAATACGTTGCCGGCGCTGGATCGCGCGTATTTGCGGCCACGCTACCCGGGCTATATGCACTTTCAAGATCACGCTGGCGACCCGATCCGCAACTATAACATGCACGGCGGCGACGTGCGTGGCGTATTGACCACGCTCAAGGGGTTATTTGACGCTTCTAAGCGGGCAGGGAGCTAACTTGTGACCCCAAAAACGTGCTTTCAAATTCACCCAACAGATAACGTCGCGGTGCTGCTAGAAGATGCCGCTGCCGGTGAAACGGTGACAGTCATTGGCGAAACAACGGCCAGCGTCACACTCCATGAGCCGATTGTGTATGGGCATAAAGTGGCGCTAAAGGCGATTGCCGCCGGCGACCCCGTGATGAAATATGGCATTCGCATCGGTACGGCCACTGTTGATATTCAACCCGGCCAAACCGTTCACTTACACAATTGCGCCAGCGACTTTGACGAGCGCTCTGGGCAATTTGACCCGCACACTGGCGCTGCGATTGATACCGCCTATCACTAAAGGGAGCAGAACACCCCATGAATCACGATGTCACATGGCAGGGCTTTTTACGGCCAGATGGCCGCAAGGGCATTCGTAACTTGGTTTTGGTGATTTATACGGTGGAGTGTGCCAAATTCGTGGCACATCAAATTGCGGCGGGGGAAGATCAGACGCATGTGATTGGCTTCCCCGGCTGTTACGACAACCCGTATGCGATTCGCTTAATGTTGGCCTTAGCTCGGCACCCGAACATCGGCGCGGCGTTGGTGGTGGGGCTAGGGTGCGAGTTCACGCGCCCGGCCAAACTTGCCGAAGAAATCGCTAAGTCTGGCCGCCCGGCAGAGTGGTTCTATATTCAGGAACACGGCGGCACGACCACCAGCATCCAGAAGGGCAAAGCGATTCTGCAAGATTTGCGCCAACAGATTCACGCCGATGCCAAACGGGTTCCGATGACCTTAGCTGACCTTGTGGTTGGGGCAGAATGTGGCGGCTCAGATTCGACATCGGGGTTAGCGGGCAATCCGGTGGTGGGTCGCTTTTATGACCTGCTCGTTGATGCAGGCGGCAGCGCTGTTTTTGAAGAAACGGTAGAGATGATCGGGCTGCGCTCGATTATGTTGGAACGTGCCGCCAACGAGAGCGCACGCCAACAGTTGGCGCACGCCTACGATAAAGCCGAAGCCTACTGCCGTGCGGTACGCCAATATTCGATTGCGCCGGGCAACTTCGCAGGGGGGTTAACCACCATCGAGGACAAGAGCATGGGCGCGTTTGTGAAGGGTGGCACCCGTCCCATTCAGGGGACGCTCAAGGTGGCGGAAGCTCCGCCGACGCCCGGCCTATGGATTTTGGACAGCGTGCCAGACGACCACTTTATGCAGTTCGGCTATACCAACCCCAACGATACCGAAGGCATTATGGATTTGATCGCCACTGGGGCGCACATCATTTTATTTATCACCGGGCGCGGGAGTGTGATCGGCGCGCCGATTGCGCCGCTGATCAAGATCACGGGCAATCATAAAACCTATCAGCGGATGCAAGGCGATATGGACTTTAACGCCAGTGTTGTCTTGAGCGGCGACAGTACGATGCAACAAGCGGGTGAAGCGTTGCTCCAACAGGTGATTGGGGTGGCTAGGGGTGAACTCACCAAATCTGAGGCGCTAGGCCACCGCGAATATTTCATCATGTATAAGCACCAAGATGCGCCTGCTTTGGTGGACGGTTGCCGCGTGTAATGGGCTGAACGCACAGAAGGGCAGTTGTGGCGTCTCTATTCAGGTATCCGTGAGATTGTAGGGGAGTGGCGTTTGGCGGGCGGGCGAGACCTGTCTCGCCCATACGGGGGTATCGGCGTCTACTGTTGAAATTCAGGGGGAAGTGATAGAACCCTCTACGGATTACAACGGGGGATTGGGGATACTCTAGGGGCGATCTGGCGGATTGCCCCTAGAGATACGTGCGGCTGGTGTAGGCTGAACCTAGCCCTTGACTGCGCCGAAGGTGAGGCCGCTGACCAAGTTACGTTGCACCAAAATCACAAAAATCACCGCCGGAACCATCATAATCACGCTCATGGCGGCCATGCCGCGCCAGTCTACGGTGAATTGTTCGGTGAATGAGAATAGGCCGGGCGGGAATGTCTTGGCGTCGTTATTGCGCGCCAAGACGCTCACAATTTGGAATTCATTCCATGCCGCCAAAAATGCGAAAATCGCCGCTGTTGCCAAACCGGGCAAGGCCAACGGCAAATCTACGCGCCAAAAGGCCGACCAATGGCCGCAGCCGTCTATGTAAGCGGCTTCGGTGAGGTCTTTGGGGATTTGCCCGAAGAAGCCATCCATCAACCATGCGGTGAAGGGGATGTTAAGCGCGACATACACGGCGGCCAAGCTGAAGATATTGTTGGTGAGGTCAAAGCGGTTAAACAACAAAAACAGCGGCAAACTCAACGCCACGCCGGGAACTGACCTTGACAACATAATTGCCAAGAACAGCGGCGCGTGGAACCGAAAGCGAAAGCGTGCAAAGGCATAACCGGCCAATGTGCCTAAACTGACCGCAATCACGGTGCTAACGCTGGCGGCAATCAAGGAGTTCCGCAGGTAGATTTCTACTGCTACCCGTTGGCGCACTTCTGGGTTTAAGCCAAACATGTTACGGTAGGCTTCGAGCGTGAGCCGTTCGGGAATCCAGACAGGGGGGAAGGTGTTGATTTCTGAATTGGGGCGGAAGGCGGTTAAAATAATCCAAAAGGCGGGCAAGGCCAGCAGGGACAACGCCACCCATGCCAATACGTTGAATAGAATTTTACTGAGCCGTGCGTTTGGCCCGACGCTGCGCGTTATCATTGTAAGACCCTTGCCTTTACCAGTTGTCGGAAGAAATAGAGCGTAAAGAGTACGGAAAGCAAGACCGTCACCCAAGACATGGCACTGCCTAGCCCGAACTTGGTATCCTCAATGGCAAGCCGCGTGACATACGTCCAGATCATTTCGGTACGATGCGCCGGGCCGCCGTCGGTCATCATCCGCACAATATCGAAGGCGCGTGAAATATCTAGCGAAAGAATGGTGAGGGCAATGTAGCTGAACGGCTGCAAGAGCGGGAAGGTGATATGGCGGAATTTTTGCCAGTAGGTGGCTCCGTCTACCTCTGCCGCTTCAAATACCTCTGACGGCAAAGACAGCGTGCCTGCCAGCAGAATAATCGTCATCACCGGGATGTTCATCCAAATAGAGGCAATGATGATGGTAATCATCCCCAATGGCACATCCACTAGCCAAGAGATTTGCCCCTGCTCTTGAATGATGCCCATTGCCAGCAAAACATTGTTGACCAGCCCGACATTGCCATTAAAAAACCAACGGAACTGGAAGCCGACCAAAATGGGGGCGAACATCATCGGCACCATGAGCATAGTACGCATAATGCTTTGGCCGTAAGTGACCCGTGCCATGAGCTGAGACAACCCCAACGACAACAGATAGCTGATGTTGACCGTCGCCGTCAAAAAGATGACGGTGTTCCAAAAGGCACGCCAGAACACGGCATCGTTCCAGAGCCGTACATAGTTACGAAATGCCGTCGAAAACTCAAACGTCAGGCTGTTGGGGCGCAGTAATTCATAGGGGGTAAAGCTGACAAATAACGAGTACAGCAGCGGGAAGCCCGTAATCACCAAAATGATGAGGATGGACGGGGCAATCAACAAAAACGGGAAGATGCCGGCACTAATGCGGTTGGCAAAACTAGAATCTTCTTTAGCGGCTGTTACAGTGTTTATTTGAGAGGCCATAAGCGTATTTTTCTCATCATATGGGGGATGCCAAACAATCCTCTGTTTGGCACCCTGCGAACAAAAACTGTGGCGGTGAATTAGCTGGTGTAGTAGCCAGCGTCTTCTAGCAGTTGGCGCGCTTCAGCAGCGGCGGCGTCTAAGCCCTCTTGGGCGCTGACATCCCCTAGCATGATGGCCTGAAGTTGCGGGTAGAAAATGTTAGAGAACGGAATCCACTCTGCGATGAGCGGCGGGGTTTTGAAGTCTTCGCTCACTTGGATACGGGCTAACTCTAGGCGAGCAACGTCCAGCGCTACTTCAGAGCCGCTGGAGTCTGCAATAATGCGCTCCCAAACGTCATCGCGTACTGGCAAGAAGCCGAGTTGTGCTTCTTCATAGGCGACACGCTCTGAGGTCAAGAACTTGATGAGTTGTGCGCCAGCTTGTGGGTTGGCTGCCGTTGCCGGAATGGAGAAGGCATGTGCGCCTGCCCAACCGGTAGGACGAACCGCATCACCGCCAACGCTCAAGCCGACAAAACCACGCGCAAGGCCAAAGTTGCCGGCTGCCGTGCATGAAGCTGGGTCTTGAAAGTAGGAATACCAGCCGTACCATTCCAACTTCATTGCTACATCACCGTTGCAGAAGTTCTGAGCATCGCCATCCCACAACAGCGCGGGGGTGTCACTTGGGATGATGCCATCTTCATACCAGCCGGTGAGCATTTCTGCGACGGCCACGCCGATTTCATTGTTGAAGGTCGGCTCATAGTTCTCATCGAACAGTGCGCCACCGCTGGCAAACAGCATCTCATAGAAGCGCCCGGTTAAGGCTTCTTCTTTGCCTGCTAGGCCATAGCCATAGGTGGTGTAGCCGTTTTCTACAAAGAAGCGGGCTTGGCTGTCTACTGCATCAAGGCTGGTGGGGACGGCAAGTTCTTCGCCGGTGGCCGTCAGGTAGGCGGCGGCAATTTCGGGGTTTTCATACAGGTCTGCACGGTAGTGCAGGGCGCTGATGTCTGCGTGGCGGGGGATCAGGTACAGGTTGCCGTCTACAGTGGCGGCAGAAATAATCGCCGGGCTGAAGGCAGCCAGTTCTTCGGCACTGAAGAAGTCTTGCATGGGCAACAGGTAATTGGTGTATTGGGCAAAGAAGCTGGTGTGATCCCACGCTACATCATAATCTGCTGCGCCGGTGGCGAAGTCCACCTTGAGCTTTTGGTCAATGGCAAAGCCATCTAACAGCGCGACAATTTCAACAGTAGCGCCGGTGGCTTCCTCAAATACCGGAATCGAGTCATACATGGCTTCATATTGGCCGCCACCGATGGTTGCCATACGAATGGTAATGCCCGAAAGATCCATATCTAGGCCAGCATATTGGGGTTCGCTGTCTTGTGCAGTAAGGCTGACGGTAAACACCATCACCAACAACACAGCCAGCAACAGATTCCAGAACTTACGCAACATAATTTTTGTCTCCTATAAACTTTCTTTTCAGTTTCAGCAAATGTAAGCGAAAAGTGCCGGTTAACCCTGTCGTGTCTATAGAAACTCCTTTATCACAGATTGATGAACTGCGTTGCAACTGCGTGCCTTTGGCAGGGGCAGGTTGTAACCCTTGTAGGGTAGTCGGCGTCACGGCGAATCAGCGGCATGGTGTTCTTCTTGCCGATAGTTGTGAGCAAGTTTACGGGTGGTGGACAAAAGCCGCTGCTCCACTTGCAGAATGTGGCTATCTAGCCGTGCAACCGCCGCAACACGATCCCCTGCCCGTAACAAGCGCACAATGTCGCCGTGATCTGACAGGGAGGTTTTATAGCTGTTGTTGCGAATGGATTCTTCTTGGGTATGCAAGCGGCTGATGTGCGAGTAAAAGTGCAGGCTATTCCATGCGGCCACCAAAAACTGATTGCCAGACGCCTTGAGCAAGGCCAAGTGAAAAGATTCATCCACCTGTAAATTGCCGATGAAGCGCTTATAGGTTGTGCCATATTCCATGCTGGCAATGGCCTGTGCAATGGCTTGAAGTGAATCTAGGGCGGCGGCGTCAAAGGTAGCTTCACGCAGGGCGTTAGTTTCAAGCAAGCGCCGCGCTGCAAACAAGTGGTGATATTCCACCTCAGACAAAATTGGCGCAACCATAAACCCACGATTGCTAATTTGCTTGACCAGCGCAGTGCTGGTGAGCCGAGCAAGGGCTTCTCGAATGGGGGTATTGCTCATATTGAGTTGCAAGGAGAGCGCGTCTATATTCAGGCGCGAACCGGGCGGCAGTTGCTGGTCAACGATGGCTTCTAGGATCGTTTCATAGGCAACATCCACTAAGCTGGCGCGCTGCCAAACTTTAGCGATTGTGTTTGGGTTACTACCAAGAACGGTCTCGTTCATCGTGAATGACTTTGTAGACATCGGACAAAAAAGTGTGTTTTATAAATCGTGCATGATATATAATACATGATACATGGCCTGAGTGACAAGCGATTGCTCGCCATGTTCAGCAGGCACAATTACTATTTTACACATAAAATTGAATTTCGCCAGTAAATCACTTTAGGGAGACATTTATGAAATCGGTGACTATTCAGCAGGTAGACACCCGCGACATCCGCTACCCGCTGGCAACCGGAGAAGGGGCAGATAGCATCCATGCCAACCCGCAGTATTCCTACGCGGTCACGGTGCTGACCAGCGATGCAGGGGTAACAGGCGTGGGGTTGGCCTTCACACTGGGCGGCGGCAACGATTTGGTCTGCGCGGCGATCAAATTGTTGTCCGATGTGTTGGTGGGGCAAGAGATTGAAGGGTTGATGGCAAGCTATGGAACTACCTATGCTAAACTGCTTGACCACCCGCAATTACGCTGGCTAGGGCCGCATAAAGGCGTTATTCACCTTGCACTGGCTTCTATCACCAATGCCTGTTTTGACCTGTGGGCAAAAGCGCGCGGCGTCCCGCTGTGGCAACTGCTGCTGGATTTATCCCCGCAGGCGTTGGTGAATACCCTACACTTGCGTTACTTAGAGGATGTGTTATCGGCGCATGACGCGATTGCCATACTCGAACAGGCCAACAAAACCCGCGCCAATCGTCTAGAGATTCTCACGCGGGGCTATCCCGGCTATGACACGTCTATTGGCTGGTTTCAGTACAGCGACGACACCATCCGCCAAAACCTTGTTCGCTCACTGGATGAAGGGTTCGGGGCGGTCAAGCTGAAGGTCGGCTCGGTAGACGCCAGCCGTGATTTGCGGCGCGCGCAGCTCGTCCGTGAAACGGTGGGCGACACGGTGCGCGTGATGTTGGACGCCAATCAACAATGGACGTTGCCACAGGCAATTCGGGTTTGCCTGGCCTTACAGGATATTAACCCTTATTGGATAGAAGAACCGACTCACCCGGATGATGTCACTGCACATCAAACGCTGGCGCGGGCGATTGCTCCGGTGCAGTTGGCGTTAGGGGAACATGTGCCGAATCAGGTGATCTTCAAAAATTACTTGCAAAGCGGCTGTGTTGGCTTCGTGCAAGCAGATTGTGTTCGGCTAGGCGGTGTGAGTGAGTTCATCACCGTCAGCCTGTTGGCGCGTAAGTTTAATGTGCCGGTTGTGCCGCATGTGGGGGATATGGGGCAAATTCACCAGCACCTTGTTCTGTTCAATCACATTGGGCTTGACCATGAAGCGATCTTCTTGGAGTATATCCCGCACTTGCGCGAACACTTCATCCACCCGGCACAGGTGACTGGGGGGGTGTATGTGACGCCACAAGCCCCCGGTAGCAGTAGCGACCTGTACGACCTTGCCCTATAAGCTAGGGTGGGGGGGCGGGATATGTTCCCCCCCACCGAAAACGGAGGCACACATTGGTGCCTCCCTACCTAAAAACCTGATCTGTAGCGTGATGACCCCATCTTATTTTGATCCGATTGGCATCAGATGTAGGGCGCGGGTTAAACGAGTGTCGTGATTCACTGAATTTTACGTTAGCGAGGCTTAAAAATGGCATTGTGGCAGAACGACGATGAACTATTTCATTTGATGAAAACGGAGTTATTTAGCGCGGTCATCGGGGATGTGCTTGATAAGATGGGGCTATTGCATCAGTTTTTGCCGCCACACATCAAGGCGCTTCAGGATGATATGATTGTGGCCGGGCGGGCGATGACGGTACTACAGGCCGATTACTTTCGTGAGCGCGCCGCAACAGGTCAAAGCCTGAGCAACAAGCCGTTTGGCTTGATGTTTGAGGCGCTGGATGACCTTAAACCCAATGAGGTTTATGTGGCGGCGGGGGCTTCCCCGCGCTTTGCGATGTGGGGAGAGATGATGTCTACCCGTGCGACCCACCTCAAAGCGGCGGGTGCGGTGGTTGATGGCTACTCCAGAGACACTAAAGGCATCTTACGGTTGGGGTTCCCTACATTTTCTTACGGGCGATTTGCCCAAGATCAAGGCGCACGCGGCAAAGTGGTGGATTGGCGTGTGCCGGTTGAGATCGGGCAAGTGTCTATTCAAAGCGGGGATATTGTCTTTGGCGACTTAGACGGCATTGTGATCGTGCCACAGGCGCACGTTGAAGAAACGATTACCCGTGCGCTGGAAAAAGCGCGTACTGAAAACCTCGTCCGCAAGGCGATTGAGAATGGCATGAGTACCGTTGAGGCGTTCGCTCAGTTTGGGGTGATGTAATAGCGGGTTGGCAAGGGTCGTTTTGCAATAAGCGATCCCCCAAGGCCAAGGACGCATGGCAAGGGGACAAAAGCATCAGGGTTGATTTGATTGACACTCAAATGATGCATGT
>JBMOFU010000117.1:0-11434 GCA_049318725.1 Phototrophicaceae bacterium | reverse complement strand
CAACTTAAAACGTTGGGCCCACGAGGATTCGAACCTCGAACCAAGCGATTATGAGACACTGCGTTTGAAAAACAAGACCTCTCCATTCGATAGCACCATACTCACTAGAGCTTCAAAACATCGATTTCATCCTTCAATCGTGCTAACTCATCCTCACTGAAGATCAGGTAGTAACCGGCAGTGACTGAAATATCGGAATGTCCCAAGAGCTTCTGCAAAACGCCAATATCGCCGCCCTGCTGAATGAATCGAATCGCAAAGCCATGCCGAAAGCTGTGCGGATTGGCATGGCCGCGTACCTGTGCATCTTCCTTAAGTCGTCGCAGTATCTGATTAATGCCACTCGGCTGGAGCGGTTTCCCTGTACGGGGCGATACAAAAAGCTCTGGGTGTAACGATTCACGATAATCTAACCACTGACGCAACATGGACGCGGTATAGTGGCTGAAAAACGCAGTGTGTAGGCGACCTCCCTTCTCCGTCACAATTACCCGTCGCTGAATCAGGTCAAGCGATTCAAGCGTAATGGTCGTCAGCGCAGAGCGCCTTAATCCAGTATCGGCCAACAAAAGCAGTAAGGCTTTATTCCGGTAAGCTTCTGCAAGATTTGTGCTGCCGTCGCAGGCTTTCAAGATCGCCAAAAAGTCATCGGTATTGATAGACTTGGGCTTATGATCCACGCGCTTCTGCTGGATGCCACGCATTGGGCTTTCCAGATCGTATTCAGAGGATATGAACTTCCACAGCCGACTCAATGCTCGAATATGGGCATTGATGGTTTCCTCCGAGAGTCGTCCAGAGATGGTAGGGCGATTTTTGCCCGACGGATACAAGACCAATCGCTCACGCATCTGAGCGATATAGCGCCGCATGTCGCCACGGGTGATACTCGCAACCTCTTTATTCCCAGCCTCCAGCAAAAAAGGCTTCAAGTGCCGTTCATAAAAGGATAGCGTTTCGGCACGGCGACCATTCGCACGGCACTCCAAAATCATCTCAGCATAGGCTTCATTGACTGTTGGCATATTCAAGTGTCCAAATTAGGTGTAGGTAAACTCACAGCAGGATTTTCAGGTATTTGTTGACTGAGATAACGAATCAAATCGAGTGTGGCGCGGGCATCGCCCAATGCGGAATGGTCGCCACCGGGTAGCTTTTGCCACTTATAGTCTTGCCAGTAGTACGACCAATCGCCGTACCACTGACTGTACGCCTCCATTGCACAGTTCACGGATTCAGGATCCGGCAATGGCAGGCCATCAGTCTTGCAGGTACTCCGCAACATCGACCAGTCGTAATCGGCGTTGTAGATGATGAGGGCTTTGCCCTTCAGCACCTGCTGAAGCTGGGGATGGATGTCAGCGAAGCTTGGGGCATCTTTCAAATCATCGTGTGTGATCCCATGAATTCGCGTGGCATCCTCAGTCAGTAGAGATAGGTCGTTAGGGCGAACGCGGGTGTTGAGCAAGACATCGCCATTGATGTCAATCACGGCGATCTCCACTGGACGGTCTGAGGAGGTATCCAACCCCGTCGTTTCCATGTCAAGGAAAACAGTTTGTGGGTTGCCGATCACGCCTTGTGCCCAGAATTCCATTTCATTACGGTCTGAGCAGCGCTCGCACACGCCCAAGCCATAACGCCGCAGTCGGTCACCGCACTCCGAACAGTGCCAGTTCTTTATGTTGATCGCCCTCAACTTCTCGATGTTGGCGCGCTGGGCATCGGTAAGCTGACGCTTAGGAACAGCATCAGCAGGGTTATACAGACGCAGATAGCCATTCTTGCCGTCACTCCAGTTGAGCAATGCCGCCACAGGGGGCAGCTGCTTGCCAGTCTGATAGCCGGCTTGCCCCAGCTGGGTCTTGGTCATGAGACCTTCCGGCCAAACCTTTTCCCACAGCCCTGGGAACACCTCAATCCCGGGACAGCGATAGGTTGGCGGTTTTTTCCAGACCTCTTTACAGGTGAGGCAGGATAAGCTCTCGTTTTCATTGACCACCAATGAATGCGGTCGCCAGTTGAGATCAGTCATGCAATAACCCCCTGACCCACCGATCTAACACCAGATGTCCCTGTTGCAGCAGGTCATTGGGGTCTTTGTGCGGTGGAGGAACAACCACCGATCTCACCCGGGCAGATAACGCGCCTAACTTAGCCACTGCTTTCATGCCTGCCGAATCGTTGTCCATACGCGCATAGATGGTCGGTGCGCCGAGCAGGATCGGCCACCAGCGTTGCTCGATATTCATGGCATAGGATGCAGACACCAAAGCGATGGGCATCACGACATCACTGGAGGTTTGCCAGATCGACAAGGCATTGAGTTCGCCCTCATCCAAGACAATGGGCATCCCGTGCTGCACCCGACCGGGGATATAAAGGGACTTGCGCGTTCCAGTGACGGCCTCATATTTACTATTGGATTCCGCCACAAAGCCAGTTGGGGTGTGTTGGAACGGCACCCCGTCGAGCTGGGCAGCGCGACGAACCCGTATGCCCCAGATCACATTGTGGTGAATGTGGGGGATCACGATGCCACACGGCACACTCACCGGGCGAGCTTCTTTATCTTTATCCGTTTGAATGACCCACCCTTCAGGGCGAATCCACTCGGTCGGCTGACCGGGTATGTATCCTAAATCAGCATCCTTGATGGTTTGGTCACGCAGCCCGCGCTTATGGAGGTAAGCCAATGCCCGCTCCCCTTCCGTTGACCAGAGCCGCACTTGGGCTTCCACCATCAAGGCGGCGGCACGATCCTGCCATTCTGCTGATGGAGGCTGGGTCTCTGGCGGCGGTGATGCTGGCCGCCGTTCTACCCGTGTGGTTTGACCGGGTTGTAAGCCCAGCTCGACGAGCGCCTGCCGCATTCCATCGGCAGAGCGCAGATTGAGATTGTTCAACCGAGCAACCAGAGACAGGGCATCGCCACCGGCAGGCGCATCGCAACGGCGACAGAACCATTTGCCTTCAGCCGGATAGACGCTAAAACAATCCGGTTGGCGAGATTGGGAGCGGCCACAGACCGGGCAAGCCCCGGAATACTGCCCGCCTTTATAGGAGGAGGTGCGCCGGAGCGACGTGTAACGCTCGGCCACAGATAGAATATCAACAGCAGAAAGGTCAATCATATTGCCCCCCAACAGCCTTATAAAGAACAGTCGGACGGCCTGCACCGCTGTGGAGCTTTTCGACCGATTCGACTTCTCCCGATTCGATCAATACTTCAAGCGCTGCACGCAACTTGGTCGTAGGGATACCTGTTGATCGGCTTAAGCTAGAGATCGTACTGCCTTCAGGGTTAGCAAACAGCTCAGCGATCAAGCGGTTCTGGTGACGGGTGTCTTCGGATTCATCTAACATGGGCATCATGGTATGGAGCGATGCTCGCCATGTCTCGACAATTTGTTGCGCTCTTGCCCAATGCCCCAACGTGATTCTAGGTCGCGCCTTATCAACTTGAAGCGACCAATCCATACAGGCGAGATTAATCGCCACCTTCAACGCTTGGGTCGGAAACCGAATATAGTTGGGCTTTAGACGTTCATCCACATGAGGAGTGTCGATCATGTCCTTGCGAACGGCAGTGTCATAGCGTTTATAGGCGTTGTAGGCATCATCATCAAACAAGCAGCCGACCTCTCCCCACTCACCGTAGGCTTCATCGGTGGGAGCAAGCGGTTTCGGCAACCGATTATGTAGCTGCCGGAGCGGATGCATCAATTCCTCTGAAGGGTCTACATAAATCACATGGGACTGATTAGAAACTTTCTGAAGCGGATAGATAAATACCATACGGGCGAACTCCCCGGTTTGCCACTGATCGTAAGTCAACGCACGGGCCATGGCCGCTGGAGTAGTGGCGCCAAGAATGGATAACCCCGCATTGCGGACATACACCAACCCGCGACTGCGGGTGGAACGTCCATTTTCATCCCGTGCGTCGTAGAGCTTCAGCAGCCAGTCCGAGAGACCTTGCATGTAATCCTTCTTTGAAGCCCCTAAGAGCGATTGTGCCTCATCCACCAGAATTGCCCGCTGGGCAGCAAAGCGCACGCCCGCCTGCACCCGCTCTTGGAGCTTGGCCGAAAGCATGTTGAGATTATCCGGTAATCGTCCAGCAAGGTTCTCAATCAGCGATTCAGGACTATTCTCTTCAGGAAGCAACATATGGGGCATGATGGAGTAGGCGAGCTTGGAAACCTGCTTGAGTCCGGTGGACTTGGCAACCCCAGAGCGCCCCACCCAGATCATATAGAGGTGGGGATAAACCTTTTCATGGACGTGGACATAACAACGGCGGGCGACAGCCAGACCGACCAACCAAACCCCACCAGCGACAATATATTCGATGGGGGTTTCTGGAGAATTGCCTGACGCCCAACGCACAAAGTCATTCAGCCACAAACCAGAGGTTTCCGCCTGCTTCAAAGCTGCATCGGTTAATTGTGCCGATGACGGAAGGGGGGGAATATAAACCGTCACAGACTTGGCTTTTTTCTTTGGTAGCGGTTGCTTGGGGTCTATCGCCAGCACATCCTGCAACACGCCCAGCCCACGCAAGGCGTCCGTGAACTTGTTAAACATGTCGGGGTCGGACGGATTGAACATCTCGACCATGAACTTGATCGGCGGAGAACAGTCAATGTCCTCTACGGGTAATCGTGCCAGCGCCCGCGCCAACACGTAATAATCTGCACTAGAAAATCGAAAACTCATGAGTACCCCTAATTCCTTTGATATAATGGGGTGGAGCGCATTACCCTTTGCCCCACCCCCACGCTTGCCGACAGTCAGACCTGTCGGCGTTTCATTTCACCAGTCCGCATGAGCAAGCCGTTGGGCTTTTCGGGCAGCGGCATCGTCCGAAATTCCAGCCCTAGCGGGCGGTGCAGCCACCGTGACCGAACTTGACACCATGACAGTTTGTAGATGGCGCTGGAATACCTGTTCAATCAGATTCGGCATTTGATCCAGCGTTTGACGAATGCGGGTCGTTTCGCGTTGTACCTCAATCAAGTCTTGAACCGATACCCGCTGACCGATTGCAGGTAAAACGCCTCCCATCTGACCACGAATCGCGTGACGCACCGCATCACTTCTTTCGCCCGCCTGAAGCGAGTCGAACCATGCGATAAGGTCGGCATCGGTGTCACAAAAGAACTTGATGGTGACGACCCGATAGTTGCGATTCCCCTTTTGACGTGCCATTGCACTACCTCCAATCGGTATTACCGATATGTACTGGCTAGAATTACCGTAATACCGTTATGCCTGCGCCTTAAAGTGCGCGAAGTTGAGATAGCCGCGCGCATTCGCAAACTGGGCATCGGGAATCAAGATCGTCTGCGGGTACTCGTCAACCACTTGGTCATAGACCAGTTCAGCACCGCCGCCAGAGAGATAAATCACGTCAACGGTTTTGGCTGCGCCCCACTTTTCGCGCATCAAGTTAAGCGTGGCGTTACGGAGCGGCTCTAGGGCTTCTTCCACTTGGCGGTGATAGGCCATCGGCTGCCCAGCAATGGTGATCGTGCCGTTACGGAGGGTTTCTTCAATGAAGCGAATGCTGAACTTCTGACGGTGATCCTGTTCGAGGATTTGCCCAATGCGCTCATGTACGGTATAAACGCCCGCTTCAACGCTGCCGGATTCAATCCGCACGAACTCGCCGTCATCATCCAAGCTGATGTCTACACTGAAGCGTCCGACATCGGCCACACCTGTCCGCACGGCTGTATGGTGGCGGTTGATCTGCCCTGCGTCGGTCAGCATTTGCGAGTAGAGCGTCCCCATCGGTTGAGGCATGACAAACACTTCACTGATGTTGGCGATAAAGTCAGCAGTGTCGGTCTTGATCCGATGTTGACCGAGCAATACCCGCTTGAGTTCGGCAGCGTCGGCCATATGATCGACCGGTAATCCAGTGGCTAAACGCAGATGCAGCACATCGCCGTCAGAGACATTCATGAACAGTTTGCCGAGGGCGACTTTGGCAAGGCGCAGGCGAAACGCATTGCCTGCACCATCCTCATTAGAGGTGCGTCCCCGCAACTGAAGGTGATCGCCAGAGCGTAGGTGCTGGAGGGCAAGGTCGCCCACAAACCACTCGCCGTCATCATCTACCAGTACATCACCGGGATGTTTGCGTTTAATGTCAGCTTCTTGGTAGCCGAGGTCAGTGGCGTGACCCATCACCGAGGTAAAAATGAGCTTGGTGTTATCGGTCACCACTTTGGTCGCGCCGTAGCCGACATCCAGCCCAACGGTCGTCGTCCCCACAGCGGTGTGCAATGGCGTTGTCACAGTTTTTTGTTGCTTAGGCATGAGGTTTCTCCTTGAGGGTGATAAGATCAAGATCATTGCAAACAAAGTCGAGCAGTTGGGCTTCAATCGTGCTGAGGCTGGCCAGCGCGACATTGCGCGCCTTAATGAACTTGGCGGCTTTGGCGGTATCCTTGGCGGCCAGCGCTTGGTCAATCCGTAGGTCGTAGTTGTGGACGAGACCGCGTGCCAGCTTCACCAGTTTGACGAGTTTGACAAACTTCATAACGTGATTGGTCACGATTGCACCGCCTTGAGCGTTGCTGGAGCAGTGTCTTCCTCATCGGGGGGCGGCTCGAAGCCCTCCGGTAGGGGACGAGCATCTTCATAGTCGGCGTAGGCTTCAGGGAACAGCAATTGCACCAGATACAGCCCAACGCTGCGCGGCACAAAGTGAACCGTTTCGTCGCCGCCATCCACGACAGCCCGGTCTTCTTGCAGTTCTACCGACTTGATACTGGCGGTGCGGACAAACACCGGGTCACCCTGCAGATCGGCGAAGTAGACCGAGGCGGGTATTACTTTGTAAGGCATGGGGTTTCCTTCCTCATCAAATTGAAAAACATCAGGGCGTTTTAATATCCAGTCAAGGATTGTGGTACAGGTAGTTACAAGTCCGACTGTCGCTAGTCCCATCACAACAAGGAAATGTGGCAGAACCAAGAACCACAAAGCGACAAAGCTTAAGCCCAGAAAGAACAAGCCGGTGCTGAAGCGGAACCACAAGGGCATCTCATCCCAGCTGGGAATAAACGCCGAAGCCAACATCGGGATGATGATGAGCAAGCCCACCAGCAAGGCGGCTATTTGCGGGGCAAATTCGGAGGCGAGAAAGTCAGCCATCACAGCAACCTCATCTGTTGGGGTGATGACTCACGCTCCGAGCGGTCTGGCTTCCAGTCTGGGGGAGTAGCGCGGCGAATCTCCACGCCCGTATCGTCATGCAACCAGTAGATGCCCAACGGCGTGCTGATCCGTGACCAGCCGAGCGCCGCAGCTTTGGCTTCTGCCTTATGCCGATAGACCTGCTCGTTGTAGTCCTCGTCCTTGTCAGACTTCCACGTCGCCAGCTTGTATCCAGCAAATTCATCACTCACGCTGCACCGCCTTCCTCAGACTGGAGCAGCAGCGGACTGCGCTCGGCAATCACACTGCGGAAGCGATCCTCTGACCACCAGTGCGTGACATTGTGGCCGATCTGCTGACGACAGACCTTCACCATGCCACCCTTCAGTTCAACGATTTCGACCACACGCCCATCTTTCAGGGTGATGGATTCACCCGGTTGAAAGGGCAGTTGGGCAATGAACTGGTTTACAGTGAGCAACATGCCCTCGCCGCCTTCCAGCGCACGGAAGATGACCACTGCACCACCAAATGGGAGGGAACTGGACACTTCGAGAATTTCCACCAGACCCAGATTAGGCAGCCGATAGACTTGTCCGACTTGTAGGGCGGTCACGATTCCACCTCACTGATCTGCAAGGCTTCAGCGCCGTGCTTCAGTGCGCGGGCGGCCAGCTTCCCGCCGTCATGGATCACCACAGTACCCAGTAAAACCGACACCAGCTGGCCGTCAACTGGGACGGTAGCGGCCTGCAATACCTGCATCGGACGATTGAAGCTACGGTGGGGAAACCCTACATCTACGTAGGGTGCTTCTTTGGGGTTGGTGGGGGAGGATGTGGTCATGATTCCCTCACCAATTCAATGATGATGTCGCCAGGGATCATCTCTGATTGACTGACTCGCACGGCAAAACCAAGCGCTTCCATGTCAGCGGTGAAAGCCTCTACACGCTTGATCCAGTTGTCAAGCACCCCTGCCGCGATGTCTGGGTGAGCGGTGATGAATGCCCGGAGTTGGGTTATTGGGACTGACTGACTCATTTCAGATGTTCTCCTTTATAGGTGTGACGACTACCTTTTGCCCATCTTGGATATAGACTGTTACAGACCTGTATCCCAAATTGGTCAGGTAAGTTGATAAAGTTGCTTCAGAGATACCTAAGGAAGCGGCGGCAGCGCGTTGGCTACCCAATTGGTTGACAAGAGACGGAATATATAAATGCAAATCTCCGTGTGTTTCCTCCAGCTTTTTCAGCTTATTTGGTGTTGCCACAGACAAAACTCTCCAGACACTTGTGATCCTTAAATATATAAAAAGGATCATTTCTGACCATTAAAAAGGTATGAAGTATCACCTCTGACCAGAGAGTATCATATAAGTCTATTTAAGTCAAACCCGTTTTAGCTTAGACTGAAAGTATCAGTTTAGAGGGGTACTGTCCATGATTGGCAAACGATTACAGTGGGCAAGAGAAGTACAAGGACATACCCAAAAGTCACTTGCAGAACTTCTCAACATGGGTGAGAAGCAAATTTGGCGATATGAAAATGAAAAAACTAAACCCGCAGGGGAAGATGTAGCAAGAATCGCCAAAGCACTAGATGTTAGTACAGACTACCTTCTAGGGATTACAGACGATCCTTTACCTCACCATCACGAGAATCTGTCACCACGCGAGAGTGAAGTTTTAGCAGCAATGCGCCGTGGCGACACAATGACAGCAATACGTGTACTAGCGGGTAACTAAACTATTTTGTCGCTGGAGACAGCGGCAAAATTTATGCCCAGCGCGTTGTTACCAATTCTTAGAGGGTCTATTACTGAGGGGGGAGAATGGCTAAATTCAGCCATTTAGAGCCAGATTATCGCACGGTTCCGTGGAACCGATCCCAATATGCACCGCGCTACAGCGGACGACGTGGCGCACTTGTCAAAAGGGCAACACAACTTGCCTATCGGCAGACACTGCCATTGACGCTTATTTTATTGGTGGTGGGATGTTTCATTAGCTATCAGTTCGGCTCACCTGTTGGTTGGTTCACGCTACTCTTCACCCTGGCTTTAGTAAGTCGCATTCCAGAAAGCCAAATTCCCAAAGTCGCGGGTCGTTTATATCACCAAGAACTAGATCGCCTACTTTATCAGGACGAAGCCCACTTTTTTGGTGGGCGTCATACGTCTGTTGTTGTCAACATGATAGCATCCCGTTCACCAGCGATTTCGGATGATATCTATGTGGAGGAACCCACCACCAGAGTGATGTCTTCACCGAATATGTTGCCGCCGCCTAGTGGCTATCAGTCTAAAGTTATTCCTTGGTGGCGGGCGGGGTGGATCACGGCAATTCAGTGGGGAGCATTAAACTTCCTCGCCTTAGTTGCGACCTTTATCGAGATTGGGGTCACAGAAAGCTCACGACCTGACGTTGCCATTGCCACAGCCAGCACGATCAACACGTCTAGCGATGTTCCAACGACCCTATGGATATTTGTGGGCGTCTTTTTTCTCTCTTTTCCAGTGCTGTACTTCTACAACTATCGCCAGATTTGGCTGCGAATCCAAGATGGTAAATCGAACACACAGAGACAGTCCAACAGCGATCAGCGCGTTATAGCATCGGCAAATACTATCTCAAAGCCACGCCAACCTAATCAAAGGGTGTCGGTAATTAGATCACCGAGCCAACCGGCACAATCAGTCAAGTCTAACCTGCACATTGAGCGAGAAATAGATCAATTGCTCACTACAGCACAAGATGACAATTTGAGGTTCGCCCCGCCAGCAGGTTACCGGTCCACAACAAGTCCTAAAACAGATAAAGACAATCTCACACAACGCGACCGTGCCAAAATGTTTGAGCTAGAGGTGGCGGCCATCCTCAATGCGGTCACACGGCATAAAGCCATCGTCACCGGTGGCTCTGGGGATGGGGGCGTAGATATCACCCTACAAGATCAGGACGGCAGCCTATACGCAGTGGTTCAATGTAAGAATTATCAGGGCGTCGTTCCACCTTTATATATTCGGGAGCTTGCGACCGTTCGACAACAACAAAAGGCCCAGCGTGCCTACCTCGTGACTAGCGGTACGTTCTCAGAAGCCACCCGCCGAGAAGCCGCCCAGCTTAAGATTTACCTGATAGATAGCAAGAAGCTCGACGAACTTCGGGTGAAGGCTCGCCGTTTACGTCACTCAACACGCCAACATCAATGACATTAACACCCAATTGGCGATTACCCAGTGATAATGAGTGATAGCCCTCTATGAACCTTCCTGATGCTTTATCATGTCTTCTGAATTTTTACAGTGAATTGCTATAATCAATAATCAATAATTCAAAGTGCCTCTGCAATAATTCCTAAAAACAAAAACGACCTCACTTGTGGATGAGGTCGTTAGAAAAACTCCGATATTCGATCTTCTTCAATCATCAGATTGCCCAGTTTGCCTATCCCGCAGGCGAAGATTCTCCCACTCCAGATCGGCTTGATACTTCACGGTTCACCCCCACGGGTGTGGGGACAACGCGCGATCTTGCGTCACGGGCGTGGCAGGTAGACCGGTTCACCCCCACGGGTGTGGGGACAACAATTACCGTCTACGCGGGCGACCCTTCGGCGCGCGGTTCACCCCCACGGGTGTGGGGACAACTCGTGGTACAATCAGGCTGGAATGAGAATTTTCGGTTCACCCCCACGGGTGTGGGGACAACTGAGGTTATGACCACCGTCCCCTATCGGGCGCGCGGTTCACCCCCACGGGTGTGGGGACAACTCAATCGCTACCTTGTCCTTGCCGATGGTCTTGCGGTTCACCCCCACGGGTGTGGGGACAACTACTTCGACAGACCCGGCGCCAGCATTTCCCACTCGGTTCACCCCCACGGGTGTGGGGACAACTCCTGCTTCACATGCTTCTGGGCTACGCCCACCGGTTCACCCCCACGGGTGTGGGGACAACTCTTGCAGGGGGATCGCCCCCTCAATTTCACTCGGTTCACCCCCACGGGTGTGGGGACAACTCAGCGTAGATGTAGTCTCCGAGCGGCAGTGCGGGTTCACCCCCACGGGTGTGGGGACAACCGTCCCGCTCGTTGGCACAACAATGGGCTGTAGGGTTCACCCCCACGGGTGTGGGGACAACGAGAATTGGCACCCAGTTACCCGCGCCGCCGATGCGGTTCACCCCCACGGGTGTGGGGACAACTGCAGATTGAGCGCGCGCTCGGTGGATAAATCCCGGTTCACCCCCACGGGTG
>JBMOFU010000116.1:0-11496 GCA_049318725.1 Phototrophicaceae bacterium | reverse complement strand
TGATAACAATGACAATAACAAACTGGAAAATCCAAATTGACTGGGATCGGGATGGCAACTACGCCGAATGAACTAGCCTTGTGTATCCTGACCCGTTTAGGGTACGTAAGGGGGTTGAGTGTTTCACGGTTCAATCGGCGTTTGCACGCCTTGCGCGATTGGCTGGTGAACATCTTGACGCTTTACCGCAAGTGTATTGAGGCGGTTTACAGTCAATGTGAAGCCATGGGGTTACAGCGCTTGCACGCCCGCACCAATACCGGCTTCGATTTGAAGGTTTGGGCTAGTCTGCTTGACCTCGCTTTCACCAACATTCTCAACTAGCAATCACGGTAATATTCTATGAAGGAACAAAGTGAGAATTAAAACGCGTAATTTGATCACAGAAAAATTAGGTCTGCTGATACTTGGAACCGTATTCTCACTGATAACCACGAATGATGTTCAAGCGGTTTCAGATTGTGCTTCCTCCTATGAACATATTTCTGGACTATATTCTATTCTCTTTTCCAAGGAGAATACCGACACTAGGGATACCGATTTTCCAGAAACTTCAATTTACATTACAGATCCATTTGGCAACATATGTCAATTATAACTTCACGTAGATACGGCCAATTTCTTCTCGGATGACCCTTGGGTACCAGGATTTACAGTTTCAGGAACCTATCCAGCATGGTCGCCGGATGGAGACAAAATAGCATTTATCGGAAGCGTGGCGGATATTAATCCGGCTCCACCATTTACTGATTCAATGTACGAAAATTATCCGGGAATCTACCATCGTGATCCTATCGGATATTTCTATAGTGCTGGAAATACAAGAAGACTATATTTGGGAAACGATAATCAACCCTACCTCGGCCCCCTACAATGGCATCCGAGTCGTGACTATCTCGCCTTTTGGCATATGAATATGAAAGACGGCGAACGACCTACTTTTAGCTACAAAATTATCGAAGCCGCAATGACTGATTTCCCTGTCAGTTGGGGGCCGCTTTCCACAGGTAAGGGGATGATCGCATGGTCACCCACAGATGTTCTCTGGGTGGAGGCTTTTCCAAATCCGCCTTACTTTACATTCACCGTAAATAGAATAAATGTTCTAAAAGAACCATTGGTTACTGACCGTTTCGAGAAGCGTAACCCCACATGGATGCCTGACGGTACCACTATTGGGTTTGCCTATAATCGTGAAGACTCTTTCGACATTTTTACAATCCTACCGGATGGGACTGAACTAACCCCAATAACAACGGGGGAGACTACAGATGAGGACTATCCTAGCAGGTCACCGAAAGGCGACTGGCTAGCCTACCTAGAATCTGATATCGAATCCGCCCAACCGAATTATACTTTCGCATTCCGCTAGTGGCCCGACGGCGAAACCTACGCAGTAACGCCGCCCAGTTCGATCTGGCCCTACTACAAATGGCTACCCGACAATTCAGGCATACTTTTCTATATGCGTGTGGATGATGAGCATTACGCACTACATTGGCTTGAAATGGACTGTGTAACATCCGAGCTTGGCTGTACTTCTGACAATTTCAATGTTATTCCAAACACCGAAACCCATGAATACTACGGTTTTGATGTCACCGACAATATGAACTTACGATTTGAGGGCGAAAACGAATGACTACCCAATGGAGCATCCAATTCGACTGGAACCGCAACGGCGACTACGCCGACGCACACGACGATCAAACTGCACGGGTCATCTCTGCCAGGTGGACACTCGGCATGACTGAATCCTATCAACTCACCGCTGGCGACATGATGCTCAAACTCATCCTGTCCAACAACGACGCCCACCTTTCACCCGAAAACGCGACGAGTCCTCTCTATGGGCTGGTCGCGTTTTCCGGTGCGGATTATGACAAACGACGGAACCACTGAACGGGTCATACTGGTATGCTCTTGTCGCGGTGGACAGAGACTTTACCTCAAAATGACCTACCGTTTAAGCGTCGCTTTTGGCTCAGGTATTATGTGATACAGCCCTTAGGTTGTAGCAGCGGGGCGGGCAATCAAAAGGATAATGCCCATCACAATCAGCCAGATTGACCACAGAATGTAACTGATGGCATTCACCAAACCTGCATCGCCCCAACCCGCAGGTTCAAGCAAGCCCGCCATGATCCCCACGGCGGCGATGATCCCCACAATGCCAAGCCATGCCTTGAAAATGCGAGATTTGAACATCATCACACTGAGCAAGATCGTCCACGCCCCAGTGAACAGATAACCTAAATGTTCCCCCACCGCTACCCCAAGATACTGGTGGGCGGCTTCAAACACGACGATGGCTGCCGCACGAGTAGCCGGGTCTACGGTGGGGTCAACGTAGGTTGCAGCAAGGCCGGGAACGAGGAACACCCAACGGAATAAGCCCATCACCTGCACTAAACCGCTCAATGTTCCCACGATTGCGGCAGACTGTGCCAATTGCGGGTGATCTTCGTGGAATACCCCATTGAGCAGCAAGGCCAGCGGGATCGCCAATATTGCCGTGATCCCGAACACATACCACAGCGCCACAAGGCCATCCCCTCCGGCAACAAACTGGGTAAGGATGGCGTCGGTGGGTTGACGTAAAATATCGGGGTAGCTAAAGCTGCTCCCCAGTGCGAAGAAGGCGACATTAAACGCTAAGGGAACAAGAATCAAAAAGATTCCAGCGATACGGTTGTTATTCATGATAGCGGTCTCCAAGTGTGGGCTTGATGTAATCTCAAGCCAAGTAGGGTTTCAAGACAAGTAACATCAGGTCAACGCCGCGTTGCATCTGCTCATCGCTTGCGGCCTGCCCTTGCAGTTCAAGCGCCGTCAGCCAAGATTCGGTGATGAGCCATAACAGGTCTGCAAGCTGAATCACAGTGTCGTCGTCAAGGGTAGGGACGAATACCCCGGCCATTTTCAGAACACCGATCAATCCCACAAAACCTTCATAACCCCGCTGACGCACAGCGGCATACTCAAGCGCCAATTGAGCGTCATGACGAGTCAAAGCGGGGAGTTCACGGTAGACAAAGGCATATTGCCAAGTCACCATAAAATTCTCTTTCACCCAACGCTTTACATCGTCTAATGTGGGCAATTGACCCTCTGGCAAAGTAAACATTTCCCCTGTGAGGGTGAACAGTTGCGTACAGGCGGCACGGATGATTTCTTCTTTATTGCGAAAGTGATAGTACAAGTTACCGGGGCTGATTCCGGCGGCTTCCGCAATGTGATTGGTAGAAATCTGTGCCGTGCCCTCTCGATTGAACAGTTCTACAGCAGCTGCAAGGATGCGATCTTTGGTTTTCATGCGCGCAATCTAGCTAGAGTAATTACTCTAATTAGATTAGAGCGATTACTCTAAAATGTCAAGGGGGATCATTCAGGGGATGATGCTAGAGGATTAAAGTAAGATTTTGCTGATAAAGCGTCAGGCTATATGGAGTGATCTAAGCGCATTCGTGTCATCAAGGCACGCCCGCCGATGCGTTCCCAAAAGGCACGCCCTGCATGATTGTGTGCGGCAACTTCCCATTCTACGGTTTTGATGCCTTGTTTCTTGAACCAATCAAGGCTGGCCTGTACCAACTGCGTGCCAATCCCTTGTTGGCGAACTTCGGGTTGAACGTATAAATCAGCAATGAGGCCGGCTTGCTCTGGGATGAACGGCTCTACGACCAAATCAATGATGAACACCAACACATACCCAACAATCAGACCGCGATGATTGACCGCCACCCAAGCCGCCATTGTCGGCGTATCTAGTCGGTCGAAGATCATGCGCGCATAGCGTTCGCGCCCATCTATGAGCGGGCGAGGCAATCTGGGGTCAAGGGTTTGATGGGCGTCAACCAGTGCCGCCCACAGTTCGGCAATTTCGCCTACGTCGCCGCGCCGTGCTGGACGGATTTGCATTAGCGCCCGCCCTTTAGTGGCAGCAACATCACTTCATATAGGACGCTGGCACCCTTTGCCCGCCAAAAGGCCTGTTCAACGGCGAATCCCTTTGGCACAGTCACATTCACGGATTTGACCTGAGGGTGATTGGCCTGCAACCATGCCTGTACAGCGTCCAGTAGGGCGCTGCCCACCCCTT
The DNA here is from genome assembly GCA_049318725.1 of Phototrophicaceae bacterium. Classification (GTDB taxonomy): domain Bacteria; phylum Chloroflexota; class Anaerolineae; order Aggregatilineales; family Phototrophicaceae; genus CAIRDJ01. Next base: position 7,394 of record JBMOFU010000116.1, on the reverse strand, counting down.
GCCCGTGATGGGCGTCAATGAACAGCGTATCTACTGTAGCGCCTGTCTCGGTGACGGTGATGTGAATCCCGCCGAGTAACTTTGGGTCACTTTTTGCCGACCACAGCCCCACATGGGGGGAAGGCTGGCTAAGGGTGGCGTAAAAACGGGCTTCTAGCTGTTGGGGGGTGATGTTGTGTTCAGCAGCCCACAGCGCTAGGCGCGGGTCAAGTTGCTGCATCAAACTCTGTTGTTCTGCCCATAACGCCACCAGCGCAGGAATATCTTCCGCTTGTGCAGGCTGTACCGTCACATTAGTGCTTTGTGGCATGATGTGGGAATAACCACCGATCAAAAACGTGGGTTAAAAATGGCATGACCAAGTAGGACATCATTAAGACCGTCACTGCGTTAGACACCGCGACGGCGGCCAGATGTGGCATCCAGTCTAGGTAGGGTGCTAAAAATGGCGGCACAATCCACACCAGTGGGGTGAGGCCGATCCACGTTACCACAGAGCGCTTCAACACATTGGGGCGCGGCTCATTGGGGCGGCGGAACCAATATTCAAGCCCAGTTTGCAACTGTAGCCCACTCTGGCGCAGAATCAAGGGTTTGACGCGCTCCAGCCAATAATGGGCAACTTCAGAATCTTCCCAGCGGCGTAAGTGGTCATAGGTGTCAAAGCGGAAGATCGTCACATATTCGCAGCGGTCAGCGCTTGGGCGGATAAGATCGCTGCCCATATAGCCGGGGGATTCTGAACAAGCATCGGTGATATTGTGAAGCCACGCTTCAAAGTCGTGTTCGCACTCTGGTTTGACGACCCGTGAAATCACAGCAGTGACGGGGGCGGTTCTGTTTAGGGTTTCAGGTTGTACGGCCAGCATCGGTTCATGGATCGCTTTCGCCCAATGATCGGGCTATCTTGAGGTGGGGGCATCATCATATTATCTATTTTACACGAAAAAGTGTGTTAAATAATTGTGCAAAAATTTCGGTGCGGCCAAAATCCTTCTGATATTGGCGAATTAGCGACCTTTTCACTACAATCTATGGTTGGTTGTAATTGGGTTAACGTGCAACGGGGAACGCCTGCATATGGGTCACAAACTCGCAATTGACTTCGGGACGACCAACAGCGTAATTGCGCGTTGGAACGCCGACAAAGAAGCGCCAGAGATTGTTAAACTGGCAGACATTACTGATGATACCATTCCAAATCATCCGGCAGTTGTACCGTCTTTGGTTTATGTCGCTGACGCAAAAGGGAAGCAAGCCAAAATCGGTTTAGAAGTCCGCCGCGAGGGGCTAGACCGTCAACGCGACAATCGCCTGTTCCGTAACTTTAAGCGCGGCATTGTCGCACAGCCTGCCCCCGACCCACGCATTATTGATGGGATCGAATTTGCAGACCTCGACGCGGGAACGTTGTTCGTCAAACGGGTGATTGCTTCACTGCCTTACCCGCTAGACGACATTGAACAGTTGGTCTTAACCGCTCCGGTGGCCTCTTTTGAGAATTATCTGTCATGGTTAAGCACCGTCATTGAGACGATCCCCGCTGAAAAAATCCGCATCGTGGATGAATCTACTGCAGCGGCATTGGGCTATGCAGTGACCAAGCCCGGCGCTGCGGTGATGGTCTTTGACTTCGGCGGCGGCACCCTAGACCTGTCGCTCGTCCAATTGCCAGAAAGTGGCGAAAAGACCGGCGGCATCCTCAGTCGTTTGCTGCGAGGGAATACCAATCAACATGCGGCGAAGGTTTTTGCCAAAGCGGGACGCATTTTGGGCGGCAGCGACATTGACCAGTGGTTGCTAACGTGGGTCTTGAAGCAACAGAATTTGACCGCTAAATCGCTCGGCAAAGACTATGCTATCTTGCTGACACTCTGCGAACAGGCCAAAATTCAACTGTCTGATGTCAGCGAAACCACGCTAGAGTTCAGCGCAGAAGGCAAAGACTATAGCCAGAAAGTCACCCGTGAGGTGCTAGAAGGCATCCTCGAAGAAAACGGGTTCTTTACGGCGCTGCGCCATGTGATTGATAAGGTCATGCACGTTTCGCGCCAACGTGGGGTATTCAAAGAGGACGTGCATCATGTGTTGATGGTGGGCGGCACATCGCTGATGCCGTCGGTGCAAAACACGCTCAAGCAGTATTTTAGCGACTTGGCCGTTCGTGCAGACAAGCCCTTTACGGCAGTGGCAGAAGGGGCATTACAACTGGCGGCAGGGTTTGGCCTCGAAGATTATCTGATCCACAGTTATGGCCTGCGTTACCTTGACGAAACCACAGGCAACCATGTGTTTGACGAGATCATCCCGATGGGCAGCCGCTACCCAACCGAAGCGCCGATTGATATTGTGTTGGGCGCGGCACATAAAAACCAAAAAGAAGTTGAATTTGTGATTGGCGAGATTGATACCGATTCAATCTCGATGTTAGAGGTCAAATATGAAGATGGGCAGGCAGTGTTTGTCGCGCAGGCGGGGGAAAGTGGCGAACAGATCATCCCGCTCAATGAAGGCGATGTCCTTAAGGCGCTTGCCAAGCTCGACCCGCCCGGCGCCCCCGGCGAAAACCGCCTAAAGGCATCGTTTATGATTGATGACAAGCGCCAATTGCGGATCACCGTCACCGACATAAAGACCAATAACGTGCTTGTTAAAGATGTGGCTCTGGTATCCCTGCGCTAAGAGAGGGCAAAAATGGTAGAAACGAAAGTCACGGGGCGCGAACCGCGTTTAGCCGTCATCACCGGGCAAAAGGGGCAACGACGCCTGTCTTTGCGCGGTGTCGCCACCATGTTGAATATGCTTCCGCCGGAGGCAATTAGTTTAGATGCTGCCGAAGCAGCGCTACGCAGTGAAGATTTTTTCGTGCGTTACAACGCCGCCAAGATGTTGGCGCGGCGCGGAGATCGTGATGCGCGTGTGACGATGGAAAAAGTCCTCAAGGACGGTGAGCCAACCTCACGCGCCAGCGTTGCCCGCCACTTATACGGGTTTTCTTGGTTTGCCGCCGAACCGCTCATCCGCAAGGCATTGCAAGATGCCGACTCGCGGGTGCGGGAAGGGGCAATTTATGCGCTGTGTGACCTGCGCGAGTTGAACGCCTACAAGCTGATGGTTGAAGTCCTCAAAGATGAGGACGACAACGTGCTACAGGCTGCCGCGTGGGGCTTGCGTGACACGCAAGATTCAGCCGCCATCCCCGTATTGAAGTTGGTGCTTGAAACGGCCAAAGACCCGGATGTGCGTATCAAGGCGTTAGAGGCACTCGGCCAAAGCGATACCCCCGAAGCCAAGCCCATCGTCCGCGACGCGATGAACGATGCCGAACCCGAAGTCAAGTATGCCGCTACCTTGAGCTTGCTTGAACTATCTGGAGAGAGTTGGCTCAGCGAGCTTTCTGGGATTATTGGCCGCACACGCGGCGAAACCTTGCGCCAAGTGTTGCGCGGCTTCTTCCACGCCACCAACTACCTGAAGATTGATGTGTCGCAAAGCAAGGCAGCAGATTTGATGATTGACGCGCTAGAAACTGCGTTGATTGACGATATGCCCGAAACACGCGAAGCCGTCATTTGGCCGCTGGCATGGATGCGCCATACCCGTACCCCCGGCATTATCCGCCGCACCTATCATGGCGAAACCAACCCCCGCATCAAAGCGCAGATCGTCAAAGTGGCAACCAGCCTGATGACGCTGGAATCTGGAGGTAATGAAGAAAGCGAACGGGTTTCGCAAGATTTGCTCAACGACGCGCTGAACAGTAGCGAGCCAGAAGTGCGCTTTGCAGCGGAAGCCGTCGTGACCAGCCGGGCGCGTTCAGCAGCGATGTCTAACAAATAGGCACTGTGATGGCTTGGCGGTACAACAGTCAGCAACAACAAACAGGGGCGCGACCTTTCGCGCCCCTGTTTGTGTGGGTATTGAGCCTGTGCCTGTTGCTGGTTCAACAGGCAACGCTTGCCCAAGAGGGCTTAAACCTGCCCACTGACCTGTATGTGCTGACCAATGCCGGGCGCGTTACCCGCTATGGGGTAGGCGCAAGCGGCATTACAGAGGTCACACCCGAAGGCCAGTTTGTTGTAGATTTTGCCGTCACGCCCGACGGCCAATGGTTGAGCTACCGCACCGAATCGGCGTTAGCGTTGACGGAAGTCAACACAGGGAACTGGCGGCTTGTGGATGGAAATCCGCCACTGCCACCCTACCGCGTGCTAAACGATACAGTGGTATGGTCACCCGATGCGCGCGCCTTTGCCTATACGACCCCCAACGGCGCACGATTGCAGTTTAGAGACATCCCCCCGCACACCATCTCCATCACCGATAGCGCCGATGGCACAGGCTTTACACGCTTGCGCTGGTCGCCGGATGGCGGCTATTTAGCGGCAGAAAACCCGTCGAAAATCTGGCAGGTGTACCGCGTGGAGCGCGAAATCGTGCAGGCAACGCTGATTGGGGCGGTTCCCGCGTCGTTGGATATTTTGTGGTTGGGCGAAGGTGTGATGGTCTTTGCTCCAACCGTCGGCGGGCTATACCGAATAGACTTTGCGCTTGCCAACGCGCAAACGGAATTACTTGCGCCCACCCGCACTTACAGCGCGCTCACCCTGCTCGACAGTGGCGAGATTGCCACCCTCAGTTGGCCGACGACGCCCGAAGCCGCAACCACAGGCCGTTACACGCTGGTCAACCCAGTACGCGGGCGCGCCGATGTGATTGGTGAGGCAGACATTGCCACCGATCAAACCCGTTGGGCGCCGAATGGGGAATTGCTGGTCGTTTTTGCAGGGGGTGGGCTGGCGTTGGTCAACCCGATTAACGGGAGCGGTTTCACGCTCCCGTTAGCCAATGTTGTAACCTATGGGTGGGGTGCGCTGTCTTTGCCGTTGGTCAGCGGATATGCGTTGCCGAACAACTTATTCTTCTTGGCCGAAGATGAAAACCGTGTTGCCCAACTGTGGCAGTTGCCGCCCGACGGCGGCCAACCCTTCCCGTTGACCCGCGCTACCGCAGACTTGCGCGGCTATCAGCTTGCGCCTGACGGCTACACACTGGTGTATAGCAGCGGTGGGGAATTATGGCGCCTCTCGCTCAACAGCAGTGAACCCGCTGTTCCGCTAGTGACCTTGAGCGCAGACATCAACGCCCAAGCCGCCTTTAGTCCAGATGGGCAAACGCTGGCCTACGCCGACAACGGTATCTGGACGGTGCCGACGACGGGCGGTACACCCACCAAGCTGTTTGAAAACGTCTATGCAGAAGACAACACGCGCATTGCCTATCACCCGCGTTTTGCACCGAATTTTGCCGCGTTGCTGGTGGATATTAATTACTTTGAAGGCAGTTCGAGCGGTATGATTGACCTCAATACGCGCGAACTGTTAGAATTGCCCTTCGGGTACCTCAATGCCACTTGGTTGCCCGATGGCCGCATCATGACCTTTGCGCCCTTTGCACCAGACGGCGCCTACAGCAGGCCGGGCGTCCAGATCACGGCATTGACGACCCTAGATTCCCCTACTATGGTTTTGCCAGATAGCATTTCAGTGGCCGACGCTGTTTGGTTGCCCAACCGCCGCCGAGATACCTTACGCTTGTTGGTCACGCCCGGCATTCAACCGGAGGGGCCTAGCCCATTAAGCCTCTATGATTATGACACGGTGGCCGGGCTAGTGCCGCTCTATCAGGGTGGGTTCATGACCGACGGGCGTTTTTCCCCTGACGGCTCGATGTTGGCGGGCTATACACGCCCATCGCTGGCCGTAGATGGTACTGTACAGGGGCAGTTGAGCTTGCTCAACATCAACGTGGGTACAGCCGTTGCCCTGCGTAGCCCTGCAAGCGTGTGGCAAGTGCGCTGGCAAGGACGCCGCTAACCATGTGGAAACGTCCCATTGGCTTAGTGATGGTCTGTTTGTTGACCAGTTGTGCCGGCTTGCTAGACAACCCAGCGGCAACGTTGGTGGTTGAAAATCGCGGGTATGTCACTGAAGCGGCGGGCTACCGTGAAACCAACGTCGTGGAACAAACCCGCGTCATCCGTACAGTGGTGGCGGCAGAAACCCAAGTGGCCGAAGGGCAGGTGATGAACAACATCCTGTTAAGTACGGTACGCGCAGGTGACCCGCCTACCGTTCAGGTGATCGCTCAATTTGAGCGTTTACGCGGCACAGCAGCAGCGGCAATCACCCCAGAGGCAGGGGCAGCAAATACCCTCCCTGATAACCTTCAGGTGCTTGAAACCTACGTTGCTGAATCCATCCGTGATTCAGATGGCTGCGGAGAAGGTATCGCAGACAGCTACCCGGCAGGCATCCCAAGAGTGTATGCGGTGCAGCGCTTACAAAACTTGCCGCCAAACACCCTCATCAGCATTGATTGGTTCCATAGTGGGCAAAATGCCCTGCAAGATGCCCTTGTAACCAACACCTTTGAAGATGACATTTGCATTTGGTTTTACGTTGAACCCTATTCTTTAGGGGCATGGACGGTACAATTTTCCGCGAATGGTGTGCCGTTGGGCAACCTCGTGCAGTTCACAGTAGGTCAATGATGAAAATGGGGCGCTTGATGAGCCGACTATATCGCGTGCTGGGGATGGTCATAATGGGGTGGGCGCTCTTAGCGGTTGTCGTTGGGGTGCGTTGGCGCGCCCAAGCGCAAGGGAACCCCACTATCACGCCATCCTTTAACAGCGTCACGGCTCCAGATGTATTTTTACGCGGTGGCCCCGGCGAAGCCTACCCGCCCGTGGGCAACCTCAAAACGGGTGACCTGTTGTTCCCCGTCAGCCGCAATGAAGCGGGGGATTGGGTGCTAGTCGCTTATTTTCGGGGGAGCTACGGCTGGATTCGGCGCGATTTAGGGTTTTGGGTGCAGTCTATTGATGTCTTGCCAATCGTCCCAGAAAATGCGCTTACCCCGACGGTGATCCCCGGCCAAGAAACCGCCACACCGTTCTTCCCGACCAATACCCCAGTGGGCAACTGGATCAACAGCATTTCAGATGTGGCGTATCTGCGTGCAGGGCCGGGGCAGGGCTATTTGAGGATCGGTCAAGGGGTCAATGGGCAGTTTGTGACGCCGCTGGCGCGCAGTGCAGACGGCGCTTGGGTGATGGTCGCCTACACACCGCCAGAGGTTGCGGGTGCAACGCCACGCGCAGATGAGTTTGCATGGATCGCAACTAACCTTGTCCGCTGGAATAGTGACCTAACGACATTGCCGCTCATCAATGAGGCACAATTAACCCCCACAGATACCCCGCTGCTTTCACCGACGCCTGCTACTACAGCAACGTTTACGGCAACCACCACGCCGATCCCATCCGTGACAGTTACCGCAACAGCTACCCCAATCCCAACCGAAACGGCCACCCCAATCCCAACTGAAAC